>JBBQTY010000097.1:0-15314 GCA_038234445.1 Lysobacterales bacterium
CGAGCGCGTCCGCGAGCTGAGTCCCAGCTATCGCGAACTCGATGAGCTGATCAAATCTGCTGCCTTCCTTGCGTTGATCGGCAAACTGACCGGCATAGACAATCTCCTCTATGATCCGTTCTATTTCGGTGGCGGGACCCACGAGAACCGCGAAGGCCAGGATCTCGATCCACACGTCGACTTCAACCGGCACCCGATCGAGAACTGGCACCGGCGCCTGAATCTGATCGTCTACCTCAACCCGGAATGGCAGGATGCCTGGGGAGGCTCGCTCGAAATTCATACCGATCCTCGATCCGACGAGAATAAGATTGAATTGATCACCCCCCTGTTCAATCGATGCGTGATCTTTGAAACCACCGAAACGAGCTGGCACGGGTTCAGCCGCATAGGCCTTCCCGAATCGAGAAAGGAGCTGAGTCGGCGCTCGATCGCTTTATATTTATATACAAACGATCGGCCCGCCGACGAATTGGCGTGCACACACTCGACGATCTACCTCGATCGCCCGCTTCCCGGCAACTATGTCCCCGGCAAGACCATCGACGCTGCAGATATCGAAGAACTCCAAGTGCTGCTCAAGCGACGCGACCAACACAACCAAAGACTCTACCGGGATATTGCTAGCCTCACTGCCCAGCTGGAGAGTGCCACTGCGGCGCTCCATGTCGGACTCTTGGGACGGCTGCGCTATTTCGCGAAAGTCGTTCGTGCAAAGTTGAGGCGCTGACCGCTCCTTGTCTGAACGCGCCTCAAAAATCACGACCAATCGATTTGTTGCGTTTTCGTGTGTCGCGCTGCACATGAATTTGGTTTGACTGACTGTTGGACAGCGGTGAATGCATTCGCGTCTTTCGGCCAGGCGTGCAAAGGATGCTTTTTCTTTGAGCCGTGAGGCGGATATATTTTATTAACAATGTACCTTTAATCGGCTACCTGGATTCACATAACAGGGTTTTTTCGCATTTCCTGTCCACTCTGAATCTTTCCGCGCATTGCTCTCATACCAATAAATTCTGGTGACGAAAAAGGATCCAGCGCTTGAAATCATCTCGATCACAACCGGTGCCTATCAAGACGGTGGTCATGCTTTTTATTGTCTTTGCCGGCGCGCTGCTGATGAATCTCGTTCCCGCATGGGAGCTAGTGGTTACGGGACCGTTCCGCTGGCACGTCGCCCAACCGCAAAGCTGGCAGGGAGGCATCGAAGCATTGGTCCTCTGCGTTTTTGTTGCTGGTGGATTTTTCGCCAATCGCAGATGGGGTCTGCTGGTGCTGGTACTCGTGCCTGTCGCGCTTTACGCGCGCCGCCACGCCTTCGACCTGGCGCTGGTAATTGATTTGGCCTATCTGGAAATCATGGTTGCTTTGGGGTTTCGCATCCAGCTTTGGCTTGCGCGCCCTACCCCATGCAATGCGATGGACTATGTGCAGGCTTTTACGACTGGATTCATCGGCTGGAGCTTGTGCGCTTGGACCGCATCGGCACTCGATCTTGGTTCGATCCAGCAATTGCGATGGCTGACTTTGGGTCTTGCACTCCTTTCCGTCCTGGGACCGCATCGTCCACCTACGCTTTGCCAATTCCTGCTCCAGCGCATGCGAACGTCTCCGCAGAGCGTACGCATTTGGTGCGGAGTTCTGGCCACGTGGTTGCTGGTGCTGTTTGCTCGATCTAAGGTTGCGCTCGGTTACGACGATCGCTGGTACGGCCTCCAGGCCGAACACGTGCTGGTGCCGAATCATTCAATTTTCGAGCCGCTGGGTCTTGTCTCCCCGGTCCACTACTACCCCAAGCTCTATGAGATGTGGTTGCTGCCGCTGAGCAGCACGGGAGACAGTTCGGTGCTTTCCGGTATGACGATCCTGTTCGCCCTGCTTCTGCTTATCGTCAGCCGCCAGTTGATGCGAGATGCCGAACTTGGCGGTGCGTTGAAGTTTCCAGTGCTTGCCTTGATTGCAACGCTTCCTGCATTCGCAAACGCCGCTGTAGAACCCAAACCTGACGTTGTCGCGATCTTCTTCATCCTGCTAACAGCGGTTGCGGCAGCCAGTTTCGCCCGCAAACCTTCCTTGGATGCGGCCTGCTGGCTCGCAATCGGTGCCGCATTGGCATGCGCATCGAAGCTCACCGCCATACCCTACGCGGGAACCCTCCTGCTGCTGACGGGTCTTTCCGGATGGCGTCGCCAATCACGTGCACGCTCCGAGCCAAACTTCGCCTTTCAGACCGGGCTCTTGACAGCGCTGCTGACCTTGCCCCTAGTGGGTTTTGTAGTTGCTCGAACCTGGTTGTTGGCCGGAATGCCGACCATTGGGCCGGACCCTCTGTTCAAGCTCTGGCAGTCATTCGGGTTCAAGCTGCGCGAGCCAGCCGGAACCCTCGCCTGGGCTCAGCCGCAGGACTGGGCGGACGTTCCTCAGCTTTTGCTAGACGCACTTTTTCGGCCGCAGGTATTACCGCATGTAGTAATTACGTGGACCGGGAATGTCTGGGTGTGGTTCGCCATCATTTCACTGTGTGCGGCACTCTTCACAAGGATCAGAGTACCCGGTGGCCCAATTGCAGGACGAATGCCGATGATCACGCTAGCCCTACTGGCTGCAGTGCTAGCCATCGGCATCCGCTATCTGGTGCGCGGTGGTGACGGCAACTACTTCCTGTTCGGTTTGATTCCGGCAATCATCCTCACAGCGGCGTCGGCATATCGGCAAATTACCCGTTCCCCCACCCTCATGAGGGGCGTACTCGCCTGCATTCCTGCCTTCGTCCTTTTCCAGGCTGGCTACAGTTTTATCAGTGGGTCGTGGGTGACTGGAACCCGCGCCATGGACGCAAATTTTTCAAGACCCTTCAAAGAGATGCGATCCTCGTACGCGAGACAACTGGAATACTATGGACTTACTGAAATCGCCAATTATCTGAAACGCATGCCTGGTCATCCGCGCGCCGTCGGTCTGATTGAGGTGCCCGCGATTTTCTTACTGCCGGCGCGCTACGAGGATCTCGCGTTGGTCAGTTACTCCCGGTCCGAGTATCTGGAAAACGTCGCTGCTCTACTCACCTTCATGCACGATCAGGACATCTGCTGCATCGTGCTCCCTGCGAAGAAGCTTGAGACGCCCATGGAGCCGCCTTTTTCCGCGGCCTGGGATGTCGCGTCTATCCTCCGCGGGATGTCTGCTGGAAAAGTTGTTGTCGATCGCGGGTATTTCATGGTCGATTTCTCAGCTGCAACCGAGACCGATTGGCTTAAAACCATTGCACTCGGCCAGTCCGGCCTCAAAACCGTTATCAAAGTATCCAATCGGTCAGAACCCAAGGAGTAGAACCCACTGCTTTGCCGAGGGCCACTTACTCAACTGAATGAAATATATGATGTCTTCACCGCTAGACTGCGAGAAAGCGAGGCTTCAACGGCGCCACCCGGAACTACTCAGCTAAGGCAAAATATCAGCCGACCACGAAGGTTCCCAATCGAAACTTGGCTGTATTTGGCTGATGCCAGTCACTGATCGACATGAAAATCCAAAATATCTATCAGACTCGCGCCCGCGCCTTAGATCAGCATCACGCAATCAACGTGCTTGGAGAGAATGACCAGCCATGCCAATCAAAGAAATATTTGCGAAATCCAGGGGCTACAAACAGTCACTCGACGCAAAGAAAACAGAGCTCGATCCCAGTGAGTTCGGCTGGTATCCCTACGGAACGCTAGACAACTTCTACCTCATCGATAAATTGCTCACGGGCGCAAACCGCGACTTGGCATCGCTTATTGGAAACAAACCCGTTGCGGACATTGGCGCGGCAGACGGGGACTCGGCTTTTTTTCTGGAGTCGCTGGGGTTTGACGCGCATGTCATTGACTTTCCACCGACCAACTTCAACGGCTGCCGCGGCGTGAAGTTGCTCAAGACCGCTTTGTCATCGCGCGTCGAAATTCATGAGGCGGATCTTGATCGTCACTTCGAACTGCCGGGAGAAAAATATGGCCTCGCCATGTTTCTCGGCATTCTCTACCACCTCAAGAATCCGTTTGGCGTCCTGGAACAGCTCGCCCATCACGCACACCACGCGTTGATCAGTACGCGAGTGACTCGATTCAACCGATCCTCTGCAACTGGGGGTCAGGACGGGGTGAACCAGGATCGCGTTGATCTCCAGAACGTGCCATCGGCCTATCTGGTCTCCCCGAGCGAGACCAACAATGATCCGACCAACTACTGGATTTTCACATCACCAGGGCTCCGTCGCATTCTCGACAGAACCGGTTGGGACGTTTTGGATTACATGACGGTCGGCAATACCCATAATTCGGACCCAGCTTCTGCAGAAGGCGACGAACGCGCGTTTTGCCTGGTTCGCAGCCGTCGCTTTTAAAGCGTGACTGCTCAACCAACTTTCTTGGAACGCCTTTCAAGTGAACGCCGCGATTGGCTTCATTCAAGCATCCACACCTAAACAATATACTTTTGATACCCGACAAGGATCAAGGGAAGCACCTTGTAGCTGCGCATGAGTATCGAAACCGCTGATACCCGCAATCCCTTGCACTCATAAGAGTGCAAAAATCGGTTTCTTGTGCAGTTCGGATGCAGTCTCAGCTGGCAACTCCGTGTGCTTGGGTGGCCCTTTGACGTTCTTCAATCGTGAAAGCCACCTTGTCACGCAGATAGACCGGCAGAGCACGCTCGGGTGCGAGTCCGTGACCGACGCTGAACTCGCGAAAGGCAAGTCGCACGATCGAGGCGGCTTGCGGATAGCGGCGACCTTGCGCCGATACCGGTGCCGAGCCTAGGCGTGCTCGAATCAACTCCGGGTAGGTATCCCAGCCGCTGCCGATGACGTTCCAGCGCTGTCCAGCAGGAATCGGCATGGTTTCCGCGGAACCCACGCTTTCGATGCCCAACGCTTGAACCAATCCGTCATCGTCGTGGCGGAAGGCTCCCGCATAGACCTCGCCCATGCGTGCGTCGATCACGGCGAGAATCGGGTTGTCGTCGTGCGCTGCATCCAATGCCAGCGCGGCCAGTGAGGATATCGGGATCACCGGAAGGTTCAAGGCGAGTGCCATGCCCTGTGCCGCCGAAATGGCGAGTCTCACGCCAGTGAATGCGCCCGGACCTCGACCCACAGCGATCGCATCGAGCTGACGTCGCGAGACGCCCGCCTCGGCAAGCACCTGTTCGCACATCGGCAACAGCAACTCGGCGTGACGTCGCGGAGCGATTTCGCTGCGCGAGATGACTTTGCCGTGGCAGCTCAAGGCGACCGAGCAATTTTCCGTGGAGGTTTCAATGGCGAGAATATTCATGACGGCATTCTACCTGTGCGTGTCGTGGTCGAGCCCATGCCGTACCAATCGATACGCCGGGTCAGGTACATCAGGCTGGCAATGGCGGCGAGCAAGGCGATCGCGCCCATCAACAGGGAATACTGCTCGCTGATGACAAGCCCATAAAGCAGCACGTAGACCAGGGCAAGCAAGCCACCAAGCGTGCCTCCCGCCTGTCGACTGCGTGATGCCGCAGCAGCGTAACCCGCGATGATGAAGACCATGGCGACGGCGGCGATCGCATATGCCCAGGCAAATCCGACCTGCTCCGACAAGGCCAGCAGCACCACATAAAACGTACACAAAGCCAATCCAACCATGAGGTATTGCACCGGATGCACGCGCCAGCGACCGAGCGCCTCGAACAGGAACAATGCGACAAAGCTCAACGCGATGAAGAGGATGCCGTACTTGCCCGCGCGCTCGTTTTGCTGATACGTGCCGACCGGTTGAAACAGCTCGACACCGAATGCGGATTGCCCCAGCCCGAAGGAATTCAGATCAGCGACCCGACCCTGTTGGCCATAGCCGCGATTGAGATCAAGAACCTGCCAATGGGCGCTGAAGCTTTTTTCATTCTCGGTATGAGTCTCGGGCAGGAATGCGCCGGCAAAACTCGGATCGGGCCAGTCACCCGACAATGTCACATCGGTTTGCCGGCCTAACGGCAGAAACTTCATCTCGGCGGTTCCCGCGAGACGCATGTCGAAAGAAAAATCATGCGTCGCTTTGCTGACTTGCGGATCGATCGGCCACGCCACCTCGGTCGTCGCTATGCCCCCGATGGTGTCCGCTACGGGCCCAAACGTGGATTCAACACCGTCAAGATTGAGTGGGGAAAGACTGCGTATTCCGCGAACGTCTGCAACCGGTACGCTCAGCACGGCCTGCGCCCACTGCGGCTCACCGCCATGGTTGCTTAAAGCCGCAATGGCATCGCTGCGAAACTGGCCGCTGAATTCCAGCCCTACGGTATAGATCGGTGTCGCGTAGATACCATACTGACGAATCCCGGATTCCAGGTGACCTTTGATCGATAGGCGCTCGGGCAGCAAATAACGGAATTCATCCGCGCTGATCCATCCCTTGTCGCTTTGCAAATGTGTACGTACCGGCACCACGAGCATCGGTCCGCCGATCATCTGCGATCCGCCCCAACGTTCAGCAATCTTCAAGCGCGCCTGACTTTCCAGTCCCTGGCGCTCGCGTATCAAATCCTGCACGTAAAGCAGCGGTATCAGCATCAACAGCGCAAGAAAGCCCACGCCCAATGCCTTGAACGTGATGCCCTGCGTCCAACCTGGTGCCTGCATGATCAATCCCCTCGTCTGGATGAGAAGATTGAGCGCCACAAAACCGACGATTCAGCGAAGCAATGTGGCGAAACCCGGGCAAGATCGGCCATGCCCAAGTCGAAGCAATCAACGCAAGACGAAGATCGCGATCAATGAGCCAAGCGCAATTGCCGCATAGATGCCGGCGAGCACATCATCGAGCATCACGCCAAACCCGCCTTTGACACTTCGATCCGCCCACGAGCAAGGCCAGGGCTTCATAACGTCAAAAATACGAAAAAGAAAAAAGCCGGCGACAATCCAGACCCAGTGCACGGGCCAGATCAGCAAGGGCAGCAAACTGATCCACTGCCCGACAAATTCATCCCATACGATTACGCCCGGATCGCTGATATGCAATCGCTCGATGACAATATTCGAGGCCCAGATGCCAATCAGGAAGCTCGCAACAATCACCCCGATTGACCAAGGCATCGACAGATCGCGAAGCAGCAGCCAAGGCAGCAAGGCTGCTGCCGAGCCAGCGGTTCCGGGTGCAAACGGACTCAAACCCGAGCCGAAGCCGCTCGCGATCCAGCCGGCCGGATGGCTGAGTACCGCGCGGCGCTGTTGTGCGTCCAGCTTCATTTGAAATGCTCCCATCCTGTTGCTGGCGTGTGGCGGCGCGCGCCATTTCGATCGAGAACGTGGACACCGGAGTCTCCGATAACACGACCGATTCGCGTGACGCGGCACTGCGTTCGCGACATCGCATTACGCATGGCATCGATGTCTGTTTCGGCTATGGTGAACGCAAGTTCGTAGTCATCGCCCCCGCTCAACTGAAATTGCCGACAGCGCTCGGCATTGAAGCGATCAAACAATTCGGGTGTCGCAGGCAGACAATCTTCGCCGATCTCGACACCGACACTGCTGGCCTTGGCGATGTGGGCCAGATCGGCCAGCAGGCCATCCGAAATATCGATGCAGGCAGTGGCGAGACCACGCAACGCGATGCCTGCGGCAACACGCGGCTGCGGGCGGTTGAGGCGCGCGATGAGGACATCTTCGGCAATCGGCGAATGAACCGGCGAGTCGTCTGCATTTTCATGCGCAGAGTCACTGGATCCGGGCGTTCGCCGGGATGGCGAGCCATGAAATTGGAGTGGAGACGAAGCAGCCACAGATCCGGCACTTTGATCTTGCAAGCAACGCAAACCAGCGGCCGCATCACCGAGCGTGCCAGTGACAAACACTGCATCGCCGACTTGTGCGCCCGCACGACGCAAGGCGCGGCCACTCGTTACGAGTCCATGCGCCGTCACCGTGATCGTCAGCGGTCCGCGCGTCGTGTCTCCACCGATCAAATCAACGTTGTGCTCGGCGGCAAGCTCGGCGAAACCGTCAGCAAAGCGCGCGACGAATTCTGCATCGGCCGACGGCAGCGTCAAGGCCAATGTCGCCCATGCCGGTTGCGCGCCCATCGCGGCGAGATCGCTGAGATTGACGGCCAGCGCTTTCCAGCCGATGTCGACCGGATCGGTATCCAGTGGGAAATGCACACCGGCGACCATCGTATCGGTGCAAATGACGAGATCGTGTTCGACAGGAACGTTGACCACGGCTGCATCATCACCAATGCCCAGTCGCACGTCTGCGCGAACCAATGAGCAACGCTGCTTGATGATTTCAATCAGATCGAATTCGGCCATGGCGGCGATGGTGTCGTCTGGTCGCGCGCCGAGCCTCAACGGCCCTTGCTGCGGTACTCGGCCTCACGCCACTGCGCGGCCAGCTTGTCGAGCACGCCATTGACAAACGTGTGCCCGTGATCAGCGCCAAAGCGCTTGGTCACCTCCAGCGCCTCATTGATGATCACGCGGTATGGCACATCGGGTCGATAGCGCATTTCATAGCCCGCGATGCGCATGACGGCGCGCTCAATCGGGTCGACCTCGGCAATTTCGCGATCGATGAATTCGCGGATACCTGCATCCAGTTCGACCTGATGCTTCTCCACGCCACGCAGCAGATCCTCGAAATACTCGAGATCAGCAATTTCCATATCCTGTTCATGGCGGAACTGCTCGATCACCTGGATCATGCGGTTGCCGCCGACCTGCCACGCATAGATCGCTTGCAGGGCGCGTCGACGCGAGCGCGAGCGCGCGGCAAGATCGACGCCTTCGGGGCGGTGCGGATGGTTCACAGATTTCTCCAGAGATCGATCATTTCGAGTGCGGCGAGGGCGATTTCCTCACCCTTGTTACCGTGCTTGCCGCCTGCCCGCGCTTCGGCATCGGCATGTTTTTCGACCGCAAGTACACCGTTCAATATCGGTATCCGATGGTCGACCGAAACCCGCATCAATCCATCGGCACAGCCATCGGCGACATGCTCATAGTGCCGCGTATCGCCGCGCACCACACAACCGAGCGTCAGGATAGCCGCGTATCGTCCCGACGCCGCCAATTGTGCGGCAACGGCCGGAATTTCCCACGCACCGGGCACGCGAAACAGATCGATCGCTTCGTCGGCGACGCCATGATCGAGCAAGGCGCGCTGCGCGCCATTGATCAGTACATCGATGATGCGGGGATTCCAGCGACTCGCAATGATCGCGAGGCGGCTGTCGGCGTGGGCGCGGACGGTACCGTTGATGACGGACATCGAATTCTGTTCTGAATGCGTGTCAGCGTGGGACGCCAGGACGCGGGCGCGCAGTTTAGCCGACACAGGCGCCTGGCCAAAACTCAATCGAATGGTGACAGCTCGACAAGGGTCAACGGGAGGGCAATCCGGTTCGAAATGGATCTGCCCACATTCCGCACAAAGATGATCGGTTTGACTTTTGTGGGTCGGCGCCGCGCGCTGACGCTTTTCTTCCAGCCTGGCCAAAAGCGTTCGATCAGGAATCGAACGTACCAAAAGCCGTCGCTGTTACGTGTGGGCGGCGCTCCGCGCTGACGCGTGCACGGAGGCGTCGGCTGAATTCGGATGGATCAGTTGCTTTCGAAGCCGTCTTCAAAGATCACCTCGAGCAACGCAGGAACGGTGGAGCTGGGGCTCGTGTCGCACGCTGAGGCGAGCGCGTTGATTCGGGTGGTCAGATAACCGGATGCGGCACCGGAATTGATGATGGCCTGTGCAGCGACCTTCTGCAGTTCGCTTGCGCTGGTCATGGCCAATCCGAACGGCACGGCTTCGTCCATCGCATCGAGGCCGATCGCACCGCAGTCGAACCTCACGCCTGAACGCCGGCGCAATGCCTAAGGGTTTCAGCTTTGCTACCCTGCAAAACCCCGGGCAGCCGTGTATCATGCGCGCCCCATTCATCCATCCATCCGCATTGAAGGATATATGTCGCTATGAGCAGCACCCTGTTCACTTCCGAATCGGTTTCCGAAGGCCATCCCGACAAGGTCGCCGACCAGATTTCCGATGCCGTGCTTGACGCGATCCTGATGCAGGACAAACGTGCGCGCGTGGCCTGCGAAACCATGGTCAAGACCGGCGTCGCGATCGTTGCCGGTGAAGTCACCACGAGCGCATGGATTGATCTGGAAACGCTGACGCGCAAGGTCATTCTCGATATCGGCTACAACAGCTCGCACGTCGGATTCGATGGCGAGACTTGCGGCGTACTCAACCTGATCGGCAAGCAATCGCCTGACATCAACCAGGGTGTCGATCGCAAGAAGCCGGAAGAACAAGGAGCAGGTGACCAAGGCCTGATGTTCGGCTATGCCACCAACGAAACGAAGGATTTCATGCCGGCGGCGATCTACTACGCGCATCGCCTGGTCGAGCAGCAAGCCAAGGTTCGCAAGAAGAAAAACTCACCGCTGCCCTGGCTGCGCCCGGATGCAAAGTCGCAGGTCACTCTGCGCTATGAGAACGACAAGGCAGTTGCCATCGATGCCGTCGTGCTTTCGACTCAGCATGATCCTTCGGTCAAGCAGAAAGATCTCATCGAGGCTGTGCGCGAGCACATTCTCAAGCCCGTGCTGCCAGCAAAATGGCTGCACAAGGGCACCAAGTACCACATCAATCCGACTGGCAAGTTCGTCATCGGAGGCCCGGTAGGCGATTGCGGCCTTACTGGCCGCAAGATCATTGTCGACACCTACGGCGGCTGGGCTCGTCACGGTGGCGGCGCGTTTTCGGGCAAGGATCCGTCGAAGGTTGATCGCTCGGCTGCGTACGCTGCGCGCTATGTGGCCAAGAACATCGTTGCTGCCGGCATTGCCGATCGCTGCGAAGTGCAGGTCAGCTACGCGATCGGCGTAGCGGAACCGACTTCAATCTCGGTGACCACGTTCGGCACCGGCAAGATCAGCGATGAGAAAATCGAGAAGCTGATCCGCAAGCATTTCGATCTGCGCCCGTACGGCATCATCAAGATGCTTGATCTGGTCCACCCGATGTACCAACGCACGGCCAGCTATGGACACTTTGGACGTACCCCGGAACTGGTCAGGCTAGCCGATGGCTCGTCATTCACCACCTTCTCGTGGGAAAAGACCGACAAGGCTGACGTGCTGCGCGCTGACGCCAAGCTGAAATGATCGTTGAGAAATCCGACTCTCAGACGAGTCGGGTTTCCTCATGGCGATGCATGCTCTAGGCTGTGCTGCTAGCTTCCCGTCGAGATGGGAGCTGGCACATCGCTTATTTCGGAATCGCGCATGCACACTCGTCAAGCTTCCTGCACACTCGCTCGTCTGCTCAAGGTTTTTCTCGGCACCTCGCTTTCGGCACTCGCAACACTTGCACACGCAGATCCGGCCACGCCGCCGCTGGAACGTCTGTATTCAGCGGATGCGCGACTGATCAGCGGGGAACTGGTCGAAATCAACCCGGCTGGCCGACTCGTATTCAAGCGTCTGCACGTTTTCGGCAACACCTCGGGCGTACCCGATCATGTCGATGCGGCGATCACGACGCGCGCCTTTGAAAACGCAAAACTCGGCGAGCACTACATCGTCGGCTACACCACTTTTCAAAACGACAAACAGTATCCGGCCGGGATCACGCCTTCGCGCAAAGACACCGTGGTGATTTCGAGCAGCGGTCTTGATCCCGCACTATTTCTCGATTCGCCTGAACTGCGCAAGATTCTAGATATTGCCGCGACTGAACGCGGACGCGAATCGACCAAGCTGCGCCAGATCCTGCTGAAGACTTTCGACGGCAACGAGCCTCGACTGCAGCGCCTTGCCGCCGCGCAACTAGCGCTCGACTCCGAAATGAGCGACAAGCTGAGCGGGAAGGACAAGATCATCCTTCGCGAAGCTGCCCTCAACGAACACATCAATCCCACCACGCGATCATTGCTGATTACCGCCGCTGCGGACCGCCCCGATGATTTTGGCGGCTGGGCCGGAGAGGCAATCAACAAGATACTGGAAATTACGCCTGTGGACGGATACCCTTCTAGGGCTGAGGATCATACAGGGCTGATCCTTCTTAGCTTTGACGAAGCCAGCGCGCGGAAAATCCAGATTCCTTTTCAGTCATTGGTTCGATGGCTGCGTAGTAGCCATCAACTTTATCTTGAGCGCGCGTCCACTCTGCTTGATTCACTCTATCCCGAACGCAGAGAGTCGGCGTTCGGGACAGCGCTCGGGGAGTCAGATCCAAATTCAGCTACACACCAATTTCTCAACAGGAAACTGCGTGAAATCGATCAAAAGGATGTGAGAACCGACGCGCAAAGTCACTGATCCGGACGATCGTGAGTCCGACAACGAGGCGGCCTGCACACCCTCGTTGAAACGCAATTGCAACCAGACGATTGAATAGGAAAACACAACATGTTCTTGCGATTAGGATTGATTACACTGGCGGTCGCGGCACTTTTCGCGTCCGGGGCTCAAGCGGCCTCGATTACCCCTGAAATCATGCACGCTACCCGTTTCGATGTATCGCCACCGATGCGCGACATCATCCGCGACCTCCCAAATGTGCCAACCGTTCCTGAAAATGAATCAGGCTTGATCCCCAATATCCTGATCAAGCCGGGTCATCCGGTGAATACATGGGCGATACCTGACTACTCCAATGTGCAGACTGCGCCGAGCGGAACGCCCGCTCCGACGCTTGGCGTCAGCTTCAACGGCATCGGCAATCCAACCGCTTGCGGTGGCTGCATTCCGCCCGATACCAATGGCGACGTAAGCGACCTCCACTACATTCAGTGGGTCAACAACAAATGGGCCATCTACAACAAGACCACAGGTGCGGTTGTGCAAGCTCCGACGGCCGGCAATTCATTCTTCGCTGGATTTGGTGGCAAATGCCAGACGACCAATGCGGGAGACCCGCTGGCGCTGTGGGATGCGCAGGCCCAGCGCTGGGTAATGAGCCAGTTCGTCACATCCGCACCGTTCGCACAATGCGTCGCGGTCTCGGTAACCTCGATCCACTTGGCGCCTACTACCGCTACGAGTTTAACTGGCCAAATTTTGGCGACTACCCGCATATGGGTATCTGGACTGAAGAGACCGGCGGCCAGGACGCCTATTTGCTGACCACACATGAGTTCGACGCTGCTTCCAGCTTTCTTGGCGCGTCGCTGATTGCGATGCAACGCGACAAGATGATTGCCGGCGACCCGAGCGCCGCGATGGTTCGCTTCGCCGGATTTGACGCCTATGGCGTTCAGGCGATTCATCTGATCGGCTCGAACAAGGCGCCAGGCGGGGCCTGTCCTGCCTTCGTTCATTTCGATTTCTCGGCCGGCAACTACCGTTTCTGGGACATGTGTCTGGATTGGACCACGCCCGCCAGTACGACAATTTCCGCTCCCAACACCGTGGCTTCGAGTCCGTTCTTTCCGTTCTTCGATCAAGTCCCGACGCCAGCTGGTGCGGCCAACTATCTCGATTCCTTCGGTTCGAACACGATGTACCGAGCCACCGCGCGCGCATTCTCGGCGGATGCGCCGACTCGTATCTCGCTGGTTCTGAACCATGTCGCCCAGGGAAGTCAGCTTCAGGCAGGTATCAAGTGGGTACAGTTCAATCTGGAACCGGGCAGCGATCGTATTTTCGGCGATGGCTTTGACGGCACTCCATTGCCGGTGATCATCACCCGTTCGGCAATGACCAAAAAGCAAGTCGACAGCGGCATCTACGCGCCTGACGCCGATTATCGCTGGATGGGTGGCATTGCCGTCGATGGCAGCGGCAACATCGGCCTTGGCTTTTCGAAATCCAACGCCACTCTCAATCCGCAAGTCCAGTACACGGCGCGACGCACAAACGATCCGCCCGGCATCCTGCGCGCAGAACAAACCTGTACCGCCGGCATCGCCAATGGCGCACAGACGGATTCCGCCCAACGATGGGGCGACTACTCGTCGATGAGCGTCGATCCAGTCGACCAATGCACGTTCTATTTCACAACCGAGTACTACGCGACCTCCTCGACTCGCAATTTCAGCACGCGAATCTGTTCGTTCAAGTTCCCGGACTGCGGATCGCCGGACTTCCAGATGGTTGCTGAATCGCCCAAGCGCGTCGAAATTTGTGGAAGCACAGCTAGCAATCCAACCTGGAATTTGCGTGCAGGTGTACTCAATGGATTTACCGGTCCGGTTGCGCTTTCCGGAATTGGTGTTCCGCCGGGCACCACGGCCGCTTTTTCGGTTAATCCAATCAACGCACCCGGTTCGAGCGTACTGACGCTTGCTGGCGGCGCGACACGTGCCAGCGGCGAATATGCTTTCGGCATTCAAGGAGTCAGCGGTGCTTTGAATCGAATTCTCGAATTGGAGCTCGGTGTATCGTCCAGCGCTTCCGGGGCACCATCGCTGTCTGCTCCGGGCAACAACGCCAGCGGAGTGAGCGTGTTGCCGACGTTGACTTGGAATGCTTCGCCCGGAGCGCTTTCCTACAAGGTTGAAGTTGCAACCGATCCGGCCTTCAGCAATATCGTACGCAGCGCTACGGTTAGCACAACGAGCTACAAGGTCAGCGAGATCCTCACGGAATCAACCCAATATTTCTGGCGTGTTACGCCGACGAACTATTGCGGCAACGGCGCAACCTCGACTGTATTCAGCTTTACCACCGGCCTTATTGGCCAATGCCCAGGCGGCACAGTTCGCTCGACCGTTTACAGCAGTGATTTCCAGACGATTCCCGCCGCTGGATGGACAACTGACGGTAGCGGTGCAGCCAACTGGACGCAGGCGGCGGCTGTTGCTGGCACGGGCCTTAGCACGACGGTCTTCGGCATTACGAACAACGCGACTACCAGTGATCGCGGTCTGATTTCGCCGAGTGTTGCGATCCCGGGTTCCGCTCAAGCAGTGTTCCTGACCTACGACACGTATCACAGCTTCGAGACAGACGGTCCAAACGGTTGCTGGGATAACGGCACGATCGACGTCAAATCCGGCGCCGGCCCGTTCCTCTATCTCGAGAACAGCAGCCTGTTCACCGATCCGTATGACGGTGCGGTCTCGGCAGGTGAAGCGAATGCGGGTGAGTTGGGCTGGTGCCACAAGACGCTCCCTGTTCCGGCTGGCGGCAAGCAGTCGATAGTCGACCTTGCAAGCTATGCGGGACAGTCCGTTCAAATACGCTTCCGCGCAGTCTCGGATTCGAACTCGGTCGGAGATACACCCACTGGCTTCTTCATCGACAACCTCAAGGTTGATGTTTGCCAGTAACCTT
This sequence comes from Lysobacterales bacterium, assembly GCA_038234445.1. Taxonomy (GTDB): domain Bacteria; phylum Pseudomonadota; class Gammaproteobacteria; order Xanthomonadales; family Rhodanobacteraceae; genus Dokdonella. Next base: position 15,298 of record JBBQTY010000097.1, read on the forward strand.
CAATTGCCATAGCAACA
>JBBQTY010000098.1:0-15181 GCA_038234445.1 Lysobacterales bacterium
CAACCTCGGCAACGGGCCGCGCCGCGGGGTGGTTTATGCGATTGCCTCGTCACCGATCAAGGATCAGCGTATCTGGGCCGGCACCGATGACGGCCTGGTCTGGCGCACCGATAATGCGGGCGAACTTTGGAACAATGTGACACCGAAGATGCTGACCGCGTGGTCGAAGGTGGGCATCATCGAACCGTCGCATTTCGACGCCGATGTCGCCTATGTCTCTATCGACCGGCACCGCATTGAAGATCGCAAACCCTATATCTATCGCACAAGCGATGCCGGCAAGAGCTGGCAGTTGATCGTCAACGGCATCCGCGACGGCGACTTCGTCAACGCCGTGCGCGAGGATCCGAAGCGCAAGGGATTGCTCTACGCCGCCACCGAACTCGGGATGTATGTTTCCTTCGACGACGGCGCGCACTGGCAGAGCTTGCAGAAGAATCTTCCGCGCACCTCGGTTCGCGACATCGATGTGCATGGCGATGATCTGGTCATCGGCACGCACGGACGCGGCATCTGGATCCTCGACAATATCAGCGCACTTCGTCAGCTCGATGCAGGGTCCTCATCGGCGACGCGGTTGTTTGAACCGGCCACCGCGATCCGCTACCGCGAAGTCGAATTCACCGGCACGCCACTGCCCAAGGATGAGCCGATGGCAGCCAATCCAAAAAGTGGCGCGCAGATCGATTATCGCCTCGGTACGGCTGCAGCATCACCGATCGAGCTTGCGATCATGGATGCCAACGGAAAACTCGTACGCCAGTGGAAAAGTTCCGATATTCCGCAGGCGGTCGATCTGACAAAGATCGGATCGGCGCCCGAATGGATCGAGCAGACGAAGCCACTTTCAGCTTCGAAGGGCACGCATCGATTCAACTGGACGCTTCACTACCGATCCGTCACCGATACGTCAGATCCCTACGCCGACGGCATCTGGGCGCCGCCGGGTCGCTACAGCGCCGAGTTGACCGTGGATGGCAAGCACTACAGCCAAGCGTTCACGGTAGCGGCTGATCCACGCATCAAATTGCCAGCGGATGACTACAAGGCTGCTTTCGATCTGGCCTTCAAAGTCGAAGCGCTGCAGGCACGCATCGGCAAGGCCAGCGAAGAAGCCGCCGCGATGCGCAAGAAGTTGACTGAAAAGCGTGCAGCTACGACCGACGCAAGCAGCCGAAAGAAGCTAGAGGCCAGCGAGATCCGACTCAATGCAATCACTGGCAGCACCCCGGCAACCAACCCGTTCAATGCTTGGTCGGTTCCACCAAAATCAACACAGAGTCTGGTTTGGCTCGGCTACGCACTCGGCCAACTGCGCAACGCCATTGATGGTGCCGATGCAATGCCTTCGGCGGACTCCCGCGCTGCCTACGAAAAGCTCTCGACGTTGGTCGATACGACACTCGCCGAATGGAAGCGCGTGAGCGGCGATATCACTGTGCAATAGTGGATTGGACGGTTGCGGATCGAAGCGATCGCATTGATCGAGTACCGAGATTCCACCTGATCCTCGTCGTCCCTGCGCTTCGACAAGCGCAGGACGGGCGCGACGCTGCACAGTTTGCGTCAGTGGCTTTGCCTATTCGGAGCAGGCTTCTTCATCGCGCGTCATCAATGCCCAGACTCCACTCGGCTCCCGACGTTTCGTCGACCCTGCGCCGCTTCACGGCCTGTGGTCCAAAAACAGGGCACTGGTTCCCTGCTTGTGCAGGGAAGACTAGCGGGGTTTCTTTGCGACCATACTTTTCGGTTTTTGCCAAACCATCAACCGATGTTCGCCAAGGTCGCCAGGGATGTCTGCTGACAACACGCTGTCAGCAGGGGCTGACTATCGTGGGCAGCGTGCAATCACGCACCAGCCCCGAAGGAAGTCCCATGCTCAATCCGAATGTTCCCGCCTGGTTCGAAATCGCGACCATTGATCTCGATCGTGCCCAACGCTTTTACGAAACCGTACTCGACGTCAAACTGCAACGCGAGAACATGGGCGGCTCATCGATGGCGGTGTTCCCCTATGGTGGAAAGCCGAACACCAGCGGTTGCCTGATCCGCACCGAGGATGGTGAGCCATCCGTGCAAGGCTGTGTGATCTATCTCAGCGTCGATGATCTGCGCCCGGTGCTTGAACGGGCCATCGCGCAAGGCGGCGACACGATCGTGCCGTGCACCGCGCTGCCTGGTGACATGGGTTTCTTCGCGCAGTTTCTCGACAGCGAAGGCAATCGTGTCGGTCTTTGGTCGCCTCAATAGCTGATCGCTGCATGAGAAAAAGCGGTTGGCGTCAGGCAGGCAACGCGAGATGATTCGGGCATGCGCCGCGCCGACCGCCTCTTCCTGATCATTCATTCATTGCAAGGTCGTCGCACGGCGCTTCCGGCGCGACGGCTTGCCGACTCCCTTGCGGTTTCCTTGCGCACGATTTATCGCGATGTGGCCGACCTGCAATTGTCGGGCGTTGCTATCGAAGGAGAGGCCGGGGTCGGCTATCTGCTGCGCAAGGGCTCGGATATTCCGCCACTGATGTTCACTGCCGAAGAACTTGAAGCACTCGTCGTGGGTACGCGGTTTGTGCGCGCCTTCGCCGGGACGCGACTCGCCACGGCCGCGCATGCCGCGCTGACAAAAATCGAGGCCGTGTTGCCCGACGAACTGAGGGCGCGCTCGAAGCGCTCGCGCATCTTTGCACCAGGCGGCTGGTCGACGCCGCGCATGTTGATTGATCAGTTGCACGAAGCGATCGAGCAGCGTCAGGTGGTGCAGCTCAACTATCGCGATGAAACTGGAAAGTCGAGCCTGCGCGAGGTTGAGCCTTTGTGTCTTGCATTTTGGGGCGGCGCATGGACGCTCGGTACTTGGTGTCGCCTGCGTTCGGATTTCCGTAACTTTCGCCCCGATCGCATAACCGAACTTCTCCCCACCAACGAGCGTTGTTCGGCTTTGGCAGAGCGCGGATTCGATGCCTATCTGAAATCGGTCGGCGCCGACTCGGTGCAGGATCTTGGCTAGATAATTCGCAACGTGATGGCCTTCAGAACGGCACGCGTGCGATCGCGGGTTTCGAGTTTATCGAGAATATCCGAAACGTAGTTCTTGATCGTGCCTTCGGCGAGATGGATGGAGCGTGCGATTTCCTTGTTCGAGTAGCCACCTGCGAGCAGGCGCAAGATGGCGACCTCGCGCTCGCTGAAGTTCGCTTTCGGCGCTTCCTTCTCGCGATACGCGTAACGCGCACGGACAGGATCAGTGGCCACCGGTTGCAACAACGACTCACCGCGCGCGACAGCAACGATCGCATCATGAAGATCTTCAGGCGCGGCATCCTTGAGCAGGAAACCCTGCGCGCCGGCTTCGACGGCTTCGAGCAGCAGCGCGCTGTCATCGAACGTGGTCAGCAGGATCGCCGGGGTCGCGTCACCCGAGGCTCGCAACTGACGCAAGGCGTCCGGCCCCGAGGTTCCGGCCATGCGGATGTCGGAAAGAATGACGTCCGCCGGGATAGCCTTCAAAGCCTCGATCAGCGCACCACCGTCGCTTGCCTCGATGACAACCACCAGATCACCGAAGCTTTCCAGCAACGCCTTGAGACCCGCGCGGACCAATGCCTGATCATCGGCCAGCGCGATGCGCAGTGATGCCATCACGTTGCAGGCACCCACGCGTTCAAGCGAAATCCCTTGCTGCTGTTGAACTCGATACCGCCGCCGATATCGTCGAGGCGTTCGCACATGCCGCTGAGGCCGTTGCCCATGCGCAGGCTTTTTGCGCCGCGACCATCATCGCGAATCTCAAGTACGAGACGATTGCCATCCCGAGCCAGGCGCAGCCAGACATTCTCTGCCGCAGAGTGCCGCGCAGCGTTGGTCAGGCCTTCCTGAGCCACGCGCAACAAGACCTGTGCCTGACTGATGTTGTCGACGCGCGTGTCTTCGGAAAGGTCGAGATGGACTTTTGGTCTCGGTATCGGAGCGGCCAACTCCTCGATCGCTCGACGCAGATCGAGACCATCGTTCTGGCGCATCTGGCCGACGACGCCACGAATGTCGCCAAGCAATTCATCGGCGAGACTCGCCGCGATTTTTACTGCAGGAGGCGCACCGGCTGGATCGCGGGCGAGCATGGCGAGCTGGAGCTTGAGCGCGGTAAGTTTGTGTCCGGCGACATCGTGCAACTCGCGCGCAAGGCGCAGGCGCTCGCGATCACGTGCACTCTCCTCAAGTAGCGATAGTGTCGCCAGCAGATGGGCATTGACCTGAGCGAGGTCATCGCGCGTGGACTCTGCGCGTTTCGCATAGATCGCCGTGGTCGCCGCGAATACCTGGAATCCCGCGTAAACCATCGTCAAGGTCAACGGCACGTCGCTTTGCCAGAAATTCCGGAATATCACGAAGAGAATCACATTGAGCACGAGCACGGCGATCGCGAATACGCGGCCTGGCAATTGCGTCGCCAGTTGCGCCATTGCGATCACCAGCAGAACCGGAGCAAAGCCTTCGCGATCAAGCATGCAGATCAGCAATCCGATCACGCCCTGGATCGCGATCAATGGCAGGCGTAGCCGTGGCGTTGCATCCTCGCAAACCATGCACGCGATGAAGAAGGCGAGGAATGCAAGCAGCAGGAATGCAATCAGCAGTCTCTGAGCGGGGTGGGCGCGACCGAGCATTCCGCTGGCGACAGCAGCCCAGGTAACGATACCGGACAGGCAGAGCGGCTCAAGCAAATTTCGCCAACGGGTCGCAACGGCCATGCGGGCATTCCTGATTCGAGGGATACAGCATCGACCGATCGGCGCCGCTACTCAAGCCATTCGCGGCAACTGGTGACTTCCGGCAGGTCGAATCGATGACCGCCGGCATCTGGTCGATCGAGTCTCGGGCTCACATGATCGCATTGCTCCGATTGTCTTCGACTTAGCACTCGCCCAATTCCTGTCTGGCATGAGGTCACAGCATCATGATCGTACAAATTTTACTGAATACCCCAGCCTGGGCGTATGCGATATTCGCCCTGCTGCTCTGGCTTGGCGTGTGTCAGTTGCACGCGCGCTGGGTATCGATTCATCGCGTGTGGCTCACACCGATGGTCTTTATCGTTTGGGGATTTGTTGGTTTGGTACTGCACAACACGGGCTCGGCGGCAAGCTTTTCGCCTTGGTTGATGGCCGCTGGTTTTGGCGTCGTGCTGGGTCTGCTGCGAAGGAACACGCTGGTTATCGATAGTGAGCTCGGTCGGGTGATGCGGCCCGCCAGTGCGATACCCCTGCTGCGCAATCTCATCGTGTTTGCTGCGCACTACGGGTTGAATATTGCCGCCGCGTTTCATCCCGATCAGCACTCGATCATGCAGATCGATATGGGCGTGTCGGGACTCTTCGCAGGTTACTTCGGCGGATGGCTGATCCGCTTTATGCAGCACTATTTCGCTGTCAGCGCCACGGCTGGCAGCTCTGACAAGAACCGAGCAATAGCGGCGGGAAACGTCATCCGTTGATACCCAGCCTGCCTGGATCAAACGCTCTTTGTAGGAAGCGGCTTCAGCCGCGATGCTTCCGTTATTCCGGAACAAGGCCATCGCCCCCAATGAGGGGACAAGCGCCTGAAGGCGGTTCCTGCAGGAATGCGGCTGGCAGGATCGAACGCGATTTGTGCAAGCACCTGTGCCAATCCTCACTTGAAGCGCCGCGAAGGCATGCGATGATTCACGTTGATGTCGATGCGGGGATTGAACATGACGGTTTTTTCGCGAGGCCTGCTCGGCCTTGGCTTTTGCATGGCACTCGTTGCATCGGCGCGCGCGGATCAGCCCGCCGCCTCGTCAGCCGATCAACAGTTCAAGGCGATCTACGAGAAGGAGTGGGAATGGCGCAAGCTGCAGTTCCCGGGCATCGACGAAGACAAGAGCGATCACACTCGGATCGACCATCTCACTCACGTCGACGCGGCAACACAGAAGCAACGTCTGAACGTCTGGAGCGACGTCTTGAAGCAGCTCGATGGCGTGCCGAAGAGCGAGCTATCGGCAGCCGAGCAGATCAACTACGCGGTGTACCGACCGCAGATCGAGAACTTTGCCGCCGGCATTCGCTTCGCCGACTACGAGATGCCGTTCAACTCCGATTCGTCGTTCTGGTCGAACCTCGGTTTCATGACGCGCGAGCCGCTGCGTACAGTCGATGAGATCGAAGATTACATCGCGCGGCTCAGGGATATACCGCGCTATTTCGACGAGCAGGTCGTCAATATGCGCTCCGGTCTCAAGCGCGGCTTCAGCGTGCCACGCGCGGTGTTGCCTGGCCGAGATGCATCAATCGCCGCCGTGGCCGACCTCGGCAATCCTTCCGACAGCGAGTTCTACAAGCCGCTCAAGGATTTGCCTGCATCGATCCCGGTCGAGCGCCAGGAGCAGCTGCGCGCCGAGGGTCTTGCGGCAATCCGCGAGCGGGTCATTCCAGCCTACGTGAGCTTGCTCGATTTCTTCCGCAAGCAGTACATGACCAAGGCGCGCAAATCGCTGGCTGCGGAATCCATGCCGAATGGCAAGGCGTGGTATCGCCAGCAGATCCGCGAATACACCACGCTCGATTTGACTGCGGAACAAATCCACAAGATCGGGCTCGATGAAGTCGATCGCATCCACAAGGAAATGCTGGAGACGATGAAGGAGGCGAAATTCGAAGGCAGCTTCGCTGAATTTCTCACCTTCCTGCGCACTGATCCGCAGTTCTACGCGAAGACGCCCGAAGAACTTCTAATGCGCGCGGCATGGATTGCCAAGCGCGTCGACGCCAAACTTTCGCGCTTTTTCGGTTTGATCCCGCGCGGGCGCTTCGGCATCGAGCCCGTGCCGGCCGATATCGCGCCGTTCTGGACGGCCGGTCGCGGCGGCGCGTCGACGTATTGGCTCAACACCTACGATCTTCCTTCGCGACCGCTATACAACCTGCCCGCCCTGACCCTGCATGAATCGGCGCCAGGCCATTCGTTTCAGGGTTCGCTGGTCAACGAGCAGAGCGCGCAACAGGCGTTCCGGCGCAACAGCTACATCTCGGCCTATGGCGAAGGTTGGGGGTTGTACTCCGAGAAGCTCGGCATCGATATGGGCATCTACACAACGCCTTACGAAAACTTCGGCCGACTGACCTATGAGATGTGGCGCGCCTGCCGACTGGTCATCGATACCGGCGTCCATCACAAGGGTTGGAGCCGCGAGAAGGCGCTCGCCTACCTGCGCGATCACACCGCACTCAGCGAGCATGAAATCACCACCGAGGTTGATCGCTATATTTCGTGGCCTGCGCAAGCATTGAGTTACAAGCTCGGTGAAATCCGCATTGTGGCGTTGCGCGCTGAAGCTGAGAAAGCGCTGGGTGCCGATTTTGATATTCGCGCCTTTCACGACGCTGTGCTCGCGCAAGGTTCAGTGCCGCTGAACGTGCTCGACGAGCAGATTCGCCGGTTCATTGCCGAGAGCAAGACAGCAGCGGATGACAAGAAGCAACAAAAGTCAGAAGTGACGGATTAGAGGATTACGATAAAGAAATATCCGTTTTTCGGGTGCGCCCCAAAACGTTCCCGCAAGCTGTCGGAAATTGATGGAGCGTTTGGGAAAAAATCACCGCACGCTATTTTACCGAGCAGGCGGGCATCGAGCAGAGCTTCCGCGTGACGCCCGCGCTCAATGTTTCGCTGGGGATATCGGCTTCGAGCCCTTCTTTTCCGCCTTCTCGGCAGCCGCCTGCTTGGCCCACTGTTCGATCAGTTCCGCGCGAGCCGCGCGCTTGCTGAGCGGGTCCTCGGACTCGGTGGGAACCGCTTCATCGGGATTTCCGGTATCGATGGTGCGCAGCAGACGATCAACCTGGTCGGCGAGTGCGTCATCGACGGTGGGCGCAAGCCGGTCGAGGCCGCTCGTACTTGAGCCGTTGACGCGGTAGTCGACATCAAGGCGTGTAGTGCCGCTCTCTGCGGGCTGTAGCTTGAAGGTCAGAATACCGTTCAAGGCGAATTCCTGAAGAGGCCCTAGCGCCGTATCAAGGCGCAGCATCTCGTTCTTGATTGCCAGGATCACCCGGCCATGTTCGCCACTGCCGTTGGCCCAGCGTTCGCAGAAGCAGCCGCCGGCCTCGGGCTTCAGGCTGAGATTTCCTGCCTTGCCCGACCAGGTTTGCTCGTCACTCCACCAGCGCGCGACGTCGGTCATTGCGAGGTAGACCTTCACCGGCGGGGCTTCGACCTGCGCGGAAAATCCGATCAGGAAATGATCTACCGAACTTTCGACGACCTCGGCATTGGCATGCTGCGCAATCAACATACCAAACGCGAATGTGCAGATCACTGATTTCATGGAATTCCGGGACGCGCGTGTGGGCAAGCCTTTCTGGTTTTCGCAGTCGCGTGGTTCCGACTCAAGCGATGGCACAGCACGCGCAATCATGCATCCGCATCCGTCGCCCAGCCTTCCCCGCTGCCGCGATTGAACACGGCATCAGCATCTAGCACATTGCCTGCAGGAATCGAACCCTGCTCGGCCAATCGCCCGTAAATCGGCACAAAGTCAGGGCGTGTCGCATCCATCAACTGGTCGAAGCTGTCGATGACAAAATAGGTTTTCTGGAACGTATCGATGCGATAACGCGTACGCATGATTCGCTCGAGATCGAAACCGATGCGGTTCGGTGAAGCCGATTCAAGGCAGTGAATCGACTCGCCTTTCGAGGAGACGATGCCTGAACCATAAATTCGCAGTTCGCCGTTCTGGCGGATCAGACCGAACTCGACCGTGTACCAGTAGAGCCGGGTCAGGTTGACGAGCGCCTCGGCGCTGACTCCATGCGCCTTTACGCCACCGCGGCCATAAGCCGCCATATAATCGGCAAACACTGGATTAAGCAAAAGAGGAACATGCCCGAACAGATCGTGGAACATGTCTGGTTCGGCGATGTAGTCGATCTGATCCGGTCGGCGGATCCACCAAGTCACCGGAAAGCGCCGGTTGGCCAGATGTTCGAAGAAATCGAGTTCTGGCAGCAGGCCTTCGACGCCGATCAGTTTCCAGCCGGTCGTCTTGGCGAGCAGCTCATTGATTTCTTCAAACCGCGGGATCTCGTCGGCCGACATGCCGAAGCGCCCCTGGTTCTCGATGAACTCGGCGCAGGCGCGTCCCTTGAGAATCTCGCGCTGGCGGTTGAACAGGGTCGACCAGGTGGCGTGATCTTCCTTGGTGTAGCTGTCCCAGGGCTGATCGACGATGGCGGTCGTGTAGACCGGCACATAGCCTTTGTCGGTCAACTGATTTTCGACGCGGCGCGGTTCGGCAGACATGCTTTCAATCCGTTGGTTGCGACCTCCCATGCTATCGAGTCGAGCACGCAATATGCTTGCGATCTTGCCAGACAGCGCAGTCTCGGCGCATATTTGTTGCGCCGATCATCAATTTTACGCAATAAACAAGCAAATCCATGGCGAACTCCCTCGATCGAACCGATCTACGCATCCTCACCTTGCTGCAGCGCAACGGCCGTGCAACGAATGCAGAAATCGCCGAATCGGTGAATCTTTCGGCATCGGCCTGCTTGCGCCGGATCCAGAAACTCGAAGCCGATGGGGTCATCTCGGGTTACGCAGCCTTGGTCGATCCGCAGGCCGTCGGGCTGGGATTGCAGGCATTTGTGCGCGTGCAGCTGGAGAAGCATGGCAGCGAAGCAGTCCAGCACTTTGTCGACAGCGTGCAGAGCTGGAGTGAGGTGATCGCCTGCCATGCACTGACGGGAGAGATGGACTATCTGCTGCACATCGTGGTCAGCGATCTTGAGCATTTTTCGCGATTCCTGCTCGACCGATTGCTCAACGGAAGCGGTGTCGCCGACGTCAATTCGAGTTTCGTGCTGCGCACGGTCAAGCAAACGCGTGCGCTGCCAATCGCGATCGGCTGAAGCCGGGACAGTCAGTGCAAGGTGTGTCGTGATCCGTCCTTGTCGTCAACGCGGATCGGGAAGTTGAGGATGCGCGCGCTTTCCGTGGATTCGGGTTCGCGCTGCCATAGCACCTTTACGTCGTGCGGCCGTGGCAATTCGAGCTCGGCATCGAACGCGGCTTGCTCCTCTTCCTCCTCGTCTTCCCAGCTGTAGCGTTTGCGCAGCGGCTTCGGATCAAGCCTGAAAAGCAGAATCGCAGCCAGTGCGCCCGAGACGGCACCCGCCAGGTGGTACTCAAACGAGATATTTTGCTCGCGCGGCAGCACGGTCAGCACCATGCCGCCGTAGAAAAATAAAACGACCAGAGAGATCGCGACGCCAAGTCGATCTCGGCGCAACAAGCCGGTCAGGAACAGAAAAAACATGAGCCCGTGATTGATGCCGCTCATGCCGACGTGAACGGAATCGCGCGCAAACAACCAGACGCCGAGCCCCGACATCACCCAGATCATCGGCAGCGCCCACTGGGCCGCGCGGGGATAGGCATAGAGGGTCAGCGTAGCCAGCAGCGCCAATGGCAGCGTGTTTGACATCAAGTGTTCGAACGAGGCGTGCGCGAGCGGTGCGCTCAGGATTCCGATCAGACCGTGCAGATGCCGTGGTTCGATGCCGAGATCATTCATCGACCAGCCAAGCAGCCAGCTTCCGAGCCAGACCAGCCAGATGCCGAGCAGCAGGATTGCCGCGCTGAAAACCGCGTAGTTGATGCGCTCGCGATCGAATTTGACCGCGGCGCTGCCGGGATCGGGAGTCGGGGGTGCGATGTCCATCGCGATGAGGTTGGGTCGTGCGTGGCGGGTGCAAGGGTGCTGCCATGGATCAACTTGAGCGCGGGCCTGGCGCGCCGATGATCTAGGTGGCCGTTGGTCTTGCACGCAGGCGGGTGGCCTGATCTCTGGGTATGGTTCGATCCAGCCCTTAACCGCCTGTTCAAAACGATTTGCTCCACTGCCAACCAATTCGCAACGTGCTCCTCGTTGTAGATCAAAGCGCTCGGCAGCCGATTGCGTGTCGCGCGCCCACAAGGCACCCGCATGAGGTTCATCCAATCGTTCGCTCGTCGACCGATCGTTCGTCTCCGGAAGGCTTGGCTCGAAAGTTGCTTAGACCCTTTACCCAAGCAATTGTAAAGTCATGGAATTTCACGTTTCGACCGCCATGCAGTTGACCGCGACGATGACCTTGATCATCGGGCTCGCACTGGCCTACACGGCGACAGGCTATCCGCGCAATCTGCAGCACCCGATTCGCTTGTGGGTTCGCGGCTTGCTGATCCAGCCGTTCGCCTATGGTCTCTTGGCGGTGAGAGATCTGGTACCCGATTGGCTTACGATCGTGGTGGCCAATGTCTTGCTGATCATTGCCTACGCGCATCTTATCCAGGCGATTCGCGAATACAGCCGCGCCCCTGATCGAAGCCTGGTCTTCTTTGCTATTGGGGTAATTACACTTTTCTTTGAAATTCTGCTGACCTATATCTGGCCAAGTATTCTTGCACGGACTGTTTTCATTTCGCTGGTCATCGCTGTGCTTGCCGTGTTCGGTGTCTCGGCGATTTACAGCAAGAAGGAGCCGATCACACGCCCCGAACATCTCGTCGCAATCATGTTTGGCGTGGCGATTCTGGTCATGATCGCGCGCATGGTGACGACGCCCGGCTCCAATATGATCCTGCTGACCAGCACCTCGGCCATGCAGGGAATAGTCTTCACTTATGCCTCGTTGATGCCGGTGATCGCGACATCAGGATTTTTGCTGATGTGCGGCGAACGCATGAACAAGGATCTCGCGCGCCTCGCCACGCTGGATCCACTGACCGGCGTGTTCAACCGACGTACGATGACCGACTATGCAAACAAGGCGATCGCCGCGAGCAAACGTCACGGCAGACCGCTATCGCTGCTGATCCTCGATATTGATCATTTCAAACGCATCAATGACCAGTTCGGCCACGAGGCCGGTGATCTGGCCTTGTGTCGGTTTGTTGAACTGCTCGCAGCGGTCAAGCGCGAAGCCGATGTCATCGCCCGCATCGGTGGGGAGGAGTTCGTAATGATCCTGCCCGATGCGAATGAAGCCGCTGCCCTCGCATTGGCAGAACGGTTGCGAGAGCGCTTGTCCAATTCGGATTTCATGGTCAGCGGATGGCCCGTGCCATTGCAGGCGTCGATTGGCGTCGGCACGCTCGGGCCGGCGATAAGCGATCTTGAAACCCTGCTGCGCGAGGCCGATCGGGCCATGTACGAAGCCAAGCGCAATGGCCGCAATCGGGTTATCGCCGCATCAGAGTTGCATGAACAATCGAGCCTCGATCTGAATACCCCTTCGCAATGAAGAGCAGGATCAGCGTCGTCGAATCAATCGATCTTGGGCCATAGTCGACTGGCCACCAGCGAAGCTCCGATCAATACGGCGACCATGCCAAGCGACAGACCAATGGGTACCTTCCAGATATCGACGATCAGCATCTTCACGCCGATAAAGGTCAGTACACCGGCCAAGCCATAGTTGAGCAGGTGAAAACGCTCGGCCATGCCGGCAATCAGAAAGAACAAGGCGCGCAGGCCGAGCACGGCGAATACGTTGGAGGTCAAGACGATGAATGGGTCCTCGGTGATCGCGAAGATCGCAGGAATCGAGTCGACCGCAAAGATCACATCAGTGACCGCGAGCAGGGCGACAACGACAAACATCGGCGTAAACCAGCGTACTCCGTCCTTGATCACGCTCAAACGCGTGCCGTGATACTCCTTGCTCAAGCGCAGATGGCCGCGCATCCAGCGCATCATCGGATTGGCCTCGAAATCTGCTTCGTCGTTTGGCGTGCGCACCATCTGGTATCCGGTGTAGACGAGAAACGCGCCAAAGAAATACAGGATCCAGTGGTAGCGCTGGATCAGCGCCGCGCCGACGAAGATCAGGATCGCGCGCAAGACGATCGCGCCGAGGATGCCGATCATCAGCGCACGCTGTTGCAGCTCGGGACCGACACCGAAGCGCGAGAAGATCAGCAGAAAGACGAAGATATTGTCGATCGCCAACGCCTTCTCGACGACATAGCCGGTGAGGAATTGCAGCGCCGTCTCATCGGCCACAGCCGAACCGACATGTCCGCGAAGCCAATACCAGAGCCCAAAGTTGAACAACATCGCCAGCAGGATCCAGGCGATGCTCCACAAGGCCGCTTCCTTGAACGACACTTTGTGTGCGCCACCTGCACGCAGGACGACAAAATCAACGATCAGCGCAATGACGACGAGCACGCTGAAAGCGAGCCAGAGACTGGGAGTGCCGATGGTATGCATAGCCTGAACTCCAAAACGAAAGGCCCCGCGCCGGTGACGGCTGCCAGGGCCTCGGTGGATTCCGGGCACCGCTTCGCCGTCGTTCGGCGAAGGTCTTGCTCGCAAGTATCGATGGGGATCCATCGAAATTTGCCCACCGGACCGGGACCGGCGGGGCGGTCCGTGTTGACGATCACGGCAGCGGGAGAGCTACTCCCCTTCGTTTACGATTTTGATGCTATCCGAATGCCTGCCGAAAGTCATGGGAGGTTGCGGGAACAATCGTTACGGGATTCGGGAAACTGCTTTTGTGGGAAGCGGCTTTAGCCGCTTGTCCCCTCTTGGGGGCGATGCTTTTCGACCCCAAGCAGGAAACGCATCGGACCTGAAGGCTGAGGTTTCCCGACAGATTATTCCTGATGATCAGCTAGTTGCCGACTATTGTCGGAAACTATCACGCGCATAACGCGTTTTTTCTTCGCGACGTTCAAGCCGTGAGGAGTTGTCATCAAGCGCAGCCACCCTGTTTTTGTGGGAAATGGCTTCAGCCATGATGCCCTTGTCGCATCTCGCCGAAAGGCATCATCCCCAAGAGGGGACAAGTGGCTGAAGCCATTTCCCACAAAGAGCCGATAGCACGCGCGGCCCCGATGGAGTACATCGCGTTTCCGCTTTCGTATTTGTGGACACTATTCCGATGCTGAACACGAAGGCGGATAAGTGGGGAAGCCTCCGCATTCATGCCGGATGCTTTTCCATATGACGCGAAAAGACGCTCTCTAATCAGCGCACGTCGTGCATCAATCGTTTGACCAACGGGGTCAGAATCAATACGACGATGCCGCTGCCAATGCCGATTTCAGCCGAGAACACAAATACATCTCCGTATTTCGATAGCGCTTCGGCGACGTTGATCGTCGCGCCTTCGGGAATTTCGATCGAGGATAGCTTGCCGAGTTGTGCGGCGAGGATTTCCGAATACGAGGTTCCAAGAAACCAGCCGCCCATCATCAGGCTGACAACGCGCGGCACGGACAATTGGGTGACCGCTGAGAGGCCGATCGGTGACAGCATCATCTCGCCAATTTCAAGCACGAAGTAGGCAAGCACGAACCACCAGATGTTGGTCAGGCCATTGGCCTGCGGATTGCGCGCGCTCCACACCAGCACAAGAAACGACACGCCGGCGAGAATCAAGCCGTATGCGGATTTCGCCGGCTTGCTTGGATTCCATCCACGCTTTTCGAGGCGCGGCCACAACCACGCGAAGATCGGCGCAAGCACGAGGATGAAAAATGCACCGAGGAAGGTCAACTGGCTGGCGGTCCACTCGATACCAAGCGCGTCATGGTTCATCGCGCGATCGGAAAACAGCACCCACGAGCCATAGGTCTGTTCGTACAGCGTGAAGAATACGAGGCAGAATCCGATGAAGGCGAGCACGGCGAACATCTGGTCACGCTCGATCTTGCTGCAATGCTTGAACATGAACCAGAGAATGCCGCCGAACAGGCAAGCCGACACCAGATGCATCGACAACACCACCGGCGTCGGCTCGAAGAAACCGGGAATGATCGAGAGGATCAGCGAGTGCGCCTGGATCAATACCCAGATGACGAACAAGCCGGCGATCGCGCCCAGATAGATCAGGTGTTCGCGTGAAACGGGACCGAGCAGACGCTCGCGCAGTTTCACCGGATCACGCGGTTCGGCATGTCCCATGAGATGCTTTTGGCCATACAGAAAATTGGCCAGACCGGCGATCATGCCGATGCCCGCCGCGCCAAATCCCCAGCCCCAGCCATAGGCTTCGCCGAGCCAGCCGCAAAGCAAGGCAGATACGGTCGCACCGATATTGATACCGGCATAGAAGATGCTGAAACCCGAATCGCGGCGCGGATCGTTTTCCGCGTAGAGCTTGCCG
>JBBQTY010000099.1:0-15107 GCA_038234445.1 Lysobacterales bacterium
GGAGAGATGGCCGAGTGGTCGAAGGCGCGCCCCTGCTAAGGGTGTATAGGGTCAAAAGCTCTATCGAGGGTTCGAATCCCTCTCTCTCCGCCAGATACGAAAAGAGCCCCGAAAGGGGCTTTTTTCGTATCTGGCGGAGAGAGAGGTGTGGACGAAACCTCCAGGGTTCGACAGATTCGTCAGGAACGAATCTGGACAGCCGAAGGGCTGGCCCTCCGCGCGACGCGCGGAGGGTGAGTCCCATGGATGGGACGAACATATCCCGCGACAGGCGACCTCAAGATTCAACGAGGCACCCCGAAAGGGGCTTTTTTTGTATCTGGCGGAGTAGAGAGGTGTGGACGAAACCTCTGGTTGACTCCGGGCGTCCGGCAACTGCTCCTGCGTTGCCCTACCTCCGGCATCCATGCCGTCGCCCGCCCTTCGCCCTCCGCGCCAAGCACGGAGGGTGAGTCCCATGGATGGGGCGAACATATCCCGCGATACGCGACCTCAAGATTTAACGATGCAACTCGAACGGGGACAATCGCATCTAGCGGAAAGATGAGGCGTGGACCAAAGCACCTGTCATTACTTTCCAGTAAATTTCCATTTGCCCTGACCCTGCCGAAGGTTGCCTCGGGTGTGGCTGCTTCGCGAACAAGGGCATTCGAAGCCCGTATGAACTCCGTCAATGCGTCGTGAAATGATCTGTTAGTCACCTTGTGCGTGATGCCGTAACGGAGTGATGTTGCGATCTTCCCGCAAGTGTCCGCTCATCCTTCGACGGGCTCAGGACGAACGGACGTGAGGGCATCTGCTTCCGCCAGGAAGTTAATGACTTCCCTTTGGTACTTATCGCAGGAATGACGAACGGAGAGGGTGAGTCGACAAGGTGCGGTCCTCAATCCCCGCTCTGCGCCACCTGCAGCATTTGCTTGGCGTGCGCGAGCGTTTCCTTGGTGATCTCGATGCCGCCGAGCATGCGTGCGATTTCATCGCGGCGGGTTTTGTCGTCGAGACGGTCGATGCGTGTTTCGGTAGTGTGACCTTCGGCGGATTTGCTGACCTGAAGATGGGCGTGGCCTTGCGCGGCAACCTGGGGAAGGTGCGTTACGCAGAGCACTTGGCGCTGACTGCCGAGGCGACGCAGTTTCTGGCCGACGACTTCGGCGACTGCACCGCCTATGCCCGAGTCGACCTCGTCGAACACCATCGTGCCGACTTCATCGAGTCCGAGCGCAGCAACTTCGATTGCCAGACTGATGCGTGACAGTTCGCCTCCGGAGGCGACCTTGCGCAGGGCACGCACCGGTTGTCCCGGGTTGGCGCTGACCATGAATTCGCAGCGCTCGACGCCGTTGGCCTCTGGCACGTCGCTGTTGATGGATTCAAGCTCTACCTCGAAGCGGCCGCCCGACATGCCGAGATCGGAGAGTAAGTCACCGACTGACTTGCCGAGCTTTTTGGCGGCTTCCGCGCGGGCTTTACTGAGCTTCTTTGCGGCGATCCGATACCGATCCACCAACGCGCCTCGTTGACCTTCGAGTTTGACGAGATCGGTGCCGGCGTCGCGCAAGCTCTCGAGTTCTACGCGCAGCGCTTCGCCGTGATTTTTGAGTTCGGCCATTCCCACGCGGTGCTTGCGCGACAGTTCGTGCAGTTTCGCGAGTTGCGTATCGAGCTCTTCATAGCGCTCGGGGTCTAGGTCGAGCGAGGTCTGGTAGCGACTCAGACTATCTACAGACTCGTCGACATGGATGCGCGCGGCGTCGAGAAGCTCGCCAAGCCCGAAAAGGGCTGGGTCGAGGCCGGCAAGTCGCTGGCTTTCGCCATGCGCCCGAGCGATCAGACGCGCGACGCTGAATTCGCTGTCGCCATCGAGCAAGTCGGCAAGACCCGCGCAGCCTTGAAGAAGTTGCCCGGAATTGGCCAACCTGCGATGAGTTTCCTCAAGCTCGCCCAAGGCCTCGGCTGTCAACGCATGGGTATCGAGTTCGTCTACCTGATGGCCCAGCCATTCGATGCGTTCGCCATGATCCGCGCCGCCAGAAATATCCTTGATGCGCGCGACCACGGAGCGCCATTCGCGCGCAATCATTTGAACGGACGACAGCGTTTCGTCATGAGCGCCAAATGCGTCAAGCAGTCCCAGTTGCTGATGCCGCTCCAGCAAGGCCTGATGTTCGTGTTGACCATGGATCTCGATCAGCCGCTCGCCGAGTGCTTTCAACTGGGTCAGAGTGACAGGCCGCCCGTTGATCCACGCGCGCGACGTGCCTTCGCTGCGGATAACCCGACGCAACTGGCAGGCGTTTTCGTCGTCGAGCTCCTCTTCTCGAAGCCATCCGATCAAGTCTTCACGTCCACCGAGATCGAATTCGGCCGACAGTTCGGCGCGTTCGCAGCCATGACGGACCAGGCCCGCTTCCGCGCGATTGCCCGCGAGCATAAGCAACGCATCGACAAGCAGTGATTTTCCCGCGCCGGTTTCGCCGGTAACCACGGTGAGGCCCGGCCCAAAGCCGATTTCAGCTTCGCCAACAATTGCGAAGTCCTTGACGTATAACGAACGCAACATGCAGCACCCTTGAGTATTCTCGCCCGGCGTGTCCCGGTCGGCCGCTATTGTCGCAATTTCAAACTCATTCGGTGAGATCCAAAGCACGGAAGACTTATCCGGACTTCGGCAGATACCGCATATCCTTTTGATTTGTGGGAGCAAGATTCAGCCGCTTGCCCTTTTTGAGGGCCACGCCTTTGTCGCAACATCCCCAAACGCATCGGGCATGAATGCCTCTCCCAAAAAGCCGATGGAAGGCGTTGAGTTTGATGTCCGAAGTTGCGTTTCCGCATCGTTATTGGCCTGAACGCTCCTCCCACGAACTGCCGGGAGTGGATGCAACTTCGATGAATTTGCTCGCGTTTCAGCAAGAGTTACCGCCCACCACCTATTGCCTGCCCCGCAGTGCTGTGTATGCTGCCGGGATGACGTATTCCGGCCATCCCGATTCACTTGACGCGCGATCTCGATCGCTGTTGCGTACCTTGATTGCGCAATACATCGCCGATGGCCAACCGGTTGGATCGCGAACGTTGGCGAAGTCATCTGGACTTGATGTCAGCCCGGCGACGATTCGCAACATCATGTCCGACCTCGAAGAAGCCGGTCTTGTGGCCGCCCCGCATACCTCGGCAGGCCGGATTCCGACTGCGCAGGGTTATCGAATGTTTGTCGACAGCCTGCTGGAGATGCGTCCACTTGGCGAGCCGCAGGTCGAACAATTGCGCCGCGAGCTGCCTACCGGTGCGGCAACACCCGCGCTGCTTGGCAGTGCAACTGCGTTGCTATCGCAGATCACGCGCTTCGTCGGCGTCGTCAGCGTGCCCAAACACGACGAATTTCCGTTCCGCCATGTCGATTTCGTGGCGCTTGATGCCAATCGAGTCCTCGTGATTCTCGTGTTTACCGATGGCCAGGTGCAGAACCGCGTTATCGAAACCCAACAGCTGCATTCGCCCAGTGAGCTCGAACAGACCGCAAATTTCCTCAATGCCCACTATGCCGGCATGCGTCTGGATGAGATTCGCAGAAGATTGCTTCAGGAGATGCGCGATGAAGGCGCGCGACTGAATCGATTGCTTGCATCCGCAGTCGAGGTCGCACAAGCCGCCTTCCAGTCGCCCGCCGACAACGACATGCTGGTATCGGGTCAGACCAATCTGATGGGTATCCACGAACTTTCCGAGGTCGATCGTTTGCGTGATCTGTTTGATGCCTTCCAGCGCAAACGCGATCTGCTTCAACTATTGGAACGCTGCTCACGAGCCGAAGGCGTACGCCTTTTCATCGGAGAGGAATCCGGGTTTGCCGCGCTTGAAGGGTATTCACTGGTGACCGCGCCCTACGGCGTCGGCAATCGCGTGCTCGGTGTACTCGGTGTGATCGGGCCAACACGCATGGCTTATGAGAGGGTGATTCCTGTGGTCGCGACGACCGCCCAGCTGATCTCAGGCGCCTTGAACCGGTCGGCCTAGCCCCCATACGGGAGGCGAGACGCGCCTATCCGCCAGCTGTCTAATCGTGGCGAGGCAGAGTCATCAATTGGATTGCAGTGTTTCACGGACAGGCCCGATGCGTGCCTGATCAGAATCGTTCTTGGAGGCGACATGGAAAATACCGACCCGAACCGTGATCCGGCGGAAGAGGAAATGATCGACGAATCGACGCTTGCGAGCGGCGAGGAGGCGATGAACAAACTGATGACGGACTACGAGATCAAGCTGGGCGAAATGCGCGAGCTGGTCTTGCGCGAACGCGCCGAGCTCGACAACCAGCGCAAGCGCCTGCAGCGAGATCTTGAGCAGGCGCGCAAGTTCGCCAATGAACGTCTGCTCGGCGAGCTCATACCGGTGATTGACAACCTTGAGCGCGGCCTGGCCGCAGACAAGGGTGCGGCCACGGGCCTGCATGCCGGGGTTGAGTTGACCTTGAAGGAGTTACTGCGCGTTGTGACCGCGGCTGGACTG
The DNA here is from genome assembly GCA_038234445.1 of Lysobacterales bacterium. GTDB lineage: Bacteria > Pseudomonadota > Gammaproteobacteria > Xanthomonadales > Rhodanobacteraceae > Dokdonella. Next base: position 4,510 of record JBBQTY010000099.1, read on the forward strand.
GTCATCGTTGATCCGCTTGGCGAGAAGTTCGATCCGGAGCGCCACCAGGCCATGAGCATGGTTGAATCCTCCGAGCATGATTCCAACCACGTCGTGGCGGTGTTTCAGAAGGGCTTTGTCCTCAATGAACGCCTGCTGCGGCCAGCTTTGGTCAATGTGGCCCAGTAAGCGGCCTTAATCGCGCGAGAACCGGGTAAATCGACGTTCGTGGCGCTTGAAACGCGAACGAACACCCCCAGTTTTTGCGCCAGTGGCCGAAGCGGCCGAACACATATTTTGGGAGAGACAAAATGGGCAAGATCATCGGTATCGACCTCGGCACGACCAACTCGTGCGTCGCGGTCATGGAAGGCGGCACGGTTCGCGTCATCGAAAACTCCGAGGGCGATCGCACGACGCCATCGGTGGTCGCATTCAAGGACGGCGAAGTCCTCGTCGGCGCCACCGCACGTCGCGGCGCGGTGACCAATCCGCAGAACACGTTCTCGGCGGTCAAGCGCCTGATCGGACGCAAGTTCACGGATGCCGAGGTCAAGAAGGATATCGACCTGGTGCCGTACAAGATCGTCGGCCATGAGAACGGCGATGCCTGGGTCGAGACGGCCGATGGCAAGAAGATGGCACCACCGGAAGTGTCCGCGCAGGTCCTCATGAAAATGAAGAAGACCGCGGAAGATTATCTGGGCGAACCGGTGACCGAAGCGGTCATTACGGTGCCGGCGTACTTCAATGACAGCCAGCGTCAGGCGACCAAAGATGCCGGTCGCATTGCCGGTCTAGAAGTAAAGCGCATCATCAACGAGCCGACAGCGGCCGCGCTGGCCTATGGTCTCGACAAGAAAGGCGGGGATCGCAAGATCGCGGTTTACGATCTCGGCGGCGGCACGTTTGACGTCTCGATCATCGAGATCGCCGAAGTCGATGGCGAAAAACAGTTTGAAGTGCTCGCGACCAATGGCGATACCTTCCTTGGTGGCGAGGATTTCGACAAGCGCATCATCGACTACATCATTGACGAGTTTGAAAAGCAGCATGGCGTGGATTTGCGCAAGAACCCGATCCAACTGCAGCGCGTGCGCTCGGCTGCCGAGCGCGCCCAGATCGAACTCAGCACGCGTCAGCAAACCGACATTAACGAGCCGTTCATCACCCAAGTGAACAACGAAGGTGTGCATCTGGAGATGCGCCTGACCCGCTCGAAGCTTGAGTCGCTGGTCGAGGATTTGATCAAGCGCACAATCGAACCGTGTCGCACGGCAATTTCTGATGCCGGCATCAAGGTCTCCGACATCGCCGAGGTCATTCTCGTCGGTGGCCAGACGCGCATGCCCAAGGTGCAGGATGCGGTCAAGGATTTCTTCGGCAAGGAGCCACGCAAGGACGTCAACCCTGATGAGGCGGTCGCGATTGGTGCGGCAGTGCAGGGTGGCGTGTTGTCCGGAACGGTCAAGGATGTGTTGCTGCTTGACGTTACTCCGCTGTCTCTTGGCATCGAGACGCTCGGTGGCGTGTTCACCAAGTTGATCGAGAAGAACACAACGATCCCGACCAAGGCGGGTCAGGTTTTCTCGACCGCCGAAGACAACCAGAATGCGGTGACAGTGCATGTCCTGCAGGGCGAACGTGATCAGGCGCGTTTCAACAAGTCGCTGGCCAAGTTTGATCTGGCCGGCATCGAGCCTTCGCCGCGCGGCATGCCGCAGGTCGAGGTCAACTTTGATATCGACGCCAACGGCATCCTGCACGTTTCGGCCAAGGACAAGAAGACCGGCAAGGAACAGCGCATCGAGATCAAGGCCGGTTCGGGCCTGTCCGATGAAGAGATCCAGCGCATGGTCAACGACGCCGAGGTCAATCGCGAGGAAGACAAGCGGTTCCAGGAGTTGGTCACCACACGCAACAAGGCCGACCAGCTTGTTCATGCGACCCGCGCCGCACTCAAGGAGCACGGTGGCAAAGTGCCGCCTGAGCAGATGGGTGGTATCGAGGAAGCGTTGTCTGATCTCGACAAGGCCATGAAGGGTGATGACAAGGCACAGATCGAAGCGAAGATCGCGCGTGTCGAGGAAGTCGCACAGTCATTGCATGCCGCAGCAGGCTCAGCGGGTGCGCAGGCAGGTGCCGACGAAGGTGCGAAAAGCGGACCGGGCACGCCCGAGGATGTGGTCGACGCCGAGTTCACCGAAGTGAAAGACGGCGACAAGTAACAACGAGTGGCCTGGCGGATCGGTGGGTGGCGAATGATTGCCACCCACCGCTCTGCCCTTCACGTTTTCTCGCCACATTCATGCCGGCTGTTGTTTTCCAATGAGCACAAAACGCTGCTATTACGAAGTCCTCTCGGTCCAGCGCACCGCTACGGACGATGAGGTCAAGAAATCCTTCCGACGCCTCGCCATGAAGTGTCATCCGGATCGGTGTCCGGATGATCCGCAGGCGCAGGATCGCTTCAAGGAAGCGAAGGAAGCCTACGAAATCCTCGGCGATAGCCAAAAACGTGCTGCGTACGATCAGCATGGTCATGCCGCATTCGAGAACGGCATGGGTGGTCGCGGCGGTTTCAATGGCGATGTCGGCGATATTTTCGGCGATATTTTCAGCGACATCTTTGGCATGGGCGGCGCCGGACGGAATCGACCACGGCGCGGTTCGGATCTTCGCTACCTCATGGAGTTGGATCTTGAGGAAGCCGTTTTCGGTGTCGAGAAGAAGATCGACGTGCCAACGCTGGTCGCCTGCGACGAGTGCGATGGCAGTGGTTCGCAAGATGGCAAGACCTCGACATGTACGACGTGCCGTGGACACGGTCGTGTACGTATGCAAAACGGGATTTTTTCGGTACAGCAAGCCTGCCCGCATTGTGCAGGCACGGGCAAGACAGTCGCCAACCCCTGCCGCAGTTGTCAAGGCGAGGGTCGGGTCAACGACGAGCGCAGTCTCGAAGTCAAAATTCCAGCAGGCGTTGACAACGGCGATCGAATTCGTCTGACCGGGCAGGGAGAAGCGGGTCCCGCAGGTACGGTGCCGGGCGATTTGTACGTCGAAGTCCACGTTCGCGAACACGAAATCTTCACCCGCGAAGGCGATGACCTGTTCTGCGAGGTGCCGATCCGTTTTGCTCAGGCGACGCTAGGCGCAGAACTTTCTGTACCCACGCTCGGCGGCGAGGCGACAATGTCGATTCCGGCGGAAACCCAGACCGGAAAATTGTTCCGTCTTCGCGGCAAGGGCGTCAAATCGGTTCGCAGCGGTCGCACCGGCGATCTGCTTTGCCGCGTGGTGCTCGAAACGCCGGTGAAGTTGACCTCGCGCCAGCGTGAGCTTATCGAGGAACTCGAAGCGACCTTTGTCGGCGAAAACGCGCAGACGCACTCTCCGCGCAATCGCAGTTGGCTTGACGGCGTGAAGCAATTCTGGGATCGCGTCACCTCCTGAAGTTCTGGCTAGGCGGGGCAACCGCGGTTTACCCTGAGTCATTCTTTCAGCGTGACGGATCCGAGCCATGAGTCAGGCGACACGAGTGATCGTCAGCGGTGCCGCCGGACGAATGGGGCAGGCGCTTTCCAAGTTGATCGCGAAGCACGATCATGCGGTGATGGTGGCCGCGATGGTTCGACCAGGAAGCGCGAACGATTTCAGCCCCGTTGGCACGAGTGCCTCGCTTTGCTACACATCGATCTTGCCGGCATCGACGCATTTCGATGTGCTGATCGATGTTTCGGGCGCCTCCGGATTCAGCGCCGCACTGCAGCTGGCGGGCGAGCGTTCAGTCGCCTTTGTCAGTGGCTCAACCGGTCTCGATGAATCACAGATGCGGGCGCTGGACAGAGCTGCACTAAGTATTCCGGTGTTGTGGGCCGCGAATTTCAGTGTGGGCGTGTCGGTGCTGGAGCATCTCGTCTCTGAAGCAGCACGCCTTCTGCCGGCGTGGGATTGCGAGATTTTCGAGAGCCATCATCGTGACAAGATCGACGCGCCTTCAGGCACTGCCATCATGCTCGGCAAACGCGTCGCCGAAGGACGAGGCATGGAAGCGGTCGATCCCGTGATGGATCGCGGTGGCAAACGCGTCGAGGGTTCCATCGGCTACGCGGTCAGTCGCGGTGGCGATGTGGTCGGCGAGCATGAGGTTCGACTGATCGGTCTCGGTGAGCGCATTGAATTGATCCATCGCGCGAGCAATCGCGAGATCTTCGCCGAGGGCGCACTGAGCGCGGCATGTTGGCTGTCCCGGCAAGTACCGGGACGCTATGCGATGGCCGACATGCTTGGCATCGGCCGTCGCTGATCAGTTCCTGCGTTGAGCCGGATTGAAGGGGGCCGGATGACGCGCCGGGCCGCGATGCTGGCTGCGCGCCGGGACGGCCTGACGATCCGCGGCGACGCGATTGGCGATGGCCGGATCGACGGGAGGCACACTCGTCGCAACGTGATCCACGCCTGCGATGGTTTTGGTGCCAGTCGCGGCCGGATCGAGCCAGTCGCGCAATCGGTTTGAAGCCGCCGTTCCATCCCAGGCTGAAGCAAACTTTCCGTAGCAGTCTATGCCATCGTCGGATTGGGTGCCGAAACAGGCGGCCGTGCCGCCCGAGAGGACGCCGATCAGACGCCGACCGTGCCCACTGGCGTCGTTGTTCGGAATAAATAACCCCGAGCCGGACGAGCCGCCCTCGGTCGTGCCTTGATCATACGGTCCGGTCAGCCAGTGGGTGTTTACGCTGCCGGGGCCGGTGCCTATGCAATTGTCGATAGTAAGTGGAGGCGTTGGGCTATTGTCGACCTTGGTCACGTCGCCCTGCGGATGGTGCAAGCCAATGCTTGCAGAGGGCGCGATATTGCCGGCATCCCAACCGGCATGAAACAGATTCCATGCGGGGTTTGGAGCGACGTTGAGTTCGACCAGGGTGAAGTCGGCATCAGCGCGTGTGGCACGCAAACTTGCGCCGGTCTGATTCTGCGCGAATGACCAACCGTTGTTCGTTATGCAGATGGTCGACTCATAGTTCCAGTACAAGCGCATGGTTGCCGCTTCAGCCTGGGTCGATACACAGTGGGCCGCCGTCAACACGTAGTTTTTGCGATCGGCGGGTACATCGTTGAGCAATGTCGCTGTGCAGATATAGGTCGTCCCGTTGTCCGCGCGGAACTCGTAGTAGGCCACCGCGCGCGCTTCAGCCGTGTACGGTTGGCCGAGCGGACACACGACATTGACGTTGCATGAACCTGAAGCGCCTGGATTGCCGACCCGTGGAGTGGCATTGAAAAGGTCACGAAATCCCGCGCCGATGTCGGTCAGGACAGGCATTGGGCCATCGACCGACGAACCGGCGGCGAGATGAATCTCGACGATCGCGCTATCGCCCGGAACCATCGGAATCCACAGCGGCATCGCGTCATCGGCGCTGTAGGGGCCTTCGTAGTAGTCGTCCGCTCCAATCACCCAGAGCGACGCACCAAGCGGCAAGCTGCCACTTTCAAAGCCCAGATGGAGGTCGGTTGCGCCAGGAACGCGCACGCGTAACCGCCAGATCAGACTGCCATCCGCTACAACCTGCCATTGACCGCTGCTCGCCGGATTGAAGGCGACAACATTGCCTTGGCCGATCGCGAGCCGCTTGTCATGCATGACATCGGAGCGCTGCAGTTTGGAATCGTCGGCGGCTCGCAGTGCCGGTGCATCGATCGCGGGAAGTACCACTTCCGCCATTGCCTTGCCGGACTTTGCCGCAGGACCAACGCTGTAAGGTGCATCGCCGTGGCGGGCGATGGCTGGAGCACTGCACAGTGCCACCAGCACAACGAGCATCGAAATCGTTTTGTTCATGGGAGTTCCTGATCAGTCCAGATGTGCCGCATCATCCTTGCGCCCGGCACCGATTCTGCGATCGATGGCACCGAACAGTTTTTTGAATAGACGCGAGAATTTCCCGCGTCGGGTCTTTCGTAGTTTCTCATTTTCGCTGGTAAGCCATGCAATCTGGATGACGCGGCGTTCGCCCGCAAAAGGAAGATGTCCATGATACGAGTTGTCGCTGCGGCGAAATACGACGAAGTTGCCGTACAAGGGTCGAACCTCGGCACACACCAGATCCTCGATACTGTCTGCGCGCTTGAGAAAGCGCAGGCAGCCACCGCTGGTATCCGGCCAGGTTTCATTGAAATAGAGCAGGGCCGTTGCGACCTTCGACTTGCTGTCGGTATGGATGGTGCCATGACGCTTGTTCAGTGCGCGGCAAATCGTAACCAGGGTTGGCAACCTGCCGAGCGAGGCAATGCCGAGCCGATTGCCGATCGCATCCGCAATCGCCGGTGAGGTCAGTTCGTCGATCAGTGCATTGATCGTCGGTCCGCAATCGGCTTGTTCGTGCGGAAAGAAGCCGGCGCTCGGATACCGAGGGAAATCCGCATCAAGGCGCGCGCGATTGGCGTCCGCCAGCAGACCGCTCGCGATCAGGAACGGAAATGGCTCGTGGCGGACCAGCGTGTCATCGCGGTCAAGCACTGGGGATTCGAACAAGTTCACTGCGGGCTGCGCTGGATCGATGGCAACGGGCCCCGATTCTATCCGGCTTTGCGGTTCAGGAAGGCACTCGGCGGTGGACAGGCGGGCGGCCGATGCCTATCATTCCGCCTCGCCTCGACCCCAACTGCCCAACCACGGACTGGACATCAACCAGCCCGCAGGTTTTGCTGCATCCACACCTTGGATGTGGCGAATAACGGCCATCACCCAGGCGAACGTATGAACCGACCAGCCATTCTTGCCCTCGCCGACGGTAGCTTGTTTCGTGGCAGATCCGTTGGCGCCGAAGGCCAAACCATCGGCGAAGTCGTTTTCAACACGGCGATGACCGGTTATCAGGAAATCCTGACCGATCCCTCTTACGCCCGTCAGATCGTCACCCTGACCTATCCGCATATCGGCAATACCGGTTGCAACGGGATCGATGTGGAATCCTCGCGTGTTCACGCGGCTGGCCTGGTCATCCGTGATTTGCCCTTGCTGGCGAGCAATTGGCGCAGCGAGGAATCGCTCGATGCCTATTTGAAACGAAATGACGTTGTCGCGATTGCCGACATCGATACGCGACGATTGACCCGAATCCTGCGCCAGAATGGCGCCCAAGGCGGCTGCATTCTCACCGGGGATGACGAATCCGACGAAGTCGCGTTGGCTGCAGCACGCTCGTTCGCAGGATTGGCAGGTATGGATCTGGCCAAAGTGGTCAGCGCGAAGGCTGCATATGCATGGTCGCTAGGCAGCTACGACCTTGACAGTCAGCGTGAGCGCTCGACGCCTCGCCGCTTTCGCGTGGTGGCCTATGATTTTGGCGTCAAGCAAAACATCTTGCGTATGCTCAGCGATCGCGGATGCGAAATCACGGTGGTGCCTGCGCAGACGCAGGCCAGCGACGTGTTGGCAATGAAGCCCGATGGGGTGTTCTTGTCCAACGGTCCCGGTGATCCGGAGCCTTGCGACTATGCTATCTCGGCAATCCGTGAGTTCATCGCAGCGCGCATTCCGGTGTTCGGCATTTGTCTGGGCCACCAACTGCTTGGACTCGCCGCCGGCGCGCGGACGACGAAGATGAAATTCGGCCACCATGGTGCAAACCATCCTGTTATCGATCTGGCAACTGGAAGGGTCATGATTTCGAGCCAGAATCACGGATTTGCCGTGGACGAGGCGAGCTTGCCGGATCGTGTCAAGGCGACCCACCGCTCATTGTTTGATGGATCGTTGCAGGGCATCGAATTTCTCGACGCACCGGTATTTGGATTTCAGGGCCACCCGGAAGCCAGTCCAGGGCCACAAGATGTGGCTCCCTTGTTTGATCGTTTCATCCACCTAATGGAGGCGCACGCGGCTGTCGCGGCGTAATGACATGAAAATCTCACAATGTGCAATGCGGCTCGTATTCGCGGCACTCACACTGGTTTTGATTCCTTGTGCAATGGCAGCAAAGCCGGTCAAGGGCGGGAAAGCGGTCGATTCCAAGGCCGCGCCAGTCAATTCGCGCGAAATTGAATACGCCAGCCTGGTCGACAAGATCGGCAGCACCTTGATCATCCATACGACCAACGGAACCATGCGCCGCGGCACCTTGATGCGCTTCACGAACGTCAGCATCAGCTTGAAACTCGGTCCGGAAAACGGATCAATCGAGCTTGCCGTGCCGCGCGACACAATCCGTACGCTGAGCATCGAGATTGCCGCAGCGGATCCCCTTTTTCCCGAAACAAAACCCATGACCGAAGGCAAGCCTGGTGCCAAAAAGAACTGATCTACGCACCATCCTCGTCATTGGTGCCGGGCCGATCGTCATCGGTCAGGCCTGCGAGTTCGATTACTCGGGCGCGCAAGCCTGCAAGGCGCTGAAGGCCGAAGGTTATCGGGTCGTGCTGGTCAACTCGAATCCGGCGACGATCATGACCGATCCGGAAACCGCCGACGCGGTGTATATCGAGCCGATCAATGCGCGCATGGTCGAGAAGATCATCGCCAAGGAAAAGCCCGATGCCTTGCTGCCGACGATGGGTGGCCAGACGGCGCTCAACTGTGCGCTTGATCTGGCGGATCGCGGTGTCCTTGAGAAATACGGCGTCGAGTTGATCGGTGCTTCGCGCGAAGCGATTCGCATGGCCGAAGATCGCGAATTGTTTCGTGTCGCGATGGCCGAAATCGGTCTCGATTGTCCGAAGGCGCAAGTCGTGCGTACGTTCGAGGCAGCGATCGAGGCGCAGGTCAAAGTCGGCTATCCGACCATCATCCGCCCCAGTTTCACGCTCGGAGGCTCGGGCGGTGGCATCGCCTACAACCTCGAGGAGTTCGAGGAAATCGTCAAGCGCGGCATCGAACTTTCACCGACCAACGAAGTGCTGATCGAGGAATCGGTGCTCGGCTGGAAAGAGTTCGAGATGGAAGTGGTGCGTGACACCGCTGACAACTGCATCATTGTCTGTGCGATTGAGAACCTCGATCCGATGGGCGTGCATACCGGTGATTCGATTACCGTCGCCCCGGCACAGACCCTGACTGACAAGGAATATCAGCGCCTGCGCGATGCCTCGATCGCGGTATTGCGCAAGATCGGTGTCGATACCGGAGGTTCCAATGTGCAATTTGGTATTAATCCTGAAAATGGTCGAGTTGTCGTCATCGAGATGAATCCGCGTGTATCGCGCTCGTCGGCGCTCGCGTCCAAGGCGACGGGATTCCCTATCGCGAAGGTCGCGGCCAAGCTCGCGGTTGGCTATACGCTCGACGAATTGCGCAACGAGATTACCGGTGGCCTCACTCCGGCCTCGTTCGAGCCATCGATCGACTACGTCGTGACCAAGATTCCACGTTTCGCGTTTGAGAAATTTCCGACTGCGGATTCTCGTCTGACCACACAGATGAAATCAGTCGGCGAAGTCATGGCGATCGGACGCACATTTCAGGAGTCGTTGCAAAAAGCCCTGCGCGGGCTTGAAACAGGCAAGAACGGCTTCAGTCCGATGGAACTCGATTTGAGCAGCGAATCAGGCATGACCACGCTCAAGCGTGAACTGCGTGAGCCGGGTCCTGAGCGCATCCTTTACATTGGTGATGGGTTTCGTGCCGGTTTGTCGCGCGCCGAAATTTTCAATCTGACCCACGTTGACCCCTGGTTCCTGGCCCAGATTGAAGATTTGATCGCAGTCGAGAAAGAAGTTGCAGAGCAGGGCCTTCCGGCGATCGACGCAGATCGCATGCGCGCGCTCAAGCGCAAAGGTTTCTCGGATTCCCGATTGGCCGAGTTGCTCGGTACCGACGAAAACGCCGTGCGTCACTTGCGCTGGGCGTTCAAGGTACGGCCGGTCTACAAGCGCGTCGATTCCTGTGCCGCCGAATTCGCCACGACCACCGCCTATCTCTATTCCACGTATGAGGAAGAATGCGAGGCCGAGCCGACCACGCGCGACAAGATCATGGTGCTCGGTGGTGGCCCGAATCGAATCGGTCAAGGCATCGAGTTCGACTATTGCTGCGTACACGCCGCGCTTGCACTTCGCGAAGATGGTTACGAAACCATCATGGTCAACTGCAATCCCGAAACGGTCTCGACCGACTACGACACGTCGGATCGTCTGTATTTCGAATCTCTCACGCTTGAAGACGTGCTCGAGATCATTGCGAAGGAAAAGCCCAAGGGCGTGATCGTGCAGTACGGCGGACAGACCCCGCTCAAGCTCGCGCGCGCTCTTGAAGCGGCGGGTGCGCCGATTATCGGCACCTCACCCGATTCAATCGACCTGGCCGAGGACCGCGAACGCTTCCAGAAGATGATCCACAAGCTCGGTCTGATGCAGCCGCCGAATCGCACGGCGCGCAATCCCGAAGAGGCCTTGGCGCTTGCGCGCGAGATTGGCTATCCGTTGGTCGTGCGTCCGAGTTATGTGCTCGGCGGGCGTGCGATGGAAGTCGTTCACGACGATGAGGATCTTGCGCGCTACGTACGAGATGCGGTCAAGGTCTCCAACGAATCGCCCGTGTTGCTCGATCGTTTCCTCGATCACGCCACCGAAATCGATGTCGATCTGGTTGCTGATGCCGACGGCAATGTGTTGATCGG
>JBBQTY010000100.1:0-14864 GCA_038234445.1 Lysobacterales bacterium
GCTTGGTCTTGGTCTTGGCTGCGCAGGATGCGCAGTGAATGGGCCCCCTGAGCGGCGGCGAAGTGACGTAGGCGACTGCATGGATGCAGGAGGTAGAGCAACGCAAGGAGCAGTTGCCGAAAAGCCCGCAGGGTGGGCGCAATGGATTGCGCCCAGTTTGGCGTCAGTCCAAGGATGGGCTGTCGACAAACCCCGGAGTCGCTTCGCGGACTCGCAGGGCAGGATGCCCGGAGAGCGTCGCTTTGGGGTGGCCTTCTCTTTGGTTACTCTTCTCTTGGCCACGCAAGAGAAAGTGACTCGCTCGCCGGAGGCGAGTGAAAAAGGGCAGGGATGCCGCGCGACGGTGGAGCGTGCTATTTAAGATAAAAAGAGTTTTTACTGCAATGATGACAAGTATGTAGTGGAACATGACACTAAATAAGACAATAACGCACTCAACATACAATGCAAAGAAAAGTCGTTGGATGACTAACCGACGACTGTTGAAAAGCGCTCCCGCTTGACCAGCAAAACGGCTTTCGAGAGCCACCGGAATGACAAGCGGAGGAGCGTGCTACCTATGCAGTCGTCCGCTTCGCTAGCGCCACAATGATCTCGCGAGCCACCCGAATCCGCTCAATCGCCCCTTCAAGCTGAAGCTTGATCTTCAATTTGTCTTGGCCATCCAAGGCGTAAACCTTGGGCAAGGTCTGAATCATCCGGATCACGGTCATCGGATCGATATTGGGTTTCGGATTGAAGATGACGCGGCCACCTTTGCCGCCGAGTTCGAGCTTGCGGATGCCGAGTGGGGTGGCCAGCAACTTGATTTCGGTGACGGCGAACAGGTTCTTGACCTGATCGGGCAGAAGTCCGAAGCGATCGACCATTTCGACCTGCAGGTCGCGCAAGGCGTCTTCGTCAGCGGCGCTGGAAATGCGTTTGTACAAGGTCAGGCGCGCGTTGACGTCGGGCAGATAGTCGTCCGGGATCAGCGCGGCGACATGCAATTCGATCTCGGCTTCGTGATCGCTGGTTAGATCGAAATCAGGCACCTTGCCCGATTTCAGCGCACGCACAGCCCGGTCGAGCATGTCGCGATACATGGTGAAGCCGACCTCCTCGATCTGTCCCGATTGCTCCTCGCCGAGCAGCTCGCCGGCGCCGCGGATTTCCAGATCGTGCGTGGCCAGCGTGAAGCCCGCGCCAAGGTCTTCGAGAGAGGCCAAGGCTTCCAGGCGCTTCTCGGCATCGGCCGAGATCGCACGTCCGTCTGGCACGATCAGGAACGCATACGCGCGGTGATGCGAGCGGCCGACACGACCACGCAGCTGATGCAACTGGGCGAGGCCGAACTTGTCGGCGCGATTGATCACGATCGTATTTGCGCTCGGCACATCGATGCCGGATTCGATGATCGTCGTGCAGACCATGACGTTGAAGCGCTGGCGGTAGAAATCGAGCATGACTTGTTCGAGCGCGCGTTCGGGCATTTGGCCGTGGGCGATGCGCACGCGCGCATCGGGCACGAGTGCTTCGAGCTCGCGTGCGGTCTTTTCGATCGTCTCGACTTCGTTGTGCAGAAAATAGACCTGACCGCCACGTTGCAGCTCGCGCTGGAACGCCTCGCGAATCAGGGCTGGATCCCAGTTGCCGATAAATGTCTTGACCGCCAGGCGATGCGCCGGTGGCGTTGCGATAATCGAAAGATCGCGCAGTCCGGCCATGGCCATGTTCAAGGTGCGCGGAATCGGTGTCGCGGTCAGCGTCAGCAGATCGACTTCGGCGCGCAGCTTTTTCAGCTGTTCTTTTTGACGCACGCCAAAGCGTTGTTCTTCATCGACGATGAGCAGGCCAAGATCCTTGAACTTCACATCTGGCTGCAACAGTTTGTGCGTGCCGATGATGATGTCGATCTGGCCTTCGGCGAGCTTGGCCAGTACTTCCGTAGTTTCCTTTTTCGATTTGAAGCGCGAGAGCACTTCAACGCGAATCGGCCAATCGGCGAGTCGGTCGCGGAAATTCTGATAGTGCTGCTGGGCGAGCAGGGTGGTGGGTGCAAGCATGCCAACCTGCTTTCCGGAGATCGCGGTGACAAACGCCGCGCGCAATGCGACTTCGGTCTTGCCGAAGCCGACGTCGCCGCAGACCACGCGATCCATCGGACGCGCGCGCGCCAGATCGGTGATCACCGCCTCGATCGCCTGCAACTGATCCGGCGTTTCCTCGAACGGAAATGCCGAAGCGAATTGATCGTACATCAGCCGATCGATGGTCAACGCCGTTCCAGGACGTGCCTCGCGCTGCGCATAAATCGCCAGCAATTCAGCAGCGACATCACGCACCTTCTCGGCGGCACGGCGCTTGGCTCGATCCCATGCTTCGCCACCGAGCGAATGCAACGGTGCCAATTCCGGCGTGGTACCCGAATAGCGACTGACCAGTTGCAGTTGCGAAACCGGCACGTAAAGTTTGTCGCCCTTGGCGTATTCGATAGCGAGAAACTCGCCATCCGAGCCGCCGACATCAAGCTTGAGCAACCCTTTGTAGCGACCGACGCCATGATCGACATGCACGATCGGTGAGCCGAGTGAGAGTTCGGTCAGATCACGAATCACCGCTTCGGGATCGCGTGCGGCACGTTTGCGTCGGCGACTCTGCTGGGCGCGTTCGCCGAGCAGTTCGCGCTCGGTCAATACGCTCAGTGCGGGTTTGACGAGAGCGAATCCCTGCTCAAGCGCGGCGACCGTGATCGCAAACTTCATCGGCGGATCCGCATCGACGAATTCAGACCACGAAGCCGCCGTGGCGATCGACATCCCCGCTTCGGCAATCTGCTCGATCAACGCTTCGCGTCGACCGGCTGATTCGGTCGCGATCAGCACGCGTCCCGGGTAACTCGAAACAAATCGGCGCAACTCGGCGGCGGGGGTCTCATCCTTGCGGTTGATCGGCAACGACGGCACCGGCTGTGTGCCGAGATCAATTGCACGCTCATCGGCTGCGGCGGCGACAAGATCAATGCGCAACTGCAGATTCAAGCGCTCGCGCAGGTCCTGCGCAGAAAGGTAGAGCTCTGAAACAGGAAGGATCGGCCGCTCGACATCGTGCGCGCGTTGCTCGTAGCGTTCCTGCGTTTGTCGCGAGAATTGCTCGGCCGCGTCCAGCGCACCGTCGCAGACAACAAACATGGAATTCCCGGCGAGATACTCGAACAGGGTTTCAGTCGCACCGTAAAGACTCTGCGCAAAGAACATCGGCAGGTAATACTCGATGCCGGCCGGAGCGGTGCCTTCCTTGATGTCCTGATACAGCGGACAACGCCGCGGATCGATCGGAAAGCGCTCGCGCAGCGCATTGCGAAAATCCTTTGCGGTCTCTTCGGTCAGCGGAAACTCGCGCGCCGGCAGCAGGCGAACGTTGTCGACCTTGTTCGCCGAGCGCTGCGTTTCCGGATCGAAGGTTCGGATCGAGTCGACATCCTCATCGAACAACTCGATGCGATACGGGACGCTGCTGCCCGTCGGGAAGATATCCACGATCGCGCCACGCACGGCAAAGTCGCCGGGCTCTTGCACTTGCGGCACGTTGCGGTAGCCAGCCTCGGACAGGCGACGCTGTTCGGCGGCGAGATCAAAATGCTGGCCGCCTTCGAGGACGAGGCCCGATCCAGTGATGAAAGTTCGCGGCGCGAGGCGCTGCATCAGCGTCGCGATCGGCACGACGAGGACACCCCGACGCAAGTTCGGCAGGCGATACAACGTCGCCACGCGCTGCGAAACGATATCCGGATGTGGCGCAAACAAATCGTAGGGCAGGGTTTCCCAATCCGGAAACTGCAACACCTCGAGATCAGGTCCGGCGAAAACGCCGATTTCCGATTCGAGCGCATGCGCCGAATGGGTATCGCGCGTGAGCAACACGACGAGACCATCGTGACGGCGCGCGGCTTCGGCCACAGCCAGTGCCAGCGCCGAACCGTGCGGTGTTGCCCATTGGCGACGCTGCTTGGGTGAGCTTGGCAGCGGGGGTGATATCAGAGGTTTGTGAGTCATCGATTCAGCGAACTGCGGCGGCGCCGGATGCCGTCTGCATCCGGCGCGAGGGCGCGCAGTTTAGCGTTTCGAAGCCGATTCGTCTGGTACCGATTCGCCTGGATCGAGACTGAATCGGACCAGACTTGCCTCGTCGCGCTCACGTCGATGGTCGAAACCGAGACGGCTGACCAGGGCAATCATCGCCGCATTGTCTGCCTGGGTATCCCCCCAGATTTCACGAATACCCATTCGACGGCTGGCACTGATCAATCTTTCGACGAGTATTCGTCCGAGTCCGCGACCGACATAGTCTGGATCGACCGCAATCGCCAGTTCTGCTGATTCGGTGATCGGATCAAAATGAACACGCGCTTCGGCGCGGATTTCGATCCCATCCGGATCGGTGGCAACCAGGGCGACACCATCATCAGCGTCCATCCGACACATGGCTCGTGCGACCGGCTCGGGCAATTCGCTAAGAGCGTGGAAAACCCGAGCACGTACCTGTTCGGGCGTCATTCGCTTGAACGCGCGCATGAGTGCGTCGACATCGCCCCTGTCAATCGGCCGAAGCAAAAGCATCGCGCCGTCGTTGAGAAAAATCGGAGTACCGGGAGGTGAGGTCGATCGTTCCTCGGCCGGGGGTTTTTGCGAGATCGCGCTGCGGCGATGAATCTGGTTGAGCGTAATTGATTGATCAATAGGGAAATTCATGCCGACATCCTGCCTTGAAAAATTGGAGCACACCATCCAATCCGTTGCGCAACGTTCAGTTCCAGAGGCTTGGCCAGGCCTATGGATTGCGAGAATCCAGGTGCGTGGAAAACGCCTGCAATCGCTCGATCACATCATCAACCTCGATCAGATCCATCACGCCCGGAAATTCAATCTTGGTACCCCACCCCAGCTTGTCGGCTGACTTGCGCCGATATTTACGCGCCGCGGCATCGTAGCGATCCACGCACCATTGCCGGTCCGAATACGGCCCCGAGCGCTGCGGATTGCTTGCCGCATGCAAGCCGAGCACGGGCGTGCCGACCGCATTGGCCATGTGCATCGGCCCGGAATCCGGTGCGAGCACGAGGTCGGCGCGTCGCAGCAGAGCGAGCAATTGCTTGAGCGTGTCCTTGCCGGTCAGGTCGATGCAATGGGTCTGCATATGCGAGCGGACCTCGTCAGCGAACTCGCGCTCGAAGTCACTCGGGCCGCCACAAAGCACCACGCGCCAATCAAGTTCATGGGTCGCGTAGTCAGCCACGGCCGCATAACGCTCCGCACGCCAGTTGCGCAAGCGATGACTTGAAGTTGGGCTGATCAGCAGGATGCGTTTGTCGTTGGGCAGATGCTGATCGGCGAATGCCTCGGCTTCTGCAGGAATTGGAATGTCCCAGCGCACGCTTTCCTGAAGCAGCCCAAGCGGTTCGAGAAAGCTGGCCATCGCATCAAGCACATGCTGACCCTTGCGCGAAGGAATACGGCAATTGATGAAGAGCCCGTGCAGATCCTTCGAGCGCGCGCGGTCATAGCCAATGCGTAGCGGCGATTTGACGAGCACGCTGAGAATGTTCGAGCGCAGCGCAACCTGCATGTGCAGCAAGGCTGAGAATCGACGTCCGGCCAATTTCTCGCGCACGGCGCGGAAGCCTTCGCGTTTGGCCGATTTGTCGAACACGATGAATTCGACGCCGGGCAGGTCGCCCACCACGCGATGCTCAAGCTTGCCGATCAGCCAGGTCAGCCGAGTCTGCGGCCACGCGGCCTGCAGGGTATGGATCAGCGGCACGACATGGGTGACATCACCGATTGCCGATGTGCGCAGAATGCAAAGAGATTCTGGTGCGACAGCGGGTTCGGCGGCTTTTCGGCTCCGCATGCGACTGCGAACTCCTGAACGATCGTTGGCCGCCTATTGTCTCAGCCATTGGTGGTCGGCGCTAAGTGCATTCGATCACTTGCGCTGGCTGCGTTCATCAGGCACGTCGTCGACATGGATCAGGTGTGGTGCTCGAGTTCCTGATAAAAGACGCTGCTTCGCGTGCGCCATGTTGTTTTCCTGCGACCCACGAAGCGTTCGCGCTAAACTCAACGCTCCGAGAGGTTCGACAATTTCCCCAGGCGATGATCAACGCGAAGATCCAATCGACGTCCAGCGGCGCAATCCTGTTTGATGCCGCGCAGATGGCGCAGGCCGATGAGCACTGGTTCGAGCGAACTGCGGCAACCGGTGTTGTCACGCGCGCAGGCCGTGGCGAAGTCGTTTTCTTCGACGCCCCGTTTGGCGCATGCGTGCTGCGCCACTACCGTCGCGGCGGTCTCGTGGGACGCGTCAACACGGATCAGTATTTGTGGACGGGGCGTAAACGCAGCCGCGCGTTTCGCGAATTCCGACTGCTCGCGGAATTGCACGATGCCGGATTGCCCGTACCCGCGCCGATCATGGCGCGCTACGTGCGCAAAGGCATGAGCTATCGGGCTGATCTGATCACACGACAGATTCCCGGTGCGCAGACCCTTTCCGACCAACTCGCCGAACGCCATCTCGACGCGGCGCTTGCTACCCGTGTTGGCCGTACCCTCGCACGTTTTCATTCGCTGGGCATCTGGCACGCCGATCTCAATGCGAACAACATTCTCCTCGACGCGGCGGGCAAGGTCTGGCTTCTCGATTTCGATCGCTGCGACCGGCGCAAACCCGCCATGCAATGGCAACAGAACAATCTGCAGCGCCTGTTGCGTTCTTTCCGCAAATTGCAGGCGAGCAAGTTGATGCCCGATTTTGACGACGTGTTCTGGCACCCGATGCTGGCCGCCTACCATCGCAGCCTTGCCGATCGTCACGCGCACGGAGAACATTCTTGAATCTCGCCCTGCGATTCCTCGGCGTTGGCAATGCCAGTGCCGTCGAGCTGGGCTCGTCGTCGTCCGTCATCGAGCTGGATGGCGAACCGTTACTGATGATCGATTGCGGGCCGGAGGCGCTGACTGCGTACCTGCATCGCTATCAGTCGGCACCGAAAGCCATCTATCTGACCCATGCGCATATGGATCACGTTGGCGGCCTCGAACGCCTGTTTTTCTCGACCTATTTCGATCTTGCGCTTCGTGGCCAATTGCGTATTTATGCACATGCCGCGCTGATACCGATCCTGCAATCGCGCGTTGCCGATTACCCGCAGGTGCTCGCCGAGGGTGGTGCGAATTTCTGGGATGCCTTCCAGCTGATCGCGCTGTCGCGTGGGTTCTGGCACGAGGGATTCTGGTTTGATGTGTTCCCGACGCGACATCACGCGCCGATGACGTCATTCGGTATTTCGCTGCGCGCCAGCGTGGTCTGGACCGGCGATACGCGACCGATCCCGGAAGTGCTTTCGTGCATCGCGGGCTCGAAAGAACTCGTCGCTCACGATTGCGTCGTGCACGGCAATCCCTCGCATACCGGCATCGAAGACATTGAACGCGAATACCCGGCCGAGCTGCGCGAACGTCTGGTTTTGTATCACTACGCCTCGCTCGCCGAGGCCGAAGCGCTGCGCCAGCGCGGCTATCGCGTCGCCAATCTCGGCGAAGCGATCGAGCTGTCGCCACCGCATCCATCTTCGCTTGTACAAATCGAGGCGGCAGGTTGATGGGCGCGCGCATTCCATTGCGCATCGTAACCACGCCGCCGCTCGATCGGCGTTCGCGTGCGTTGACCGACCTGCGCATTTCGGTGATCGACCGCTGCAATTTCCGCTGCCCGTATTGCATGCCCGAGGATGACTATCCGCGCGACCATCAATTCCTCAGCAAGGCGGCTCGATTGCGTTTCGAAGAGATCGAACGGCTCGCGCGAATATTTGCGGGACTCGGCGTGCGCAAACTGCGTCTCACTGGTGGCGAACCACTGCTGCGCCGCGAGCTTCCCGAACTCGTGCGACAACTCGCAACAATCGAAGGCATCGACGATATCGCGATGACGACGAATGGCAGCCTGCTGCCGAAATCCGCGCAGGCCCTGCGTGATGCCGGATTGCAGCGAATCACCTTGAGCGTCGATACGCTGGACGCCGATGCATATCGCAAATTGTCCGGCGATCGCGCCGAGGTCGGCGAGTTGTTCGCGGCCATCGATGCCGCGACGGCGGCCGGATTCTCATCACTCAAACTCAACAGCGTGGTCATGCGCGGCATCAACGATGCGCACGTCCTCGACATGATCGATCACTTCCGTGGCAGCGGGCATATCCTGCGTTTCATCGAATACATGGATGTCGGTACCTGCAACGAATGGCGCGAAGATCTCGTCGTGCCAAGCGCCGAGTTGCGCGAACGCATCGCCGCCCGCTGGCCACTTCGCGCGCTAGCCGCCAACTACGGCGGCGAAGTCGCGCAACGTTGGGAGTTCGTCGATGGCGCCGGTGAGATCGGCTTCATCAGCTCGGTCAGCGAACCGTTCTGCGGCGATTGCACGCGCGCAAGATTATCCGCCGACGGACGTCTCTATACCTGTCTGTTCGCGAGCAGCGGCCATGATTTACTCGGACCGATGCGCGCGGGCGCCAGTGATAATGAACTCGCTGCGCTGATTGCTGCCGTCTGGTCATCGCGCGATGATCGTTACAGCGAGATCCGCGGCCAAGCCAATCCAGCACCCCGAAAGCACGTGGAGATGTACGAGATCGGTGGTTGAGTAGTCAGTATTGCTTGCTGCGAAAAAATTACGCCAACTTTGACCCCAGGCAGTAGATAGTCTCGATATTGCTCCCAAGGCTGGCAAGAGAAACATGAGAAAAATTCCACCCACTTCCGTTCGTGGTGGGCTTGTCGAACCATGACTGGAAGTGGTCGACGCTGCTAGGCATCTTGGAAACGCCCTTTCCTTCGACAGGCTCAGCTCAGGGCGAACGGCTGAACGTGGGCAACCTTTTAGGTGCAAACCCGTATTATTTGAGAATCGAATCAATATCTCTTCTCCCGCTGCGGGGAAAGAAGCAACGCAAAGTCACAGTGCAGTTGTCACAATCAAAGAATTGAAATCGAGAACCCCGATGTCAAAAAAACTGACACACATCGATCCTGACGGCCGCCCCGCAATGGTCGACGTAGGCGCCAAACAAGCAACGCTTCGCGTGGCGATCGCCTCGGCAACCGTGCGTTTCCCAGCCGAAGTTGCTGCAACCCTGCAGGCGGACGGCCTACGCTCTGCGAAAGGCCCCGTACTCGACACCGCAATCATCGCGGGAACAATGGCAGTCAAACGCACGCATGAACTGATCCCGTTCTGCCACCCCTTGCCAATCGAGAAGTGCCGCTTCGAGATGGAATTCATCTCCGCGACCGAGTTGATGATCCGCTGCGAAGTCGCCATCACTCACAAGACCGGCGTCGAAATGGAAGCCCTGACCGGCGCCGGCATCGCCGCGCTCACCGTCTACGATATGTGCAAAGCGCTCAGCCACGAGATCGTCATTGCCGACGTTCGCCTGGTCGAAAAGCAAGGCGGCAAGCGAACCGTCAAGGCGGGCAGGGTGCAGTCATGAAGGTAAAGTTGCTCTACTTCGCAAGCCTCGCCGATCGCGCCGGCCGCACCGAAGAATCCGTCGAAACACATACCAGCGACCCCGCAACGCTCTACGACGACGTCCGCCAACGCCACGGCTTCAGCCTCGGCAAGGAACGCGTGCGCGTCGCCGTTAACGGCCAGATAGTCGACTGGAATCACCCATTGAACGAAGGCGATGAAATCGTCTTCCTGCCACCGGTATCGGGCGGATGAATCGTTTCAGTCTTTCAGAAACTCCAATCGATGCGGCCATTGAAAAGCAACGCCTCGATGACGCAGGCGCCGGTGCCTGCGTGATCTTCGAAGGCTGGGTGCGCAACCACAACGAAGGCCGCGTCGTGCATCAACTCGACTACCAGGCCTACGCACCGCTCGCCTTGAGCGAAGGCAAAGCCATCATCAACGAGGCGATGATTCAATTTGCATTGCGCTCCGTCAGTGCCGTACACCGCACCGGCAGCCTCGCCATCGGCGACATGGCCGTCTGGGTCGGCGTGAGTGCCGACCACCGCGACGCCGCCTACAACGCGAGTCGCTGGATCATTGACGTGATCAAATTACGTGTGCCGATCTGGAAGAACGAGCACTATGCCGACGGCGAATCGGGTTGGTTGCATCCGGACAATTCGCCGGTGGAATCCTAGAGGTTGCCGGAAAATCTTTCTGGTTCCGCGCCGCCACTCTAGGATCGATGTCCGATCGCATTTTTCGAGCGCTGTTTGCGAAAGTATTCATTTGACAAGCGGTGAAGCGGCAGCGAGTTCGCGGTCTTCGTATGCGTCAAGCACATGAATTTGAACGGCGCTCGTTTCATCGTGGTGTCGATACTCCGGCCAGCCTGGACGGCACACAGGCTTGAACCGCCCCCGAGATGAGCGAACACAGCACGGTGACTCATTGCGTCCGATTGAAGTTCACGCAATTGTCGCCATACGGATTGATAGGCCACGCCGTGAAATCCAAACCGATGCAGTCCTTCGGATCGAAGCGGTTTGGAAAGCGCCAACGTTCGCGTGAGATCGGGCAAGCTTCGATGCCAATCCGTATCAAACAATGCAACTTGTCTAGCCGACGGCCATCGCGCAGCAGCGGCATCGACAAGGGCCAACGCGGGTCTCTGGTGTTCGGGCGCCCATTCCGAAGGCGGGAACCGTGTTCGAGCTGAGCGGAATCAAGATGGATCACGGCTTTCGCCGGGATGACGAGTGCGGCCCTTTGACTCTCCCAGCCGGCAGCTTTTCCGGGTATTGGTTGAGTTGATGCCAATCGGTCAACTTGGCGGATTTTCCAAACACGATCATTCATGTCGCGTGGAGTAAAAGAAGGGGTCATCCATATTCTCGGTGAGTTGCCATGAGTGTTACCCAACCGGATCGGCCGAGCAGGGATCAGCTTCGTCGCATTGCGCTCGGAAGATGGGAAAAAGAAGACGGCGCAGACGCGAATGAGGTCTTCAGCGAACGTGCCGGAGAGGGAAATACCGGTCACACGCCTGACAATACGCCGCAAAGCGCGAGCGCTGTGCCTAATCCTGTACATGGTCTGCGTGCACTCGGGCAAAGCCTCTGGCTGGACAACCTCACGCGCAAGATCCTCGACGACGGCACCCTGCAGGGCTACCTCGACAACTTCGGCGTAACCGGCCTTACTTCAAATCCGACCATCTTCGACAACGCAATCGGATCCAGCGATGCCTATGATTCTGCAATTCGTGACAAATACACCAATGGAAAATCCGGAGAGGCCCTGTTTTTCGAATTGGCCCTGGAGGATTTGCGTCGCGCTGCGCTGATGTTCCGGCCAGTTTTCCTCGATTCCGCTGGCGTCGATGGCTGGGTTTCGGTGGAACTCTCGCCTCTGCTCGCGGACGACGCCATGGGCAGCATTGCTGCGGCTACCAAAATCCATGCCCAGGCAGCCACCGAAAATCTGCTGGTCAAGATTCCCGGCACGCCGGCAGGTATTGAGGCCATTGAGGAGTCGATCTTCAACGACATTCCTGTCAACGTCACCTTGTTGTTCTCAGCGGAGCAGTACCTGGCGGCAGCGCATGCCTACATGCGCGGTATTGAACGCCGCATCAAGGCAAATCGTGATCCGGTGGTCGGATCGGTGGCATCACTATTTGTCAGTCGTTGGGACAAGGCTGGCAACGACGAACTGCCGTCACCGTTGCACAACCTGTTGGGAATCGCGGTGGCGCAACGCACCTATCGGAGCTATCGCGAACTGCTCGCATCTCCTCGTTGGCAAGCGCTCGCCGAGGCCGGTGCGCGGCCACAGCGGCTGCTATGGGCAAGCACGGGCAGCAAGGATCCAGAAGCAGCGGATACGCTTTACGTGCAGGCTTTGGCAGCCCCCGATACGATCAACACGATGCCGGAAAAGACCATCGGCGCTTTCGCCGATCACGGCGTTGCCGCTACGGCGATGCCCATTGACGGCGGCGCGTGCGAGGAAACCCTGATGCAGGTTTCTGCCGCAGGCATTGATATCGATGCTCTGGCCTCACGTCTGCAGCGGGAAGGAGCGGCTTCATTTGTCCAGTCATGGGAGCAGCTCTTGCAGCGTATTGCCGAAAAAGCGCATTGCGCAGGCGCTGGCCTATGAACCTACAAGTTGCCGAAATGCGCGGCCATGCTAGGGTCGCTTGCACCCGATTGCCGTGGGGTGGAATTACTCGATGACCCAATCCATTGGTCCACTCGCGGGCAAACCCGCGCCGCGATCCTTGCTCGTCGATGTGGACGCTTTGCTTGATGCGTATTTCAGCCAGACGCCCGATCCATCGGTTCCGGGCCAACGCGTTTCATTTGGTACATCAGGTCATCGCGGGACATCGCTGGACGCCAGTTTCAACGAGGCGCACGTGCTCGCGATCACCCAGGCCATCTGCAACTTTCGCAGCAGCAAGGGCATCAATGGACCGCTGTTTCTCGGTTTTGACACGCATGCGCTGTCGATGCCGGCATTCGAGACCGCGCTCGAGGTTCTCGCAGGAAACAACGTCGAAGTACGCATGTCGAGTGGCCGGGAATTCACGCCGACGCCGGCCATTTCGCACGCGATCCTGGTCCACAACGGCACGCGCGAAAATCACCTGGCTGACGGCATCGTCATCACGCCTTCGCACAATCCACCAGATAGCGGCGGCTTCAAGTACAACCCGCCGCATGGCGGACCGGCCGAATCCGCGATCACCCGATGGATCGAGGTTGAAGCAAATGGCTTGCTGGAAGCGGATCTGCACGGCGTCAAGCGGGTCTCATTCAAACAATCTCTCGATGCCTCAACGACACGCGAACACGACTTCCTCGGCAGCTTTGTCGCCGAGCTGGGCAACGTGCTTGATTTTGATCTTATCCGCGCATCCGGCTTGCGCATGGGCGTTGATCCGCTCGGCGGAGCCGGCGTCCACTATTGGTCGCGTATTGCGGAACACTACCGGATTAATCTCGACGTGATCAGTGAGCAGGTCGATCCGACTTTCTCGTTCATGAGTGTCGATTGGGACGGTCGGATTCGAATGGACCCGTCGTCGGCATTCGCCATGCAGCGACTGATTGCGCAGAAAGACCGCTACGACATTGCGTTTGCCTGCGATACCGACCACGACCGTCATGGCATCGTCACGCCGGCCGCAGGCTTGCTGCCGGCCAATCACTATCTCGCCGTGATGATTGACGCTCTGTTTTCGAGCAGGGCGGAGTGGGGCAAGGACGTTGCAATCGGCAAGACCGTGGTCAGCACCAGCATGATCGATCGCGTTGCCGGGCGGCTGGGCCGTCGCCTGTTCGAAGTGCCAGTCGGATTCAAATGGTTTGCAGAAGGCTTGCGCGATGCAACGCTCGGATTCGCCGGTGAGGAAAGCGCTGGCGCCACGTTCCTGCGCAAGGATGGCAACGTCTGGACCACGGACAAGGATGGCCTCGTGCCAGCCTTGCTGTCAGCGGAAATCAGCGCGCGGGTCGGGCACGATCCTGGCATGTGCTACCAGCGCCTGGTCGCCGAGTTTGGCGAGGTTTTCTCGGATCGCGTTGAAGCCCCAGCCACGTCGGTACAGAAGCAGTTGTTGTCGAATATCGCGCCGGCGCAGATCAAATGCGACACGCTGGCAGGAGACCGCGTCATCGACGTGCTCAGTCGCGCGCCGGGCAACGATGCCGAGTTTGGCGGAATCAAGATTCGATCCAAGGGCGGCTGGTTTGCGGCCAGACCTTCGGGTACCGAGGACGTCTACAAGATCTACGCTGAAAGTTTTCAAGGCAAGGCGCATCTGCAGTCGATTCTCAAAGAGGCTCAGATCATCGTGGACGCGGCACTTCAGTCGGAACCGAAAACGTGATCGGGCAGCGAGTCCAATGGCAATGTACGAAAACGCACAGACGTTTCCTGGTAGTCGGACCATGCTGCCGTTGAAATAAATCGTGGTCACTGTCCTGTCGAATTCTCGATATGCAGACGCCAGCGTGTACACCGAACGGACTACCCATGTGAGCGGTTTTCGTCGGTAGGCACAGTGGAATTAGTTCGGGCTGAATAGTGGATTCGACCATTCACGAAACATTTCACCGATACCGGGTTGAATAGGATACGGAGCACATTTGAGGCCAGCCTGTCAGTGCCAACAAACCGCAATCTGAAAAACCCGGCTTCGCAACAGCTTTGTCCCTTCAGTGCGCCTAGCGCGTTGCCCTGATCCATCGTCCCTTGCCTGCAGGAGAAATCGTTCATGCTACGTAACCCGATCAGTTTCATCTTCAAGCTCGGTAAGGCGCAATCATTGCCATTCCAGCCGTTGAGAAGCCTCAGCGCGGGCAGTGAACTCCCATCGTTGCCGCCCGCGAGCGCGCTTAAGACGTCGAAGGTCCCGGTGAAAAATGTCGAATCGACGCATAGCAATCAAATGTCGTCTTAGCGATGGCTGATCCGATCTGTCGCGTGCCGTTTCACGTTGTGTTGATTCTGAAACATCCTCGATCAAGTGTCGTTCAAACCGACGGGGTTTCGGAAGTTGGGTCCGAACGACCAACCTGTTGGATCTGGCTCGGGACGGGTTGCCCCAATTTTCCGAGTTGAAGATTTGCCACTGAATGCCGACCAGGACGAGCGTCATTGCCGAGTTTCTGGGGGATTGGCAACGGTTATGTGCGCTACCGAACGCCCTATGTGCGCAAACGCACAGTGCGCGCGAATTCGTTCACGTCACACTGGTAGTAATGAATCGATCTGGGTGTTCAACTCGTGAGTGATGGCGCCTATACCGTGCTTCTTGTCTCGGACAATGGCGCGGATGGGGAACTGGT
>JBBQTY010000101.1:0-14829 GCA_038234445.1 Lysobacterales bacterium
GGCCTTGTCGCGATCGATGCACGGCGCCATGACCCGATCGAGAATAAAGATCCAGCGCGACTCGGGCTTGGCTTCCTGCCAGCGGATCGCATCGGCGAGTTGCTGACTCTTGGGCTTCTTGAAACCAAACTCGGTGACTTCGCGATCGGCCAGAAGCAGGTTCTGCTCCTTCCATCCAACCAAGCCCATCTCACCCGCCGGACCTGCCACGACGCCGGCTTGACGCATGATTTTTGCGGCCGATGTGGAATCATTCATTACCGGATAGACCCAGAATCCCCACAAAAGCCAGATGCCGGCCAGGCTAACGCCAAGACCGATCGCGCTGCGACGGATGCGAAAAACCGCCGCGGCCAATGCAGCGACGAAACCGATCGCGATGAGGAATCCCCAGAGGCCCGCGCCGCCATTGCCGAGGCCCCGCTCGACGACCAGTTCGTTGGCCATTTTTATCCAGCCGTTCGAAGCGCCGATACCAGCGCCTAGAAAACCAATGGCCATCAGCGCGGTGAGAGCGAAAAAGGCACAACGCAGCCAGTATCTTTTGAGCAACTCGTCCATGAATGGCGCGCTGATCACAGCGATCCAGGGTAGTGCCGGCATGATGTAGACATCGCGCTTGCCGCTCGGGAAAGAGAAAAACAGGATGATCAAACCAACCCAGACCAAGGGCAGCAGGAAGCGCGCATCCCGCACCAGCAAGCGTTCGGTCCAGTATTTTGTCACGCCGATCAGGACAATGCTGAGGGGCAACCAGCCGTAGGCAATGATGCCGGCGAAATACCACCAGGGCTGAAGATGATCCCAGGATTCGGCATAGCGCGCGGCGGTCTGGTGAAACAAGATGTCTTGCAGATAGGCGTGATATTCCGGCGCACTACTGGCGCGCACCGTCAGCATCATCGGCACAATCCAAAAAGCGATCGCGACGAGAAAAGCCAAGCCGCCGGCGAGCCAGCGCCATGAACCGCGCTCGATGGTCGCTAGATGCTGCCAGTTTCGCCAACGTGCAAACGCGAATGGAAGAATCATGAGCAAGGCGAGAACGCCGACACCCTTGGTGATCACGCCCAGCCCGGCGGCAAAACAGCCTAGCCAGTACGCGCGCCAGTTGGGACCGAGCAGGAAGTGGCGCAGCAATCCGTAGTTGGCCAACGTAATGAAAAATGTCACCAGCGGATCGATCTGGGCGCGCTTGGACTGGTAGGCAAACTGGAACGTCGACAGCACCAGGATTGCGGCCCATAGGCCAATCCGATGATTCCATTGTCGGCGCGCGAAATCGTAAGTGAGAAAAAGGGTTCCCAGCGCGGCGAGCAACGACGGCAGCAGGAACGCGATGCGCCAGTTCCGGGTCAACTCATACGACGCCGCCTGCAGCGCCATGAATAACGGCGGCTTGTCCGAATACAACTCAATACCACGATGGGTGATCAGCCATTCGCCGCTCTCTACCATGTGCTTGGCGACCAAGGCGAAGCGCGGCTCATCGGCGGGCCATGGATCGCGCAGCCCGATGCCCGCACCGAGCACGATCAGGGCAATCAGCAGAAACAACCAGAACTCACGACGT
This sequence comes from Lysobacterales bacterium, assembly GCA_038234445.1. Taxonomy (GTDB): domain Bacteria; phylum Pseudomonadota; class Gammaproteobacteria; order Xanthomonadales; family Rhodanobacteraceae; genus Dokdonella. The sequence continues at coordinate 1,574 of JBBQTY010000101.1, forward strand.
TCGCGCGGCGTGCGTGAGGCGGAAATGGAGTCCGTTGCAATCATGCGGCGAATAGTCTCTAGCGCTTGTGGTGGGAGCCGGCTTCAGCCGCTGGTCCCCTCTTGGGGGCGATGCTCTGTTTCCTATCGTACCGGAAGGCATTCGTCCCATTGGCCGGTCCTGCTCAATGCCTGGGCATGCGTTGCGAAGCGATGGATCAGAATTGTCCCAACGGAAGACGCAGCGTAAATGATGCGCCACCGCCCTCGCGCTGCTCGGCGCGCACGCTGCCGCCATGTTCTTCGGCGATTTTCTTGACCACGGCGAGGCCGAGTCCGGTGCCGCGTGCCTTGCTCGATGTGTACGGCTCGAACCAGCGTTCGCCGAAGCCTTCGGGCAAGCCGGGCCCGTTGTCGCTGACGACGATGTCGACCCAAGCGTTGTCGCCTTCGCGGATCGTTTCGGTGATCACGGCAATTTGCGGTTTGCGCAGGTCGCCGATAGCTTCAAGCGCATTCTTGAGCAGGTTGTGCATGGCCTGGCGCAGCCGCACCGCATCGACCTTGACCATCGGTTCGCCTTCGACGAACTGCCGGCTCAAGCTCAGGCGCTGATCGCTGGCATAGAGATCAAGCACCTCGGCGATCAAGGCGTGCAAGGCCACCGGACGCGTGGTCAGTTGTGGCGGTCGTGCATAGTCGCCGAACGCGTTGACCATCGTCTTCAACGCTTCGACCTGACTAACGATGGTGTGCGTAGCGCGATCGAGCAACTCGCTGTCATCGGGCGGTAGACGACCGATGAAGCGTCGGCGCAGGCGCTCGGCGGCGAGCTGGATCGGCGTCAGCGGATTCTTCACTTCGTGGGCGAGGCGTCGCGCGACTTCGCCCCAGGCGGCATCGCGCTGCGCGCTGTTGAGCACGGTCAGATCATCGAATACGGCGACGAAGCCGCCATCGCCCGGCAGCGCCGCGCCGCGTAGCATCAAGACACGTCGACCACTCGATGTTTCAAAGACGATTTCCTCGCGCCACTCGCGCAATCCTTCGCGCATGTGTCGCGCGAGTGGATCGGTGATGCTCGCAAGACCAGGATGCTCACGTTTGATTTCGGCCAGCGTGCGGCCCGCGTAGCTGGCAATGGAAACGCCGAGTATCTGTTCGCCAGCGCGGTTGGCGACACGCAGTACGCCAACATGGTCAAAGCCCAGCACGCCGGCTGACAATCGCTCAAGCACGGCGCCGAGCCAGGCACGCTGCGTATCAATCTCCTGCGCGGTGCGCTGGGCGCGCATGCCGGCCAGCTCGAGCTCGCGCGTCATCTGGTTGAACGAGTTGACCAGATGGCCGAGTTCATCGTTGCTCGCAACCGGCAACGGCGTATCGAAGCGGCCGGCGCCAATCGCACGCGTGGCGTGCACGAGACGTCCGACCGGCGCCAGCAGGCGTCGCGAAACTCCAAATGCCGCGAGCACCGCAAACAGCACGGACAAGGTCAACACGAAGGTCAGGATCAGGCCAAAGGTCAGCTTGAGCGATCCGCGCAGATATTTCAGGCGCTGAAAATCGAAACTCGCCTTCTCGATGCTCGCGGTTAATGGTTGCAGGCGCTCGGGAAGCGGGAACAGACCTTGCAGAAGTCGGGGCTTGCCAGCGCCCGAGGCCGAGCCAATCGGCAAGACCACGCGAATCAGCAGCATATCGTCGAGTGGTTCGGCGGCGGCAAAGCGGCCCTCGCTATTAACCCTAATCAGGATGCTCGAATCGGGGAATGATGGATCGAGATAACGCGGATCCGAACTGGCGAGGGCGAGCACGCGCCGATCTGCATCGAACACGCTGAGCTGAGTCGCGCCCAAGGGTTCAATCTCGCGATCGAGGCTGGCTTGCAGGTTCTGATCGAATACGCTGGCCATCTCATCGGCGAGTTCGGCGGTGCCCGACTCGGCCTTGCGCTGATGCTCATCGATGACGATACGGCCGACTTCGAGAGCATCGTCGAGCGCATGTTCGAGACTGACGTCGAACCAACTGTCGACGGTGGCATTGATGAAGCGCAAGGCGAATCCGTAGACGACCACGACCGGTGGCACGGCGAGTAAAACGAGTGTCAGCAGCAAGCGCCGGGTGAGTCGCGCGCCCGGTGCGCCACGGCCAAGATCTCGGCGCAAGCGCCAAAGGCGTTGACCAATCAAGACGAACAAAACGAGCAAGGCCAGCACCGCCGCGCCAAGCACCCAGCCGTAGGCATCGACGAACGCGCCGCTGCCACCCGCCGCCTGCTCGGCCAGCTTGAGGGAGGCCATGAGCAGGGCGAGTACGGCGAGCGTCGGCAGGACGCGTCGCCCGATCAGGTTCAGCCAGCCGCGACGGTCCACGCATACTCCGGTGCAGAAAGGCGCCAGGCCGGTTCAAGCATGGCCGGCAAACGCAGGGCACCCGGCAGAACCGAATGGTCGAGTTGGACATCCAGCAGCATGCGCGTGCCCGCTGGAAGGTCAGCGAAGCTCGCAGGAAGTGGCAGCCGCAGCGCAGCAAGCGCATCGGTCAGGTACGCGGAAGCAGGAAAACTGCGCACGGAATCCGAATCGCTGTCATGCAGCTGGTAACGTCGGGTTAGCGGGAAATAGCGCAGCTCAATCTGGCGATGGTGATCGAGCGCACCGCGCCTTGCCTGCGCGTGCAGATGCACATTGAGGGTCAGCGGAATGCCGTGCTCGAGCGCATCGTTGATCGGTCCGTTGAAGCGGCAATCCAGATTGAGCTCCAGCAGTGGGCCTTCGGCCACCGACACCAGCTGCGCCTCGCGGATCTGCAGGCTGCCGGGTTGCTGATCGCGCATGGCGTCGCAGCCGACCAGAATGCCCAGCAGCGTCGCGCTAATTGCCAGCCTTTTCCACAAGCGCATAATAGAAACCGTCCATCCCCTTGTTGCCCGGCAGGTTCTGTCGACCGCTGCCTGCGGCCCGCCCATAACGTTCGTGAATCGGCACTGCGCGCGCATCGGCGTGAGCATCGAGCAAGCTAGCCACAACCGCTTCATTTTCGGCACGCAACAGCGAGCAGGTGGCATAGAGCAGCTTTCCACCGGGCGCGAGCATAGGCCACAGCGCCGCTCCGAGTCTCATCTGGATTGCGGCCAGCGGGGTGATGTCAGCGGCGCGGCGATGCAACTTGATGTCGGGTTGGCGACGAATGATGCCGCTGGCAGAACAGGGCGCATCCAGCAGGATGCGATCGTAGGGCCGACCATCCCACCAGTTCGATGGCCGCGACGCATCGCCGTGCACGATGTTCGCATTCAAGCCCAGACGGCTCAGATTCTCACGCAGGCGCGGCAAGCGACCGGCCTCGGAATCGAGCGCAGTCAGTTCCACGTCGACACGTTCCAGCACGTGCGCAGCCTTGCCGCCCGGTGCGGCACAGGCATCAAGAACCCGCTGGCCGTCGGCCACATCGAGCAATTCGACCACTTGCTGCGCGGCGCCGTCCTGCACCGAGAAACAGCCTTCTGCGAATCCCGGCAGGCGGCTGACGTCGGTGCTTTCGGCGAGGATCATGCCGTCGGCAAGATGCGCAGGAATTTCCGCCTCGATGCCGGCCGCGACGAATCGCGCAAGGAGATTCTCACGAGTGGTGCGGCGCCGATTGGCACGCAAGGTCAGCGGCGCTTCGCGGTTGTTGGCTGCAAATATAGCTTCGGCATCGCGCGGCCAGTCCCTGCCGATGCGATCAATCAGCCAGCGCGGATGCGCGTGGCGAGTGATGGCGTCGGCGTCCATATCGGCGAGCAGGCTGTTGCGCTCTCGCAGATATCGGCGCAACACGGCATTGACGAGGCCCGCATGGCGCGGCTGGCCGAGCAGACGCGCGGCATCGACGCAAGCGGCGACCACGGCATAGTCGGGCATGGCCATGATCTCGATCTGCACCAAACCCGCGACGAGCAGGCAGTGGATTTCGCGCGCCTTGGCGGGCAGTCCACGTTCGAGCAAACGCCCCATCACCGCATCGAATCGCAACCACCAGCGCGATGCTGAAAACAAAGTCGCCGAAAGCAATGCGCGATCGCGTGGATCAGCATTGCGCGCGGCACGCGCGTCGACTGCCGAACGCAGCGAGACGCCATCGAAAACGACCCGTGCAAGGATGCGCGCTGCATCGGCACGGATGGCTGCTCCGCTATTGTCGTTTGCGCCGCTCACGCGGATTTGCCGGTCAGGCTTTCTGCCAAAGTGGGCCGCGCATTGAGCCAGTCGCGCACCGGCATGCGGCGACCGCCGTCGCGCTGGATCTCGACGATGCGCAACGCACCTTTTGCGCAGGCAATATCGATTCCATCCGCCGAAACCGCGATCACGGTACCCGGCGTGGTCGAGGTTGAATCATCAATCGCATGCGCGGACCAGATGCGCAAACGTTCGCCAGCCAGCTCAGTTTCAGCGACCGGCCAGGGATCGAAGGCACGCACCTTGCGCGCAAGTTCGATCGCCGTTGCGCTCCAATCCAATCGCGCCTCGGCCTTGTCGAGCTTGTGCGCGTATTCGACCCCGACATCTGATTGCGCGACTAGCTCAGGGAGCTCGTCTGCGATCAATCGCGACAGACCCTCGGCGAGCAGCGCCGCGCCGAGAGCGGCCAACGTATCGTGCAATGCTCCACCCGTGGCATCGGATCCGATCGACACGCGTCGCTCGAGCAACACCGGGCCGGTGTCGAGACCCGCTTCCATCTGCATCAGACCGACCCCGGTTTCGGCGTCACCCGCAAGGATCGCGCGCTGGATCGGCGCCGCACCACGCCAACGCGGCAGCAATGAAGCGTGCACGTTCCAGCAACCAAGGCGGGGAATCGCGAGCACCGAGCGCGCCAGGATCAGTCCGTATGCGACAACGACAATCAAATCCGGCACAAAGGCCGCAAGCTCCCGGCGCGCGTCGAGGCTGCGAAACGACTCGGGCTGACGCACTTCGATTCCGGCGGCCAAGGCCGCTTGCTTGACCGGACTGGGCGTCAGCTTGCGACCGCGCCCGGCGGGCCGATCGGGTTGGCTATAGACAGCAACGACGTCGACATCCGCAGCCACGCAGGCGCGCAGGGACGGCACGGCGAAATCCGGCGTTCCCGCGAACACCAGGCGCAGGCGCGTCGACATGGATCAGGCGCTTGCGGCTGCGGCGGGTTCCGCGTGACGGCGTTGTTTTTCCAGTTTCTTGCGCACCATGTCGCGCTTGAGCGGCGACAGGTAGTCGACAAACAACTTCCCGATCAGGTGATCCATTTCATGCTGGATGCAGACCGCGAGCAATCCATCGGCTTCAAATTCGATCGACTTGCCGTGAACGTCCTGGGCAGCCAGACGGATGCGTTCTGCGCGCTCGACATCAGCGAATATTCCAGGCACCGATAGGCACCCTTCCTGGCAGGTCTCGGCACCTTCGCGCTCGAGGATGCGCGGATTGACGATGATCATCGGTGCATTCTTCTCCTCGGAAACGTCAAGCACGAGCATCTGGATATGTCGGTCAACCTGCGAGGCCGCCAGACCAATGCCCGGTGCGTCATACATGGTGTCGAGCATGTCCTCGGCCAGCTTTTTCAGAGCCGGATCAAAAGTAGTTACCGGCTGCGCCTTGGTGCGCAAACGCGGATCAGGGAATTCGAGGATGGGGAGAAGGTTCATGGCATTCGATCCGGATTCGCGGGGCCTGACTGCGCCGACACCCTCCATTTTGGGGCATTCCAGAACACAAACAAGCCGTTACGGGCTTTAAAAGTCTACGCGTTTCAGCGACGAGAGGCGATCCGAAAGCGCTCGCAATCGGTCAATACTCTCGTTGATTGCGGGTTTTCGACGCGAAAGCGTGATGCTCGGGACCCAGGGTCACTTTGCGACGAGGTTCAGGTTTCAGGCGAGCAGTCATTTGCGCTCCCGAAAGTTTGCTATACACTCGCAAAGCCGTAGGGGAATCAGGTAATTGGCAGCCATGCTTAAAAAACTACTTTCGATTTCAGCCGGACTTCTGCTCACGGTTTCCGTGTTTGCCGCTCAGCAGTGGACCGAGAACGCACCGCAGCATTACATCGTCAAGAAAGGCGATACGTTGTGGAGCATTTCCGCCAAGTTCCTGATCAAGCCGTGGCACTGGCCCGAGATCTGGCAACTGAATGGCAAGGTGCGCAACCCGCATCTGATCTATCCGGGTGACGAACTGGTCCTGTCGGGCGATGGCGTCAGCCATGGCGATGGCTCGATCGGCCCGCACATCCGCGAGACCTCGCTCGACAACGCGGTGAAGCCGATTCCATTGTCGGCAGTCAAGCAATTCCTCAAGAACACCCGCGTGGTCGATGAGGATGCGATCCGCAACGCACCGCATATCGTCGCGATCGAGGAGAACCGCTTGCGCGGCACCTCGGGGCAGCTTGTCTATATTCGCGGTCTCGACGCGCAGGTTGGCGGGGAATACGCGATCGTGCGACCGATAGGTCGTTACTACGACATGCCGCCGAAAAAGGGCAAGGAAGTCCGTGAAACTTATCGCCAGGAACGCGATGGTCGCGATGGTCGCAAAAGCCTGCTCTGGCGCCATGGCCCGCACGAATGGTCGTTCAAGGGTCGGGTACGCTTCCTCGGTTACGAAGTTCTTGAGTTCGGCAAGGTCGAAATCACGCGCACCGGCAGCACCAGCTCAGGCCTCGTGACGTATTCGGATTTCGAGGTTCGCGAAGGCGATTTCATCCTGCCACTCGACCCGAAACCCTACGATGATCAGTTCGTCCCGCATCCGCCAGCGCATGCGCCAGACAACATGCGCGTTATCGCCTTCACCGACGCATTGGCTGCGGTCGGACCCCTGCAGGTCATTGCGATGTCGCGCGGCGCCGAAGACGGCATCGACAACGGCACCACTTTCTCGATCTACAAGGATGGCGAGGTTGTTCAGGACGACACGGATTATCCGGAAGGAAAGTCACGCGCGTTCTTCCATCCGCGCGACTCCAAGGTTGGATTGCCGCCTGAATTCGTTGGCCACGTCATGGTCTTCCGCACGTTCAAACGCGTCAGTTACGGTCTCGTAATGGACGGCGTTCGCCCGGTCGAGCTCGACGACTTCATGCACGATCCGGATTCCACACCGTAACAGCGGGCTTCGAGTCATTCAAAACGGCGCGGTGGATTCCACCGCGCCGTTTTTGTTTGTGGATTCGCTAAACTCGGTTTTCGATCACCCCAAGGAAGCTCCTCATGGCCATGGAAGCCTGGCTCATACTATTGCGTGCACCGGGCTTGGGGCCGGCGGCGTTGCGCAAGCAGGTCGATCAGCACGGCACTGCCGAACGCGCCTTGCAAAACCTCCGCAGCAACAAGGCGTCGATTGACCTCTGCGAGGAGACGCGGCGCTGGCTGGATGCGCCAGATCGTCGAGCGATTGATTCTGATCTGGATTGGCTAGGCGGACCCAACCATCATCTGCTTGGCTGGGATGGCCCAGACTATCCATCGCTGTTGCGTGAGATTCCCGGCGCCCCTGCCGCCCTGTTCGTTGATGGCGATCCGAATATGCTGTGGCTGCCTCAGGTGGCCATCGTTGGCAGCCGCAGCGCCAGCGAGAGTGGGTTGGCGATCACGCGGCGCTTTTCCCGTGCACTCGCCATGGCAGGCTTTGCGATAACCAGCGGCATGGCTGACGGCATCGATGCGGCCGCGCACCGGGCAGCGCTTGAAGTCGATCGCCCCACGCTTGCCGTACTTGGCACCGGCCCGGATCTTGTTTATCCACGCAAACATCGCGATCTTGCGGCCGATATTTCCGCTCGAGGCGCCTTGATCAGCGAGTTCCCGCCCGGCACACCCGGCAAGGCCGAACATTTTCCGCGACGCAATCGAATCATTTCGGGGCTGGCCCTGGGCACGCTCGTGGTTGAGGCCAGCCTCAAATCGGGCTCACTGATCACCGCTCGATACGCCACCGAGCAGGGGCGCGAAGTGTTCGCCATTCCGGGATCGATCAACAGCCCGGTCGCTCGCGGCTGCCATCAACTGATCCGCGATGGCGCACGCCTCACCGAAACGGTCGACGAAATCATCAGCGAACTGAGCGGTCTCGCTGCGGCGCTGGGCGATCGTCTGCGCCTTCGTCTGCAAGGCGAAGACGAGGTTTGCATAGAGGCCGATGTCGGCATGACCCGTCATCAGCACGACCCCGACTACCGACGCTTGCTGGACGCGCTGGGCCACGATGAAGTCGATCTCGATACGCTCGGCGACCGCACCGGACTCGCAGCGGCGGCACTTTCTTCGATGCTCCTTCTACTGGAGTTGGAGGGTGAAATAAGCTGCGCGCGCGGCGGGAAATACGTGCGCCTTGCCCCATCCTGAGGCCTCCTGGCGCATGTTTTTGCGCTCTGAGACGCGTCCACAGACAGGCTTGATTGGGTATAGTGCGCCGGCGCTGGGCTTGACAGCCTGCAAACGCGTGTGTCCTTCTGAATAGGCATCACGCGACATCCATCGATCTTTTTTTGTTTTGGCTGCCCCTTGGGCGGCACCGAAATCCGGCGGCAAGGACCGCAACATGGCCAAGAACCTGCTCATCGTCGAATCGCCCGCCAAGGCCAAGACGATCAACAAATACCTCGGCAAGGACTTCCAGGTCCTGGCGTCGTATGGACATGTGCGCGACCTCGTGCCGAAAGAGGGCGCGGTCGATCCCGATCATGATTTCGCGATGAACTACGATCTCATCGAGAAAAACGAGAAGCACGTCGATGCGATCGTCAAGGCGGCGAAGCAAGCTGACTCGCTCTATCTCGCAACCGACTTGGATCGCGAAGGCGAGGCCATCTCGTGGCATATCGCCGAGATCCTGCGCGAAAAGAATCTGCTTGAGGGCAAGACCGTGCATCGGGTCGTGTTCTCCGAAATCACGCCGCGTGCGATCAAGGAAGCGGTAGCCAACCCACGTCAGCTCTCGATGCCGTTGGTCAACGCGCAGCAGGCCCGGCGTGCGCTTGATTATCTGGTCGGGTTCAATTTGTCACCGGTGCTGTGGCGCAAAGTCCAGCGCGGGCTTTCGGCCGGACGCGTGCAATCCCCTGCCCTGCGCATGATCGTCGAGCGCGAGGAAGAGATCGAAGCGTTCATTCCGCGCGAGTACTGGTCGGTCGAAGCCGATCTGGCGCATCCGGATCAAGCCTTCAAGGCACGCTTGCTCAAGCTCAACAACAAGAAATTCGAACAGTTCGACCTGACCAATGCCGATGATGCGCATGCCGCACGCAATGCCTTGCACAAGGCGGCGCAAGGACGCCTCGTCGTTGGTGAAGTGCAGTCGAAAGAGCGCAAGCGTCGCCCTTCGGCGCCGTTTACAACGTCGACCCTGCAACAGGAAGCCGCGCGCAAGCTGGGCTATGCGACGAGTCGGACCATGCGTCTCGCCCAGCAACTTTATGAAGGTATTGCGATTGGTGATGAGGGCGTGGTCGGTCTGATCACCTACATGCGTACCGATTCGGTGTCGATCTCGGATGAAGCCACCGCTGAATTGCGCGAGGTCATCGTGCGCGAATTCGGCCGCCAGGCCCTGCCGGAACAACCCAACACCTACAAATCCAAATCGAAGAATGCGCAGGAAGCGCATGAGGCGATCCGGCCGACCTCCGCCGCGCTGACGCCCAAGCGCGTTGCTGCGTTCCTTTCGCCCGATCATGCAAAATTGTACGAGTTGATCTGGAAGCGCACGGTAGCGAGTCAGATGCAATTCGCGACGATGAATACCGTTTCGGTTGACTTCCCTTGCGGTGCTGATGCGGCATTCCGCGCGACCGGTACGACGGTGATCGATCCCGGCTTCCTCGCTGTTTATGAAGAAGGCAAGGATCAGGCGGCTGTCGAAGACGAAGACAACGCGCGCAAGCTGCCGATCATGAAGGTTGGCGAAGCGGTGCCGCTGCGCGATATCGTCACCGACCAGCACTTCACCGAGCCGCCGCCGCGCTTCTCCGAAGCCAGCCTGGTCAAGGCGCTGGAAGAGCACGGCATCGGCCGACCATCGACGTATGCCAGCATCATCCAGGTCCTGCTCAATCGCGAATACGTGATCCTCGACAGCCGCCGGTTCATGCCGACCGACGTTGGTCGCGCGGTCGGCCGCTTCCTGGCTGGGCATTTCGCGCGTTATGTCGACTACGATTTCACGGCAAAGCTCGAAGATGAGCTCGATGCGGTGAGCCGTGGCGAGGAAGATTGGGTGCCTTTGCTGGCTCGCTTCTGGAAGCCGTTCAAGGCCCAAATCGACGACAAGATGGAAACGGTCGACAAATCCGAGGCCAGCGGCAGCCGCGTCCTCGGCGTGGATCCGAAATCCGGCAAGCCGTTGTCCGTGCGTCTTGGCCGCTACGGGCCGTTCGCCCAGATCGGCGTCAAGGAAGACGAGGACAAGCCGAAGTTTGCGAGCCTGCGTCCGGGCCAGAGCATGCACACGATCACGGCCGAGGAAGCATTGGAACTGTTCAAGCTGCCACGCACGCTCGGCAGCAATGAGGAAGGTGAGGACATCGTGATCGGCGTCGGTCGCTTCGGCCCCTTCGTCAAGATCGGTGCGACGTATGCGTCGCTGGCCAAGGAAGATGATCCGTACACGATCGAGCTGCCACGTGCGCTTGAGCTCGTGCGTGCGCGAGCCGAACTGCTGGCCAACCGCACCATCAAGGATTTCGGCAACGGCATCCAGATTCTCAATGGACGCTATGGCCCTTACATCACCGACGGCGACAAGAATGCGCGCATTCCGAAGGATCGCGAGCCGCCGAGCTTGAGTGAAGCGGAATGCGTCGAGCTGCTCGCTGCCGCACCGTTCCGGCCCAAGCGCGGATTTGCCAAGGGTGCCAAGGGCAAGGGCAAAGCGGCCAGCAAGAAGACAGCCGAGAAAACCGTTACTGCGAAGGCAGCAACCAAGAAGACGGCGGTCAAGAAAACGGCAAAGAAGAAAACCGCGAAGAAAAAGACTGCAGTCAAGAAGACCGCGGCCACCAAAGTCGCGAAAAAGGTGTCTGGCGCGACCAAGGCGAGCGCAAGTCCGGCTCCTGCAAGCGACAGCTGATGGGTACCGATGTTGCGCGGGCCGTCGACGCGCTGCGCCGGGGTGGCGTCATCGGTTATCCGACCGAGGCGGTCTGGGGACTCGGTTGTGATCCACACAATGAATCAGCAGTGCGCCGCCTGTTTGATCTCAAGCAACGGCCAGCGGGAATCGGAGTGCTTTTGATCGCCGCGGATTTCCTGCAGGTTGCGGACTATCTCGGCAACTGTCCGGCTGATGCGATCGAGCGTGCAAAAGCGAGTTGGCCGGGGCCGAACACCTGGATCTTCCCGGCCAGCAAGACGGTGCCCTCATGGGTTGTCGGCGAGCATGCCGGCATTGCGATTCGTATTACCGCACACCCGGTGGCCAGCGCGCTTTGCCGTGGATTCGGCGGCGCCCTCGTATCCAGCAGCGCAAATATCCATGGTCAGCCCGCTGCTAAGAACATCCTGGAGTTGCGGCACATGTTCGCGGATCAGCTGGATGCGGTCGTCGACGGCGCACTTGGGGGACTTGAGCGGCCGACAACAATACGCGACGCTATCAGCGGGAACGTCGTGCGTCACTGAGGGAGAGTAGATGTCTGCGGTAGTCGATCCGGGTGGATTTCTGGACACCACATGCCTGCTGTCGCTGCTCGCCTCGGCGGACGGTCAACGGATACTTGCCTGGCGTGGCGGCCGCGCACTGAGCGTTGCCGATTTTCTGGCCGACGTCGCAAACGCCGCAAGATGGCTTCCGACATCCGGCAGTGCGATCAATCTTTGCGATGACCGCTATCAGTTCATGGTCGGTTTCTGCGCCGCAGCCAGCCGCGGCCACGCCAGCCTGCTGCCAGCTTCACGCGCGCCACAGGCGATCGCCGAGGTTCGCGAGGCCTACCCGGGAAGCTACGTTCTCGGCGAGGCGCTCAGTTGCGATACGTTCGTCGACATGATTCGCCTGCCCGAGCCCGGCGCTGCCGGACCGTCAAGAGACGGCGTCGAAGCGCCAGCCCTTCGTGTTTCTGGCGCACAAACCGCCGCCATTGGATTCACCTCGGGCAGTACCGGCCGCCCGAAAGCGAATATCAAGACCTGGCGATGCTTCAGCAATGGCAGTGCGCTCAATTCGCACGTACTGGCATCGGCAATCGGCTTGCAGGCGGGTGAAGTCGCACAAGTGCTGGCTACAGTGCCCGCCCAGCACATGTACGGCATGGAGCTCTCGATCCTCCTGCCCTTGTTCGGACCTTTTTCGATCCATGCCGGAAGACCGCTTTTCCCGGCCGATATTGCAGCGGAGTTGGCCCAGTTGCCGTCACCTCGGGTGCTCGTGACAACGCCGATTCATCTGCAATCGCTGCTGCGCGAAACCATGGAATTGCCCGCCCTCGCAGCCATTGTCTCGGCGACTGCACCGCTGTCTGCCGAGCTGGCCGCCGAGGCGGAACGACGATTCAAGGCTCCATTGATCGAAATGTTCGGTTCCACCGAAACCTGCGTGATCGCACATCGACGCACCGCTCTGGGCAGCGAATGGCGCCTGCACGACGGCGTTGAAATGAGTCAACAACCCGATGGCACGCTGGTTTCCGCGACGCATCTGGCTGAACCGGTTCTGCTTCAGGACATCGTTGAACTGCTTGCCGATCGCTCGTTCAGACTATGCGGACGAAACGCCGACCTGCTCGAAATCGCGGGCAAACGCGCTTCGCTCGCCGATCTCACCCGACGCTTGCTATCCCTGGATGGCGTCGAGGATGGCGTAGTCTTCCAGTTGGATCCGCTGCCGACGTCGAACATCCGCCGCATAGCCGCGCTGGTCGTGGCCCCGGGTCGAATTGAAAAGCAATTGCTGGCCGAGTTGCGCCTGGCAGTAGACCCGCTGTTCCTGCCTCGCCCACTGCGATTGGTCGAGCGATTGCCGCGAAACGAGACTGGCAAACTGCCGCGCGAAGCGCTACTCGCCGCGCTGGGCTGAACGCCGAACCGATAAATGAGCCTCTGATCGTCGGTTTTTTCACGATCACTGGCAATTAGAAAGGTTTATCGCGCATCAAGCGGGGAACCATAAAAAAGCCCCGAGAGCCAGGGGGAGCTCTCGGGGCCGGGATCGGAAACCGACCTGGGGAGGGACCGGTTTCCGGGGGATCCATCCAGGGAGGTGGATGAATCCAGGGGTGCCGTTGCGTGCACCCGGATAATAAGAT
>JBBQTY010000102.1:0-14703 GCA_038234445.1 Lysobacterales bacterium
CCGCTGAACTGGTCGAGTTCGGGCTCGCGCAAGATAAACCGTACCGCACCGCCGAGCGCACCGGATCCATACAAGGTGCCCTGCGGACCACGCAGCACTTCGACGCGCTGGATATCGGAAAGCAGGAAATTGGCAAACAAGGGCGTGTTGTCGACATAGGTCGCAACGGTCGATGCTGCCGACACCGCGTAGTCGCCGAGTGCCGAGCTGTCGACGTTGAGGCCGCGGATACGAATACCGCTGACCACACTCGAATTGCGCGCGCCGCGATCGATCACGCCGATACCGGGAATCGTGCGCATGAGTTCGGCTGTATCGAGGATGTTCGATTCCTCGATCGTATCGCCGGATACCGCGCTGATGTTGTACGGAACGCTGAGGATGTCTTCCTCACGGCCCTGCGCGGTCACGGTTATCGGCGCGAGTTCGGTCGAATCTTTCGGCTTGTTCGTCGTGTTTTCATCTTGTGCACAGACCAGACCTGGCGCGAACAGAGCGGTCGCGATAGCCACCGCGAGCAGGGTGTGGCGGGCGTCGCGCCTTGGCGCGGTGTTGGTGCGTTGCGTGTTCATGCTGGCGGTTCCCCGTGATGATGCATGGATGACATGGAGGCGGATCGGATTCAGTGGCGTTTCGGCAGATCGAGTGCGCCGAGTTTTTCGAGGGCAGCGGAGGGCGCGCGTGCGCGGCCGTAAGCCGGATAAACCACCGCGTTGTCGCGAAAGCTTTTGAGTGGCTGGCCCAGCGCTTGCCAACCGCGCTCGCGGCAGCGTTGGAGATAATTGAAATCCACCTCGAACGGCATGATTTCTCGACCGACGCCGGCCTGATAGATCACTTCACCGCCGGGTCCGCAGATCACCGACTGACCGACACCGAGTTTTCCCGCGACATTGACGTCGACGAAATAGCATTGGTTGGTCACCGCGCTGGAGCGGGCAATCGCGATCTCGACATCACGATCGATCGTGTTGGTCATGGTCGGGTGCAGGATCACTTCCGCGCCCAGGCTGACCAGTGAACGCGTGGTTTCCGGAAACCACATGTCGTAGCAGATCGAGATACCGAAACGACCGACCTCAGGCACATCGAAGACGACAAACTCGCTACCCGGTTCGATGCCGCGCTCGTATGGCAGGAATGGAAAAATCTTGCGGTAGCGTGCGATCACCTCACCGTGCGGATTGATCACCGGCGTGGTGTTGAATATTGCCCCATCGCGTTTTTCGTACAGCGATCCCGGAATGATCCAGAGATCATGCTCTGCAGCAGCGCGACACAATCGCGTCTCGGCATCGGGCATGCAATCGGCAAACTCGGTGTTCGCGCCATAACCGCACAACTCGCCGGCGACGATCATGCTCACCCACGGGTAGCGTTTGGCCACCGAGGCGATCTCGGCAATCAGCTGATCGATATTGTCACCGGGCGAAAAGGCGAGTTGCAGCGCGGCGATACCGAAGCTGCTTGCGCGGTTGCCGCTGGCGGCGGGATCGGTTGTATCGGCCAATGAAATTTCCGTCACAGTCTTCAAGACCTTGACGGTAGCGCCAGCGCGGCGCCGGCATTAGAGCCAGTTGCGTGTCGCAGATGGGGCCAGATGAATCAGCGCGACTTGGCGACGCGACGCGTTCTGCGCGTGATCACGGCCGTATCCGCGAGCAATCCGTCATCGCCGTACAAGCGCAACTGGTCACCATCGAGAACCATGCGATAGGCAGAAACCTCGGCATAGGCCCAGCGTTGCCATTGCCGATGCCAGCGATCGCCTTCAATCCACCAACGCCCGCGATCGCAGTCTTCGCCGGCATAGCCGGCCGTACCGATCAGCTCGCCATCTGCACGCAGTTCGAGCGTGGCCGGGTCTCCGTAGACCGTGTTGTAGAGCAAGGTCGCCCCGGACATCGCGCGGCGCAGGGCGGTACCACGCAACGGCGTGATCTCCTCGTCATCGAGCTGACGCGGGGTCGCGGCGAGGTCACCGCGAACCAGCCTCGACAGGGTCTTAACGCCATCGCGTATCTGTGCTTCCTGGATGCCGGTGACGCCCATGCACAAGGCTTCGCGTCCGCCTTCGAGGTGGGTGGGTTCAACCAGCACGCCGATCGCAGCGGCGGCGCGTGCGAATTCACGCGTTTCCAGATTCTTCGGCAGGCTGACCCAATAGGCGCTCGCGCCCGGCAAGGTCTGGATGCTCACGTGTTGATGCAGGTAGTGGTTGAGCGCATCACGCAACGCGGTGCGCCGCCCTTCAAGGACGCGCCCGCTGCGGACCAACGCGGCGGAGTAGTGACCAAGGCCGATGAAATACGCCCAGGCGCGCTGCAGCAGCGTCGGCAGCAACGTACCCTGGATGCGCCGCAGCTGGCGCAAGCGTTCGATGAAGGCTGGTTCGCTGACGATGATGCCGGGCGCCTCGCCGCACGAGATCGCTGGCGCCAAATTGCCGACATGGACGACTCGACCTTCGCGATCCATCGCGCGCAGCGCTGGCGGAACATGACTGCCATCGCGGGCACCGGCCGGCATATCGTGTTCGACGAGTACCGCATCGGCTTGGGCGACCTTGGCCAGAAGTGAACGAGGACGATTCGACTCGGCTGGAAAACTCCGGCGCGCGCTCGTGATCACGACAGCCGATCGTGGCAAGGGCTTGTCGTCATAGTCGTCGAGCATCGACAAATCGGCCTGGCGATCACGCATGCGTCGCTCAAACTCCGCATCGACCGGCGCTTCAAGCACCACCGGCGTACCGCGCCCAACAAGCAGGCTGCCGATCAATTGCAACGCGTGGCGAGCGGACAGCGTCATCAGCACTTCATCCGCGTTCGCATCGATGCCGCGCATCGGCAACACCTTGCCACGCACCTGGTCGATCAGGGAGGCGTCATCGGTATCGTGGGCACCGCGACTGATCGCATCGATCTCGTGTCGGGACGACGCCAGCCGCAGGGCTTCGCGCCACTCGGTGTTCGGCATCAGGCTTGCGTCGACGCAACCGTCAATAAAGGGATAAGGGTACTGGTGCCAATTGCCAGGGCAACGGAAGCCGCGATCGTCAGGAGCCGGTGGCAAGCGCGCCGCGAGTGGCCCTTCTTCGCCCGCGACCCGGCGCCCCGAGGTGATACGCACGGCCGGCACGTCGGAGGCGACGAAAATACCGCTGCGCGCGCGACTGACGATATGGCCTTCGGCAAGCAAGGCGTCGTAGGCGAGGCTGACGGTATTTCTCGATACGCCGATGCGGTCGGCGAGACTGCGTGAAGAGGGCAGACGACGTCCCGGTCTCAGCACGCCACGATGAATCGCATCGATGAGCTTCTGCCGAAGCTGATGCTGCAGACTCAGGCCACAGGCCGGATCGAGGACGATGTTGAGGTCATCCATGCTGCGGGGATCACGCCTGCCTGCGGGGATCACGGGAAAGAAGCCAGCATAGCAGTGCGATCCGCGTCCGCCAGCGCCAAACTCACCCTGGTGCCAGCGCCTTTTCGAGCAGGGCCATGCCTTCCGCGAGCACCGCGTCTTCGATGGTCAACGGAAACAGGATGCGAATGGCCTCGCCCTGTGCACCGCAACCGAGCAGGATCAGGCCGAACGCATGCGCGCGCTTGATTACCGCTTGCGTCGCTGCCGGATCGACTTCGTTGCTGCCACGCGCGTCGAGAAGGTCGAAGGCGATCATCGAACCGAGCGCGCGAACGTGGCCGATCGGGCGAAGATCCGTACGTACGGCGAATGCATGAAGTTGCTCGACGACAGATTTTCCGAGCGCCTGCGCGCGTGCGCTCAAGCCTTCGTCTTCGATCACATCGAGCACGGCGAGGGCTGCGGCGCAGGCCAGTGGCGAACCGGCATAGGTGCCGCCGAGTCCACCCGGATCGACGGCGTCCATCACCGCGGCACGACCGATCACGCCCGATAGTGGAAATCCGCCAGCGAGTGATTTCGCCACCGTGATCAGATCCGGTGTGATGCCGGAATGCTCGATGCCGAACAGCTTGCCGGTGCGCGCGAATCCGCTCTGAACTTCGTCGGCGATCAGCACAATGCCATGCGCGTCACAGAGCAAGCGCAAGGCCTGCATCAAGGCCGCTGGAGCGACATGGAAACCACCCTCACCCTGCACCGGCTCGATGATGATCGCGGCGACTTCGTCGGCGGCCACGTCGGCTTTGAAAATTTGCTGCAAGGCCCTGAGGCTGTCTTCAACCGTAATGCCCTGATGCGCAATCGGAAAGGGTGCGTGGAAGACTCCGCCCGGCATCGGGCCGAATCCGCGCTTGTACGGCGCAGTTTTTCCGGTCAAGGCCATGGCCATGAAACTGCGCCCGTGGAAGCCGCCCGAGAATGCGATCACGGCCGAGCGTCCGGTTGCCTTGCGCGCGATCTTGATCGCATTTTCAACCGCCTCGGCGCCGGTTGAAAAGAGGATCGTCTTGGCCTCGCCGTTGATCGGAGCGAGCGTGTTGAGACGCTCGGCCAAGGCAACGTAGGATTCGTAAGCGGCGACCTGGAACGCCGTGTGCGTGAACTGGTCGAGCTGGGCATGCGCGGCGGCGAGTACGCGCGGATGGCAATGGCCGACATTGAGCACGGCGATTCCCGCGGCGAAATCAATGAAGCGCCTGCCATCGACATCCCACAATTCAGCGTTGCACGCGCGGGCGGCGAAGATCGGCATTGCGGTGCCCACTCCCCGCGGAACCGCAGCGTTTCGACGCTGCAGCAGACTGGCGTTGTTGCTCATCATCACGCTCCAATTCGAGTCAGCAGCTTGCGAGCACCTGAGCTTTGCTCATAGAGCCAGATTGTCGTGACCGATGAGGCCAGAGCCATTCAGATGATTTTTGTGATGACGCTCGCGCAGGCTCTTGTCGTCGGCGCGCGAGTCGTGATTCGTTGGTGATTCGGCCAACGGAGCGCCCTGCTGGAGATCGGAATGTCCGGCTGCGATACCTGTCCGACTGAATCAGAAAGGACGCGGCTTGCTTAGCATTTTCCATCGGTCACAAACTGTCGGAGCGCATCGACAGCTTCATCGATCGTGTAGTCATCGCTGCTTGGGCCCAGCTGGATTTCGGCCATCGAATAACCGTCGAGTGGCGCTTCGCTGAAGCCGTCAAACAACCACTGCTTTTGCGCGGAGGCGAACTCGCGGTGTCGCTCGGCCAGACCCTTGGGAGTGCCACGCAACCAGACCTGGAAGGCATTGGTATGCGGAGGATTCGGATGGATGATCGGGTTGGCAATGCCGGCCATGCCTGCCGCGAGTAAACGCGCGCGATCGACGAATTCGCGCTGGCGCGATGCCAGCCGTTCGAGGCCATCCAATGCAGAAATGGCATACGGATAGGCGGTAAACAGGTTGCCTCCATAGCGTGTTTTCCAAACCAGCAAGCTGTCGATAAACGCGGTCGAACCGGCCATCAAGGCACCTCCGAGTCCACCAAGCCCTTTGTAGTACGAGACATAAACGCTGTCGGCGAGTGCAGCCAGTTCGGCCTCGGCGATGCCGTAGCCAGCGGCGGCTTCCCACAAACGTGCGCCATCAAAATGCAACGGGATGGCTTGTTCACGACACCAGGCTGAGATCGCGCGCAGCTCGTCGATCGGCGGCAGAACAAATCCGGCGCGCCGCAATGGCAGTTCGATGACGACGACGGCAAGTGGCTCGGTCAGCGCTTGCAGCGCAGTCAGGGTGAACGGTGCATGGCGCCCGAGACGGATCGCATGCAAACCCGTCACGCGTTCGACGGCACCGGCTTCATCGATGTCCATGTGACTGAGCGGATGGATCACTACGTTGTTGCAACCACGCTCCTCGGCATAGGCGCGCAGCACACAAAGCTGGGCGGTGACGCCCTTGATGAAGAACAAGCCCGCCGGCTTGCCGAGTCGCTCGGCAGTGACCTGCTCCAGTCGCGCAACCGCACCTCCCGCGCCGTATTCATCAATGGCCTCGACGGCCGCCGGATGAGCCGCCAGTCGCGCGAGAGTTTCCGCAGCTGATACCGGCAGTGGGCGTGACAGGACAAAACGGCAAGCCTGCTTGAGAGCGCGATCAGACGGTTTCATGGCGGGGTCGACTTGAGCACAGGAAGCTCCAGAAGATACCCGGCTCTGCCCCGATCAACCACGGTCCGTGCAGAAATTCATGATCGATGACTGAACTCGCCGCGATCCAGGTGTTTCACGGATAGGCTCGACTCACCACGATCAGGAGCGGGTCGAAAGTCCCTTCAATTTCTCACGCGCGCCCTGGCGGAAATATCGAGATCATTTGCGGGCCGAATCAACATGCCTCGCAAGGATGAGTGATTTTTGTGTCGCTCAGGCTCGGCCATTCACGTCCGCCGCGACCTCGATGATCAACTCGATGGCGCGACCTGCCATCGGTGACGGGCTTCGATTGCGCAGGCTGACGATGCCCATTTCCGAATACAGGATCGGCATGCGTTTGATCTTCAGCGGCAGCAAGGTTCCAGCTTCAACCGCGGCGCGTGCGGCGGCGTCGGTAATGCCGAGAATCGTATCGCTCGACAGGGCCACCCTCTGCAGCAATTCAACGTCATCGCATTCGAGCGCCAGGCTGAGTTCGCGTCCGGCGGGCAGTCCAAGCAGGTTTGCCAATGCGGTCTTCACCGCGGGTGGCAGCCGTGTGCCGGCAACCCCATACGACCAGACCGTGGCAAACGTGCAGGATTTTCCGGCCAAGGGATGTCCCGCGCGAACATGAAAGCCGCCACGCTGGCGACCAAGCGAACGGATCTCGTGCGTGCTGTCGGCCGCCAGCGCGCGAACTTCGGCGATGAAGAATTCGATCTCCTCGGCGTGCAGGCGTTCAAGCATTGCGTCCCAGTTGTTCACCTCGACGCGGAGGTTCACCTGCGGATGGCGGCGGCGCAGCTCAGCAAGAACGCGCGGCATCAGGGTGGCCGCAGGAAACGGACCAACACCGAAGGCAAGGTCGCCGAGTGCACTATCACTGTAAAGCGCGACATCGCGCTGCAAGGATCGCGCATCGAACAGCAGGCGACGCGCACGCTCGATCAGGAATGTGCCCGCCGGTGTCGGCCGCACCTCGCCGGTTTCGCGGTCGAACAGGCGATGACCGACGGTCTGTTCAAGAGTCTGGATGCTGCGACTAAAAGCCGGTTGGCTCAGATGAACGCGTTCGGCAGCGCGAGCGAAATGGCGCTCATCCGCAAGCGCGACAAGGTGACCCAGGCGGCGCAGATCCATCATTGTTCGATGCTTTCACTGCATTGATTCCATGTCAACAATGCAATGGACGCATGACACGGCGAAGCCTAGGCTGCAGACGTTGGTTATTCTTCCCGCCACCGGAGAGCGACGCCGATGAATCCCGCGCTGCAAAATGTGCTGATCGTTTGCATCATGCTTGGCTTCGCCGGTATGGAGTTCGTAAGCCGTCGCTACGCGACCACGGTCGTTGCCAACGTCGACGACACCAAGCTCGAACTGATGATGTTTCTGAGCCTGCTGCTGGTCGCGCAACCGCTCGCGATTCTCGGCGCGAATCTTCTTTGCGCGTGGCTGATGCCGAGCCAGCTCGGTGCGTGGGCGCAGATGCCGTGGTGGGCGATGGTCGGGATCTTGCTGCTCGGCGATGACCTGACCCAATACTGGTGGCACCGGATATCACACTCACCGCTGCTCTGGCCGCTGCATCGGGCGCATCACACGGCGCGCTACATGAGCATCCGCATGACCTACCGCAACAATTTTTTCTACTACCTCGTGATGCCGGGTCTGTGGATCGCCGGCGTGCTGATCTATCTCGGCTTTGCCAAGGTCTATGCGGTGTATATCGTGATCAAGATACTCGTGATCCTCGGCGCGCACAGTGCCTGGCGCTGGGATGAGCCGCTGTATCGCATCCGTGCCTTGCATCCGCTGATGTGGGTCATCGAGCGCACGATCTCGACCCCCGCAACGCATTCAGCCCATCACGCTCTGACCAACGCCGATGGCATTGGAAACTACAAAGGCAACTTCGGTAATTTGCTTTTTGTCTGGGACATGCTGTTCGGCACCGCGCATATCACCCGGCGCTATCCCGAGAAAGTTGGCTTGCAGGATGATCTGGTTTACGGCCAGGAACGCTGGTATCACGAGTTTCTTTACCCGATCCTGCAATCCAGTCGCGAACATTCCGCGCTACGTGCCGGTGGACGCGCGTTTGCCGAAGCCGAAACAACACCCGACAACGCCGTCCAGGTGTCGACCAGCGCTGTTTGATCGGCAATCTCGCGAGACACCACGCGCTTTGTGCGGCAAGGCGATCGTTACTGCGTTGGATTCGCGCCCGCCTTGACCAGCCATTCGGTGAGCATTGTCAGCCGCCCATCGAGCCAGCGCTGCCTGATCGTGAAGACGTGTTCGATTGCCGCGCGCTCGTCCATCGATAGATCCGGATGGTGGGTCTCGAAGATCAGCACCACACGATCGGCGCCGGAACGGTTCCAGGCCTCGTGTTCGAAGCTGTCGTCAAAGGCAAGGATCTTGCCCTCCTGCCATTGATGAAGATCGCGCCCAACCCGAATCTCGCAATCCTCCGGGACGATCAACGGCAAGTGCACGGTGACCCGGCTATTGGTCAAACCGAAGTGCGCTGGAATATGCGCACCCGGCTTGAGACGGGAAAAAAACGCCTCCATCGGCACGCCATCAATCCGCGCCAGATCAGCCTCCGCCAGTGCCTTCGCGGTACGGGGATAACGTTCGAGCATCAGCGTCGCCTTCGCATCTTGATACAGATGGATCGCTGACCAGTCGAGTGAGCCGCGCAGACGCTCCCAACCCTGCGCGTTCGTTGTGGCCGGAACGTAGGGCTGGTCGTCGGCGCCGTTGTCTACACTGGCGACGTACTCTTGCCGAATCACATCCGTGGACGCTTGCAAGGCCGCTACCCAATCGAACGCATCATTCGGTTCGACCGGATTCGCCGGCAGATCCGGCATGTAGAAGATCAACGGCCGTTGCATGGGCGTCCTGAATTCCCCTTGCTCAACGTGGGTCATTGGCCAAACGGCGTTGCGCACGCGATCGACCTGAGTGGTCGTTTTTGCCTCGAAAGAATCAACGGCACCGGCGTGCAGATCAGTGAGGAATCGACAGAGCTCATAGTCAGCCCGTTGCGAACGTTCACGGCCTTCCAACGGCGACTCGGGGCGGTCCTTGATGCGTCGGACCAGCGCATTGGCATCATCGCCGAGCGTCCAGAGCGCAACGGCCAACTCGGTCTCATCGGCGTCGAACAACGCAGAACCGGCCAGCAGCGCGATGCGCGCATTGCCTGGTTGTTCCAGAAAGGTCGAAACAAGGTTGACGCATTCAACATGACTCATTCGATTTCCTCGATGCCTTGCGCGAAACTTTGGGAGCGAAAGGGTACCGCAGTGCGCGGTTCGAGGATGCTTCCATCCGCCCGACCAATCCTTCACGAAAAGAGTGTCGACAGTTCGTCACGCGCATTCGCGTTACAGTTGAAGCCGGTTTCATTTTCGGAATTTCAGCATGACCCATTCGATCCGATCTCTGATTTCGACGTCGTTGTTCGTCCTGGGCGCGTTCGTCTGCGCAGGCTTGGTCGCGGCCAAGGACGAATCGATGCCGGCTCATTTGACCCTGCGCATCCCGTCCAGACTGTTGGCCGAGACGCGCGTGATCAATGTCTACGTACCGCCTGGCTACGACGGCAAGGCGGACATCCGCTATCCCGTTCTGTACATGCTCGATGGCGGCGTGAAGGAGGATTTCGCGCATCTTGCCAACACCCTCGACAACCTGATCAAGGAAGAAGCGATCCCGGCGATGTTGCTGGTCGGCATCGAGAACACCGAGCGCCGCCGCGACCTGACCGGCCCAACCACGGTCGACAGCGATCGCGAGATCTCGCCCGTGGTCGGCGGATCGGCCATCTTCCGAGAATTCATCGAAACGGAACTCAAGCCGCAGATCGCCATGTTCTATCAGGTCAACGACGACTCGGCGATCATCGGCGAATCCCTGGCCGGATTGTTTGTGGTCGAAACGCTGTTCGTCAGACCGAAACTGTTTGACACCTATATTGCACTCGATCCGAGCGTCTGGTGGAACGCCGAGCAATGGTGGCGAGAAGCGGGCAAACGACTGGATGGCTTGACAGAAATCCATGCCCGACTGTTTCTTGCATCGGCTGGCGACAGTGGCAGTTCAACTCCGCACCTGGTCGATGCGCTTTGCGGAAATCGACTGGCTGGTTTTCAATGGAGCTACGCAGCCCACCCGGAACTTCGCCACGCCAACATCTTCCGCAAACTGGAAAAAAAAGTGCTCATCGAAGCCTTCTCGGGAAAGCCCATGACGGAACCGGAATGCGGGAAGCAACCGTGAGAAGTTGAATCGCAGAGTCGATTTGTCTTCCAACTTATCCCTGGGCCTGTTTGCTGATCACAAGGTTCATCGTTGGGCGGCGCCGAAAGACCTCGTATCGTCAGGGCCAGGATCGACCACGATCGAAATGGGCAGGAGAATGATCAACATGAATCGCGTGCTTGCGGCGCTTTGCGCTTGTGTTTTCGCGGGGCTCATCGGCCAGATCGCCCTAGCTGCCGAGGACAACCCGGCGAAGCAGGCAGACTCGGCAAAGAATCATTCCGAAACGATCGAACAGAAAATTCCCGAGGCGAAGATTTTCGTGACCCAGCACAAAGGGCGGGTTGGCGCCACGACGATGAGCTATACGGCAACCGCCGGCACCATGCTCATGAAGAACGACAACGACGCGCCGATCGCCTTTTTCGGCTTTACAGCCTATATGCGCGACGGCGTCGATTCGCTTACACGCTCGATTGTGGTCGCTTACAACGGCGGGCCCCCATCGAACATCTGGATGTTGCCCCCCGATTGCGCGGCAACGTGCATTTGGAATAGTACGATGCCGGGCTCATGATATCCGTGCATCCGGCTTCGATGGCGAAGTTCAAAGAGACGACGGCGGATTTCATTCGTAGCAACACGCGTTGAGGATCGAGTCCGAAAATTGTATAAAATCTGGCTGCCATTGATATCCGAACGTCATCGCGAGCGGACTGGTTTACGCCTGCTGGCAGCGATGCTGCTACTCGCATTTGCCGCTTCGGCGCACGCGGCTGTGATCTGTTCGCCGATGACCAACCTCGACGTACCGGCAACCTCCGAAGGGCTTTACCTGAATCTGATCACGGGCGTCTCGGGAGTTCGTGAGAGTGACGCACCCGGTTTTGATATCGATATTTATGCAGCTGTCAGCACCAATCCAACGGGTCAACTGAAGTTCTACTGGGGACCGGCTAGCAATGGAGGCGCGGGTGTTGTCAGCAGCGGGGCTGCCTATGCGGTGCTCGCCCCGAACGTCACGATCGGGCCCGACTCCGCATTCACCCGCGAAGGATTCACCGGTGACACGAGCGCTTGGCAGGCCGGCACTTCCGGCTATCTCGGCATGCGTTTTCGCGATGAAACTGCGGCGACCATTGTCTATGGCTGGCTGGCCTTGTCGACGACGGCGCCGCTCGGCTTTCCGGCCACGATCGAAGGCTGGTGTTACGAGGACAGCGGCGCGGCCATCGTGACGCCGGATCCGCGACCCGATGAAATCTTCGCCAGCGGTTTCGAGATCGCGCCATTGCAGCAATAGAGGTGTCGCGAGACATTGTCGCCCGTTCGAAACGTCGAACAATTGATTCCACGAACATCCGTGTTCGCCCCGACAGGCCAACTATCGAGTACTGTTTGGCACATGAATCCGACTTTAGATCCTTCCCGCATCGGCGACATCGTTGATGCCATGTATGCAATGGTCTCCGGCCCCGCTGGCCCACGTGACTGGAGCCTTCAAGACGTCGTTTTTCATGCCGAAGCGCGGCAGATGCGCACCGGCGTCGACGCAAGCTCCAAAGCGTGGATCAAGATCATGGCGCCAGCAGACTACATCGCCGACACCGCAGCCTTCTTCGCGTCCAATGATTTCTTCGAGATCGAGGTTTCTCGACGCGTCGAGGAATTCGGCAACATCGCTCACGTCTGGAGTATCTACGAGGCACGCCGATCAGAAGGCGATATTGCACCTGAGCGCCGCGGCATCAACTCGATTCAGCTCTTCCGCAACGCGCACGGACAATGGCAGATCACCTCGATGATCTGGGACAACGAGCGCCCCGGTCTCAACGCGGTCTGAGCGTTCGGTTACTTCTTTAATCTTTCCTTGCCAGCTAGCATCAGGTCGCGAACAACTGACCTTCGATATCGGTGAACGACTTGAACTCGAGCGCATTGTCCGAGGGATCAAGCAGAAACATCGTCGCCTGTTCGCCGGGCTGTCCGACAAAACGCACATGCGGTTCGATCACGAACGAGATTCCGGCCGTCCGCAGACGTTCAGCCAATGCGATCCAATCGCCCATATCGAGCACCACACCGAAATGCGGCACTGGTACTTCGTGGCCATCGACCGGGTTGCTGGCTGCTCGCTGCGCGTGTTCGGCGACGTCAACGACATGGCATACCAGCTGATGGCCGTAGAGGTTGAAATCGATCCATTGCGCCGAACTGCGACCTTCCGGGCAGCCAAGCAAGCCACCGTAAAACTGACGCGCGGCAGTCAGATCATGAACAGGAATTGCGAGATGGAATGGATTGGGCATGATCCATCCAGCTTACGGGTTTCGCACGAATCCGTGAACAGGCTGCCCTGTGCAACGCTGATGATCGAGCGATGTTACGTCCACACAAACAACCAAATCCTACGCATCTGATTTGCGGGGCGCATGCTCTGGTCCGCCCCGCCGCACCGGTCAACTCACCGAGCTGACTTATTCGAGCGCTTCACCGATGACCGAACCGTCATCGGGATCGATCATCAAGTCGACGTCCTTGCCAGCTCCATTTTCCGCTTCGGCCATCCATAGTCCATTCTTGAAATCGACGTCTTTGACGTTCTGATAGCCGGCAGCGGTGATCTTGGCTTCGATCTCCTGCTTGTTCAGTGGTGACGGCGTGCCTTCCTTGAAGACTTTTCCGCTCAGTGGATGCACATAGATTGCGACCCATTCCTTGTCACCACCGCGGGCATCAGCCTGCCAGATTCCGTTCTTGAAGGTCAGGCTCTTGACCTCTTTGAAGCCTGCCATCGCGACACGACTTTCGACCTCCGCCTGGGTCAGGGCCGTTGATGGAGCGACCGTCGTATTGCTTGGCGCCGTGGTTGGCATGGTGTCTGCAAAAGCCGGTACGGCGAGCAGGACGCTGAGTGCGAGGGCAATGCTGGTCATTCTCATGGTTTGTGACTTCCGTTGGTGAGGTGCCGACGGACAGTGGGCGCCCGGATCCCAATCTCAGCTGAACTACACGCATGCCGACAGCGGCGATTCACATTCAAGGCAATGCCCTTACGACTCGCATTCGATCAACACATATTTATTTGCATTTATTAACATTAACACTTCCTTTGATATACCACTTATTGATCCGCGCTGTCTGAATCACTCACGCAAAGCAGAAACCCTGTAAAGGATTTCACCTTGCGGACTTCCGACGGAACCGCCTGATTCATTTGACTATCGAAATTGGCGCTTGCACCGTTGTGAACATCGGCGTATTGTCCGCGCCCTTCGCGCTGACAAGCGCATCCACACCGAATGACCTGATCATGAAACCCGTCATGCACATCGCCAACAACACGCTCTGCTCGCGCCTCATGCGCGACACGCGTCTCGCTGCCTGCGCGCATGACGGCTACGGTCGATTCCGGCAACCAGGCAAGCAATTCCAACACGACTGATCCCCACATTGAGGAGATCGGTCACCCGATCTCCGAGGCACGCGAACGCCCTCGGACTTACCATCCGGGGGCGTTTTGCGTTGCGTTCAACAAACGGAGATCAGATTCGCGGAGTCAGTGTGGTGCTCATCCACACGCTGAAGTCCGAAAACGGATTGGCGCTTGATCAAGGCGCCAATAACAAACATCGATGACAGCGGTTTCAGCGGTTCGGGTTCACAAGCCCGTCTGGTGCGCGCGGCATTGCCGTGGCGTATGCCGAGATCATTGCTCGCGGTGTTTGACGATTGGCACGTTGGCTCAGAGGTAGAGCAGCGGCGCAAGCCGTGAACGCCGGTTCGATTCCGGCACATGCCCCATTGGATAGCTCATTGGGTAGAGCAACAGCCTCATAAGCTGTGTGTAGCGGGTTCGAATCCCGCTCCAAACCTGACTTGAAATCAGGCAACAACGGGGCTTAGGCCCCAAACCCGGAAACGCGCCGTGTCCGCGTTGTGTCGATGCTTGCATCGGTTCAACACAGACAGCGATGCGGACGCCGGGCCCTCGCCCTCGACGCGAGCGGATCATGGTCACGCACAGCACGCGGTTGATTGCCTGCTGCCTCGTCACCGCGATTGCGCCGCCAAGAGCGCGCTGGCTCCGCGCTCGTGCCGTCAGGCGCGTTTCCACTTTTTCTTTCGTGGTCGATGCATCGCATCGGACACGACACCCATCGTCTACCGCAACCGATCCTCGGTCGACGATGCTTCTCTAATGGATCGGACCACCAGAGCCAAAAAATAAGGAGAAGGAACATGTTCTGGACCAAGAGGGTCGTGATCGGCGACGGCGAGCGCGGCCTGGTGTTTCGCAACCGTCAACTGGAAGGCGTC
>JBBQTY010000103.1:0-14601 GCA_038234445.1 Lysobacterales bacterium
GGGAGCTTGTGTGCTGAAACATGATCTTGAATCGCATCGATCGGATCGCGTGGGCTGGCTGCGCGCGAGCGTGCTCGGCGCCAACGACGGCATCGTCTCGACAGCCAGCCTGATTGTTGGCATCGCCTCGGCAAATGCCGGCCAGTCGACCATAGTCCTTGCCGGCATCGCCGGCGTGGTCGGCGGTGCAATGTCGATGGCGGCAGGCGAATACATTTCGGTTAGCTCACAAGCAGATACCGAGAAAGCGGATTTGGCAATGGAGCGTGACGAGCTCGAGCGGTATCCGGCCCACGAGCTGAAGGAACTCGCCGGCATCTACGTCAAACGCGGACTGACTGCGGAACTCGCCGCGAAAGTTGCAGAACAATTGACCGCACACGACGCACTCGCCGCACACGCTCGCGATGAACTCGGGATCACGCATGAGCTTCGCGCACGCCCCTTGCTTGCGGCGCTGTCATCTGCGGCGGCGTTTTCGGTTGGCGCGGCACTGCCGCTGATAAGTGCGGTGTTTGCTCCCGCTGCCTACCGGGTGCCGACGATCATGGTGGGATCGCTGGTATTCCTCGCCGCACTGGGCGCCGCCGCTGCTCGCGCGGGCGGAGCGCCTGTGCTCAAGGGCGCTCTGCGCGTGGT
Organism: Lysobacterales bacterium; assembly: GCA_038234445.1. GTDB lineage: Bacteria > Pseudomonadota > Gammaproteobacteria > Xanthomonadales > Rhodanobacteraceae > Dokdonella. The sequence continues at coordinate 640 of JBBQTY010000103.1, forward strand.
GTTTTGGAGCGCGTTGGCGATGATCGTCACCGCTGGGGTCGGAAGCTTGTTTGGTGGTAGCCCCGTTTAAACGGTCACGTCTCGCACAAATGGTGTGCAGCGTTTCATCTTCGAATCCGCGAGTTGCAGCGGTGCTCGCCGAACGCCTGGTTCGGCGAGCACCTCGATCAACGGCTGGTGGTCTTCTCAAACGGCCGCAAAATCCAGCGGCAGAGTGCTGGGAGAAAGACGATCGCGGCAACCATGTTGACGACGAACATGAAGGTCAGCATGACGCCCATGTCGGCCTGGAACTTGAGATCCGAGAAGACCCAGGTACCAACGCCGACAGCGAGGGTCAACGCGGTGTAGAAGATCGCAATGCCGGTGGTCTTGAGTGAAGCGAAGTAGGCCTCGGTCAATGGTTTGCCGGCAAGTAACGACTCGCGCATGCGAGCGAAGATGTAGATGCCGTAGTCGACACCGATTCCGACGCCCAGGGCGACAACGGTCAGCGTGTTGATCTTCATGCCGATGTCGAGATAAACCATCAGCGCATGTCCAAGTTCGGTCACCAGAACCAGCGGCAGGGTGATGCACAACGCCGCGCGCGGGCTGCGGAAACTGATCAGGCACATGACAAACACAGCCGCGTACAGCATGTAGAGGATCTGCCTTTTGACTGCACGCACCTCGTCATTGATTGCGGCCATGACGCCGACATTGCCGGTGGCCAGTCGCAGATTGACCTTGTTGAGACTTCCTTCGGGAGCTTCGCCGCCGGCTGCTTCATCGGCTAGCTGCTGGCGCAGGTTGACATTGGATCCGACCCAGGCGTGATTGTCTTCGCGAAACTGCTTGATCGATTTGATCACGCGATCAATTGTGGTTGCGCGATGGTCGGTGAGGAAAGCCATGATCGGAATCGCGCTGCAATCGGCGTTGAGCAATCCCGTATCGGTTTCGAAACCCTGGGTGGCGAGGCGCAGCGTATCGGCATCGCGCGGTAGCGCGCGCCAGCGCACGCTGCCTTCATTCCATCCGGCGTTGACGATTTTGGCGGCCATCGGCAGCGTGATGACCTGGGCGACACCTTCGACATTGCGCAAATGCCAGGCGAAGCGATCGATAAGCTCCATCACCGGATAGCTGTTGGTGCAAGCCGATGGCGGCCCTTCGGCGATCACGTTGAGGATATCGACACCGAGCGCGAATTTGTCGCTGATCAGCACGGCATCGCGGTTGTAGCGAGCCTCAGGTCGTAACTCGGCGACGCCCTTCTGCGCGTCACCAATCATCACATGCTCGCCAAAGCGCTCGGCGGCAAACCAGATCGCGATACCGATGAGCAGGATGATCGCTGCGGGTATCGGCTTGCTGAACTTCGCCAACACAGTCCAGATCTTGTCGAACTGGGTCAGTTGTCTCAGGCGGTAGGCGCGCTTGCGCGGCAAGTTGCTCAGGCGCGTATAGGAAAGCAGAACGGGCAGCAGGACCAAATCGGTAAGAATGGTCAATGCAACGCCGACGGTTGCAGTGATGGCCAGTTCAAAGATGATTCGGATCGGAATCACCAGGATCGCAGCGAATCCGATGCAACCCGCGATCAGTGCGACGGAACCCGGCACGAGCAGCGCGCGGAATGCGTCGCGCGCGGCGGTCTCCGGATCGAGTCCGACGCGCTTGCTCAACTCTTCGGGAGTGCCTTCTTCCAGTCCACCGAAGAAGATTTCGCCGCGGAATCGGTTGATCATCTGCTCCCCGTGACTGACCGCGATGGCGAATATCAGGAACGGCGTCAGCATGTTCATAGGATCGATGCCGAAGCCGAGCAGGCGCAGGGCGCCGAGCATCCACACCACCGAAACCAGTGCGCAGAATACAGTGAGTGAAGCAAGCTTGACCGACGAGGAATAGATGAACAACAGCAGCCAGGTAAAAGCAATGGTCAAGCCAAAGAACCAGATCACCGAGCGCGCGCCAGCGGTGATGTCACCGACCATCTTGGCGAAGCCGATGATCGCGACCGTGGTGTGTTCGTTTTCGTATTTCGCGCGGATCGCATCGAGCTGAGTGGCGATCTTGTTGTAGTCAACCTTGACGCCTTTTTCAGGATTCTCCGGCACCAAATCGACCCAGACCATCGCGCCCGAGAAATCCTTGGCTACGAGCCTGCCGACAATGCTGGCTTTTTCCATATTCGCCTTGATCGTGGCGAACTGTTCCGGTGTTGCGTCAAACCCGGCAACGTTCGGCGTGAAATCCGGCGGGATGACGTTGCCGCCCGCAAAGCCATCCTCGACGACTTCGACAAAACGTACATTGGGCGTGAAAATCGATCGGACGCGAGCTTCATCGACGCTGTCGATGCCTTTGGCATCCTGGGTGATCTTCTCCATGGTCTGGAAGAAGGGCTGATTGAACATGTCGCCTTTCTTGTCGAGCACCGCGATCAGGACGCGATTGGCACCGCCGAATTCCTGCTCGTAGTCGAGAAAGGTCTTCATGTACTCGTGCTTGAGCGGAATCTGCTTCTTGAAACCCGCATCGACGCGCAGCTGCGCCGCAAAAAAGGTAAAGATGACTGTTGCAATCGCAAACAGGATCAGCACGATCGGTCGATTGCCGAATACCAGCTTTTCGGCAATACGATGAAAGGCGTTTGGATTCTTGTTGCTGGAACTCGCTGCGCTCATTGCGTCCCCGTTACTTGGGCTGGAAGCGGCTGAGGCCGTTTTCACCGGCAATCAACCATTCACCGGCGGTTTCTGTCGGCAGTACGTCGGCGATGGCGCCGGCAGACGTGGCGGTCGAGATCACCAACGGATCAGATGCGCTGTTTCGATGCATGACCAGGCCATTCGCTCCTGCTATCACAACGCCTCCGTTTGCAAGCGCCGTGCCACCCATCAGGCTCAATTCGGTATCGGTTGGAACCTCGGTCCAGGTTTCGCCGAGATCCCTGGACTCGAAAACATGCCCACGCAAACCAAACGCCAGAACGTGATCGCCTTCGTACCCAACGATGCCGAACATCGAACCGTCATAGGGTAGTTGTGAACGAATCCAGGAAGCACCGCCATCACGCGAGTGAAATACCGCACCGCGTTCGCCGACGATAACGAAGCCGCCACTTTCAGTGCGAGCTATGCCGTTGAGGTGAGCATCTTCTTCCATCCCAATGGCAAGCTCGTCGGCGCTGAACACCGAACTCTGCAGCTCGTTGTCGGCATGCGCCGTCTGCTCTGCTTCGGTTTTTGCGACAGCAGCAGCGGCTTGGCCGTTATCAGGCGTATTGATCCGCGAACCACTCCAGCTCTTGCCACCGTCTTCGGTGGTCAGGAACAGGCTGTAGGCGCCGATTGCAAAGCCGTGATTGGCGTCGGTAAAAAGCACATCCAGCAATGGCGCGCCCTGGCGTACGCTATCAGGATCAACGCCTTCTGCAGGTTGGCCGCGGAGGTCTCGACGCTGAATTTCCCAATGCTCGCCGGCATCGCCACTGTGCAAGATTACGCCGTCGTGCCCGACTACCCAGACGTTGCTGGCCACCGAGGTGACCGCGGTAAAGGTGCTGCGCAACGGAACATTGGCCGACTGCCGCCATTCGCGGCCATCGGTTGAAATCAGGATGTGGCCGCGTTCTCCGACAGCAATAGTGCGATCGCCACTGCGGGTGATATCAAGGATCAGACTTTGATCAGCCAGTGGCATGAGTTCGACCGGTCGGTCGAGCGGATCGGCGACCAGCACTTGCAAACCGACGCTTTTGGCCTCCTGCGCACTCGCCGCGTTGGCGATGATCAAGGCGAGGAATGCCGCAAGTGCGGCTGGAGAACGCTGCATGCTGGTTACCTGACTTGTGCGATGACGCCGGGCGTCATCATCCTGACCGACGAGTGGGCCGCCGTCCTCGCGTGGAGGACGGCGACACCAAAAGTTTCGCTATTGGATACCGCGCTGGCGCAACGACTGCGGCGAGAACATGTCCGGCGTGGTCTGGAACGAGAAGTCGTACATGTCTTCCTGGTTGTCGAGGCCCACGGCGATGTACCGGCCCGATTTCAGATCGTGATGATCCTCAAGCGTTGACCAGAACACCGGCACTTCGTAGTAATTGACGCTAGGAGCTTCGGAATAGCGCCACAGACTGCCACCGGCGTCGTAATGATCTGTGGTCAGGATCTGCCAGCTATCCTCATCAAGATAGAAGGTTCGCCGCGGGTTGATATGGCGCTTGCCGGGCTTGATAGTGGCTTCGACGACATAAACGCGATGCAACTCATAGCGCAGATAGTCCGGATCGATAAAGCCCGGCTTGATCATGTCTTCGACCTTGCTCTTGTCGCTATGTGCCTTGTACGAGTTGTACGGCACGTACATTTCGCGTTTGCCGACCAGCTTCCAGTCGTAGCGATCAAGCGAGCCGTTGAACATGTCCGTCATGTCCGTCGTGCGAAGATTGTCGGCAGCCGTACCCGGATTGTCGTAAGCGATGTTCGGCGCACGACGGACGCGACGCTGACCCGGATTGTAGACCCAGGCCTGGCGCTGGCCGATCTGTGAATTCAGCGTTTCATGGACGAGCAAAACCTGGCCAGCCAGACGCGGAGGGGAAACCACTTCCTGATAGAAGTAGATCAAGATGTTGTTGATTTCCGCGAGCGTGGCACCTTGTCGGTAGTACAGACCGAGCAGTTCTTCCTTGATGCGCACTAGGACATATTTGCCGCTGGCGGTTACCGGCGCCTGATCGGACCAGCGTCGCGCTGAAACGCCCTTGTACTTGAGCTTGTGGTTCCACATCGCCTCCATGCCAGCCTTGGACGGATCGCTGTCGAGAATCGGAAACGGGATGCCTTCACCGACCTTGGCCACGCCATCACCTTCGCCGACCAATTCGCCGGTCAACGCGTTCTTCATCGTCATCTCGTAGGTACGTTGAGGATTGGATGCGGAACGTCGGGTCGGATAGACAATCATGCGCCAATCCGGGTATTTGGCGAACATCGCCTGCTGGCCGACCGACAGCTTGTCGCCGTAGTCCTTGTAATTTTTTGCCGTAATCGTGAACACCGGCTTGTCGCTGGCAAACGGATCGGGATGGTGCATGCCGACTTTGTAGCCTGATGGCGGTTGCGTAATTCCGCCAGTCCAGGCCGGGATGCTGCCATCGGCATTGCCAGCACGCTCGGCTCCGACGGGAGTCAATTGCGTGCCGGTGACGCCAAGTTTCTTGGCCTCGTCCGCGCTGACTTTGGCCATTGCTGCATTGGCCAGCATCGACGCGGCGATGAGGGCGGCAAGTCCTGCTTTCTTGATCAGTGTCATGTGACGTCCTCTCAGAACGAATAGCGGGCAGCGATCTGCACGAAATCGCGATCGCGAATCAGGTTGAACGAACCGGCACCGAAGAAGTTGGTGTAGGCCAAATCGAATACCCACTTGCTCAGGTAGTTCGCTTCGACACCCACCGAAACCGATTTGCGATCTTCGACAAAGCTGCCGCCGGGTCCCGGCGTGGTGCCATTGACGTCGTGATAGAAAGCGACACGGGGCGCCAAACTGATCGCCGTGCCCCAAACGTTTTCATAGGTAGCCTTGGCAGCGAGGCGATATCCCCATGAGAAGCGTGTCGGAAATCCGCCGACTTGAGTGATCGGATTGCGCCCAACGCCGCTGGTCACATCACCGCCACCGCCGGTATCGGTGCCGTCACCGTTGAAGCGTAGATTGTTCGGCAAATCGACGTCGTTGAAGCCGATTTCGCCGACCAGTGCCAGTTGATCCGAACCGACAAAGTTCCCAGGGCCGATCACCTTGGTCGCGGTGAACTGCAACTGGGTGGTTTTATGACGCTCGTATCCCTGGATTTCCTCGCCCGGAGCGTACTGGCCAAGCTGACTGTTGAAGCGCAGATAAGGTTGCGGGATCAGCGCATTCAGCGGTGAAAGTCCCGCAAACAGCAGCTCGACGTCATCAACCTGGTACGGCTGGTTCGGGCGGTAGCTCAACTCACCCTGCAAGGCAATGCCGCTGCCTTCCAGCAATGTGTTGAAGCTCAGTCCGAACAAGTGGATATCCTCAGGATATTCGGTGAAGTACGCGCCCGAGGTTACTGAGGAGTTGGTCACCGCGATGCCGCTGATGAGCGGCACGCGACTGTGGTAGTTCATCGCATAGAAGCCGAACTCGGTGTTGTTGAGTCCTTCGGCGAGATAGCGCAACGCGAAACCGCCCTGTCCGGCGTCCTTGGCCAGTCGCGTCTTGCTGCGCGGGAAGGACGCGCTGCAGCCGGCGGCTACCAGTGCAGTCGGCAGGCCGGTATCACTCGCTGCGTAGTTTCCTTGCAGACAGACTTCATTGAAAAGGTCCGAGTTGATGACCGGCTGCGGGACCGTGCCGAAGTTGAGCATCACATACTTGCCACCGATGACTGCAAAGTCATTGGTCGAGAAATACGTGCCGACCGGATCGGGATCGGTCTTCTGGAAATCGAGCAGATAAAACGCTTCTCCAGAGAAATTGTTGGTGAAGTTGTAGGAACCCCAGAGCATGTTGACCGGCAAGAACGCTTGCTTGAGTTCAGAGCCGGCAACGCGAAGCTTGGAGACATCCACAGGGTTGATCGAGTTGATGCCGCCCTGGATGAAGGTGCTTTCACCCCAGCTGACAACCTGACGACCGAAACGAACCGTTGCTTGACGCCCACCGATTTCGAAGTCGTGGAAGATGAAAGCATCGAGAATGCGTGACTGTGTGCCAACGCGGGCCTTCGCGGCGTGCGAGAGGTTCTTACGATCGTTGTTCTCTGAATCGTAGAACCCCGTGGCGCGGATGAAGCCGCCCCAACTTGGACCGTAGTGCAGGCTGATTTCGACCGTGGCATTGACGGCATTGGAGATAGGCGACCACTTCTTGTAAGCCAGGTCTCCATCATCGCCATTGACCGAGTAACGGCCTCGCGCTGCGCGCTGGGCCGGACTGCCTAGACCAAGCGCACTGACCAGCGGGTTGAACTGGGCTTTGCCGATCAGATCGTCGGAAGGATCCTGGGTGCGCCAACCGATACCATAACCAATCGTCGTATTGACGGTGCCGTTGAAACCATCCTGCTCGCCGAACTCGAAGGCCTGAGCCTGACTGGCCAGGCCAGCCAGAGCGAGGGCGAGTGACAGCGAGAGCGTGGACACAGCCGGGTGACGCATGCGCGAGCCGGTCTGGGGATTTTTGCAAGTCTTCATGTGTGACTCCAGTACCAGGTCGATTATTGCGTGCGGATGACGGAAGGATTGGTGACCTGAACGGCCGCACCCTGACTAACCAGCATGCTGGCCATTTCACCTTGCATTTCGGCGGTCGCGGCTGGGTACTGGGTCGGATCAAGCAGTGAACCGTGGTTGCCCTGTATGAAGCGGACCACACCACGAATACCGGTTGCCGATTGAGTCGTCGCGGTGATGCTGGCGAGGCCGAGCGTGCGAATCAGCGGCTCGGTTCCCGACAACGGTGCACCGGCGACCGAGTTCGGAATAACCTGGTCGGGCAGAACCGCACCTCCTCCAACCACTTCCTGCAGCAGCAAGCGCTTGGAGGCAAGCAGACTGTTATTTGCCGGCAGCGCCCAGTTGATCGGATCGGAAGAGTCGATGACTGTCTGCGCGGCACCGAAGAATGCGTCGTAGTCAGGTGTTCCCGGACGCAATCCAGCGGCGGCCAATCCTGCACGAATGGTCGGGCCGAAAGCGGGCGAGGCATCGAGTAGGCGCGGAATGCCGCCGCCAGGTACATTCAGTACGCCGACCTGCACATCCGGCTGGACACCCATGAACACGGTTCCGAGGATGCTGCCGAGCGACTGTCCGACAAAGGCGATCCGAGCTCCATCAAAGTCTGTTCCGCTGCCTGAGTAGTGCGCAGACGGGATGGATTTTGCGAGCTGCAGCAGGTCTGCGACGGCCTGGCGATTATTGTCTCGCGAGGTCAACAAGCTGCTCAGATTGATGAAGTAGCTACCCGAGGTATCCGGGATCCCATCCGGTCCAGGCGCTCCCGTTGTATTGCTGACGAGGTCGATGTTGAACGTCCGCTCATGCGCGCCGAGAGCGGCGAATGGCGAGTTCGCGATGTTCAGTGGGCTGGCCGGGTCGGTGATGCCATGCAACGGCGCATCGATGGCGATCACGGCGAAACCCTGTGACGCCAAGGTGCCGGCGATGGCGAACGCATCGCTGCGATTGCGCGTGATGCCGTGCTGGAAGATCACGACGGGCCAACCGGCCGCTGGCTTCACCTTGCCTGAGGCAGCATTCGGAATGGTCAGCACAAGCGGCACTTTTTCGGTTTTGGTAGCCACCGGCAGAGGATTGGCGAAGGTGACATTGGTCGACGTCGGGTCGAGCGCGCCGGCGAATGGCGGGACGTAAGCCCCTGGCGCGGCGCGCCAGAAGGTCGACAGCGCAGGACAGGCCGTGGTTGCGGTGCAATCACCGGCTGCGGGAGCCTTGAGGTAATACGGCAGGTCGATCGTGCCGATATACACATCGGCAATCGGCGGCAGAGCGGGATTGAGCTGGGACAGGTTGAGGCCAGTTGGTGCGATTTGGGTAGGCGCGGCTGCGCTTTGTGCGGTGCGTGCCTGCACAGCGCCAAGCACCGGCGTGATGCTCTGGGTCGTGGCCACCCACGAAAGCACAATCTTGCTCGGAACGATACCGGCTGCGTTGGCCGCCGCTTCCTGCGAATTGGTCAACCGGCGCAACGGCTCCAGCGCACAGGCGGTGGCGTTGGGCAGCAATGGATCGGTCGATGTTCCATTCGTGCACAGCGGACTCGTGCGCTTGGCCAGGAAATAGGTCTGGTCCGGCGTGACATCATTGCCGGCGTTGTCGGTAATGCCGTTCGTCAACACCACCAGATACGACGACAGCTGTTGCAACGGCTTGGTCGGTACGATCGCCAAGGTGCGTCCCGACGTGTCCGAACTGGCCAGCGCGATGACAAATTCGGCGTTTGGCGTGAGTTCGCGATTGAGGAAGTTGACGCCGCCACCGGGACCGGTAAGGCCCACTTGAAAAACGCGAACGGTCGTCCCGGCAACGAGGCTGCTCGGCTTCGGTGGGGTCGAGAAGGTGGTCGACCAGGGTGCCACAGTGCTGAAACCGTCGAGCGCGTTCATTGCGACCTTCGGATCACCGTAATTGGCCGGGTTGGCGACCGGAATGTTCAAGGTCAGGTCCGTGGTGCCCGACAACAGCAAATTGGTCGGAAACGGCACAACGCCATTCGAAGGATCGAACTTCGCTGTGATGATGGCTGTTACGGGAGAGCCGTCATTATTGGTGGCGACCGGCGTATCTACCGCTCGGGGACTATTGCTGCCACCGCCGCAAGCGGCGAGGAGCAGTGTTGGCAGAAGCGCTGCCGCGATCAATCGGGCCTGCATTTGTATCCCCTTCTCATGGAGTTTCATCGGCCTCATCTTAGGCCGTTCAAACGCTTGTTGGCAACGTCCGTTTAACAGAAAATCACCAGCTACAACAATATGTTGCGGCGCACCATACGGTGGGGAATGGTGAACTCGCCAGTACTCAGAATCGATCCGACGGTTTTCGCCAGGTCGCTGCATCAGGCAGGAAGCTGCGCGGCGACCAATCCAAGAGGGCTCGGGCCGCGTTGTCATTGGCCACGAGATCAACACGCAACCGGCTGATGGCGCCGAGACCGACGCTGCCCCAACGGTGATTGCGCCTGGCAAGTGCAAACGCGGCGCGGACGCCCACCATCGGAATGGGTACCGGAATGACGAGTGACCCGAGCGAGGCGCGAATGCGATCGAGCATCAAAGAGAACGACAGGCGCTCGCCGCCGCCAACGTCGAAGCTGCGTCGACCGGACTCATCAATGGTGGCGGCACGAAGACATGCCAGCGCAAGATCATCGACATGCACGGGCTGACGCAGACCCGTCGCACCGTACAGTTTGGGGAACAGATGCATGCGCATGCCGAACTGCGCCAGAGGTGTCAGGCTTCGATCAAGGCCGCCGCCATAAATCAGGGTTGGCCGTAAAAGTGTCCAGATGATACCTTTGGCCTCGGCCACGTGAGCCAACCTTTCCTCGGCAATAAGCAAGGTTTGCGCGAGTGCACGCTCGCTCGCGTCGATCGACTCGCGCTTGCTTTCGGCGCTCATTGAGCCTATCGCGACAATCCGTGGACAGCCCTTGATTGAGGCGTCCGCGAGCCATTTTGCGAAGCCGTTCAACGGACCGAGACTGAAAATCACATCAACCTCGGGGAGCACCGGCATCTCGGCGAATACGTCGCCGCGGATCCATTCGAGGTTGGCTTGCCTGGTCGCTCGAACGCGTCGGCTCAACGCATGCACGTAGTCGCCCCGCTGAAGCAGCTGCGGAACCAGCGACTGCCCGATTTGCCCACTGGCGCCAAAGACAATGGCGCGCGTCATCGTTGCCGGTCGCCCCGGGCGCTCAGGATCAATGGAAGCTGGCGATGGCGGATGAGCTGGCGGTCATTGCTGCATTGATCGGCAAATTGATGACGACACTGGTGCCGCTGTCGGCTGCCGTGCGCAAATTGATCGAACCGCCATGCGTCTTGATGATGCCGTGGGCAATGCTGAGGCCCAGCCCCAGTGCGTTGCTGCGCGTAGAAAAATACGGCTCGAAGACTTCCGGTAACACGTCGTCGGCGATTCCCTTGCCGGTATCGGCAATGCGGATTTCGATATTGCGTGTGCCGCCTGCGCGCGTGGTCACGGAGACCCGTCCGCGATCCTGGATGGCCAGACCCGCGTTCTCCAGAATCAGCAGGAACGCGCGACAGATTTGTGCGGGCATACAGGTCACTGCCGGCAGATCGGCGTATTCACGGATGACGACGATGCGCTCACCCCAGATCGGCGCAATCAAGCTCAGCGCCGAATCGAGCGTCGCGTTGATGTCCGTGCTGTCGAGCCCTTCTGCATCGAGCCGAGTCAGTTGGCGAAGGCCTTGAACCAGGGTGGAGGAACGGCCGAGCCCTGCGACTGCCTCGCTTAGCAGATTTTTTGAATCCGTTAGAATTACACTCTTCTCGAGCTCACGGCGCGCAGTGAACAGTTGACGCCGTGCTTCTTCAACATGCTTGACCAGTTGGTCAAGACCCGCCTTGTCGGCACCGAAGATCATCTCGACCGGCTGCAAGCAGTACTGCACGGCCGCGTCGTAGCTCTTGACCAGTTGACGGTAGTCATCGAGCAGCTCGCCAATGCCTTGCAGACTGCTGTGCGCGAACCCGAGCGGCGCGTCAACCTCACGTGCGACGATCCCCGCCATCTGCCCGGCAACGGACATCGGCATCGCCTGCATCAGGCGCGCTTCGTGTCCCTTGATGGATTCCATTTCATCGGCCAGGTGCATGCGCTCATTGCGCAGGCGTTGGTTGACCGCGCGCTCATCACGCAGGCGCATGACCAGGTACCCGACAGCGCCGAAGGCAATCAGGGCGAGCAGCCAGCTTATCCATACCATCAGGGTTTGCTCCTTGAATCCGGCGCGCAGTATATCGACCAACCGCTCAGGCGAAAGTCAACCAGCCCTCGATGATCAGGAAAACGAGCCAGGCCATTACCAGCACCAGTCCCTCGCGTGAAGATAATTTTCCATCGCTGCGCATCATTGGATAGATTGCCAATGCCAGCGTGAACAGCACCGGCAACTCGAAGCGTGGCATCGACGCAGGAATCGCCAGCGGATGCGCCAGCGCGAGTACGCCGAGCAGCAGGAGGATCGCCGACAAAGCGCCAAAAAGGGCTTGGCCGAGGGCGAAATCACCACGTCCCCGGCGCGCCGCAAGAATTGCCGTGGGCGCACCGGCGAGAGCCACCGCCGGACCGGCCAAGAGCAAGCCGACGATCAGCGGATTGAGCGTCAGTGTGGCCGCCAGTCCGCCGGCCCCAACAAGCAGACGCCAGGCACCGAGACCGAGCAGCACCGTGCCGAGGATCAGGCGCAAGGCCAGCAAGCCCGAGCCAAAAGTCCGCGACGGTTGATCGAAAATTACCTTTGCCGCCACTCGCTCGCGTGACACGCTGCGCACGATGACGACGAGCACGACAATGAATGCAAGCACCAGGATGCCGCCGTCGAGCATCGAATAAGCATGATCGAGACTCAGTAGCCAGGCTAGAACCACAGCGCCGATCAGCATCGGATTGATCAGCGCGAACACTTTCAAGCGTGTCAACAATGGCGCCAGCAAGGCGGCCAAGCCGAGCAGCAAGCCGAGTTGGGCAATGGCGCCGCCGACGATACCGCCGAACGCCACTGCGGTCTGATTCGTCAACAAGGCCGCGATGAGCACGGCAAGCAATGGCGCCAGCGCAGCGACGATCGATCCGGCTAGTGAAAACAGGTAGGACTCGGTCAGCCGACGCGAGATCAGGCCGCTGACGCCGTTGGCCAGAGAATCGGTGCCGAACAGCAATAGCACGGTTCCAAGCAAGAGGGTTCCGCAGTCAGCCCACATGGTTTGTCTCCGAACGATGCGATCGCAATCCACCAGTCTATCCCGGAATCCGCACGAGGTTGCAGGCGACCATGATCGACGCGCGATGATCCCAAATCTTGATCGCTCAGCGCCGAACCCGATGACCACCGGAATCGGAATTCATGCAAGTCTCTGTCGACGCTGCGAAGCGCGGATCGTTATGCGAAGATCGGCGACCCGTTTGGCGGAGATCTTCCATGATCGCGCGGATCTGGCGAGGCATCACCTTGGCCGACAAGGCCGACGACTATCTCGATTACCTGCGCGAGACCGGATTGCGTGACTACGCCAAGACGACTGGCAGCCGAGGCGTCAAGGTGCTCAAGCGCATCCAGGGCGAGCATTGCGAGATCATGCTGGTCTCGTTGTGGGATTCGATGGAAGCGGTCCGCGCCTTCGCCGGAGAGAACCCCGATCGCTCGGTCTACTACCCCGAGGACGAGCAGTATCTGCTCGAAATGGAACCGCTGGTTCGCCATTACGAGGTCGTCGATATCGCCGCGTCCTCAGCCGTGATGGCCGATTCCGACTGGCAGGTTTGAAGCGCCTCAGAAACGAATCACCGAACGGATCACCTTGCCCTCGTGCATGAGATCGAAAGCGTGGTTGATCTGTTCGAGTGGCAACTCCTCGCTGACGAATTCGTCGATCTTCAAATTGCCGGCCATGTATTGCTCGACGTAACCCGGCAGCTGCGAGCGACCTTTTACGCCGCCGAACGCCGAGCCGCGCCAGACCCGGCCGGTCACGAGTTGGAACGGGCGCGTCGATATTTCCTGGCCGGCACCGGCTACGCCAATGATGATCGATTCGCCCCAACCCTTGTGGCAGCACTCGAGAGCCGAGCGCATGACGTGAACGTTGCCGATGCATTCAAAGGAATAGTCGACTCCGCCATCGGTCAAATCGACGATGACCTGCTGGATCTGCGAATCCGGATAATCCTTCGGGTTGAGAAAATCGGTGGCGCCGAGTGCCTTGGCCATCTCGGCCTTGGCCGGATTCATGTCGATCGCAATAATCCGGCCCGCTTTGGCCATCACCGCACCCTGGATCACCGACATACCGATGCCGCCGAGTCCGAACACGGCAACACTGGCGCCCGCTTCGACCTTGGCCGTATTGAGTACGGCGCCGATGCCCGTGGTGATGCCGCAGCCGAGCAGACAGACTTTTTCGAGCGGTGCGGCCTTGTTGATCTTGGCCAGCGCGATCTCGGGCAGGACGGTGTATTCGGAAAACGTGCTGCAACCCATGTAGTGCAGGATCGGTTTTCCGTCGATCAAGAATCGACTGGTGCCGTCCGGCATCAAGCCCTTGCCCTGGGTCACGCGAATCGCCTGACACAGGTTGGTCTTGCCCGAGAGGCAGAATTTGCAGGCGCCACATTCCGGCGTGTACAGCGGAATGACGTGGTCACCGACCTTGAGCGA
>JBBQTY010000104.1:0-14386 GCA_038234445.1 Lysobacterales bacterium
TCGTGACCGCGACGCACCAGATCCGCGCATGCCGCGGGGACGAGGGCGACACGCCCTTCAAGGGTCTTGGTCTCGGACGGAATACCGATGCGCATCAGAATCTCCAGATTGATCAGGGAATGCAGCGGCCGAAACCGATGCGGATTTTTGCCACAGCCCACGTACGCGAGCGCACGATGGCTTGATTCATCCTCTCCGGCACCCCATCCTCACCAGCCGAACGCGGGGCGACCGGATCACTGGTTGCCCGCAACGACGAGTTTGAAATCAGGCTGTGACGGCAGCAACCGCAAGTGTCGCGCGGCTTGCCGGCATCGAAAACCATCGCCACAGAGAAGGCCGGAAAACGGCCGGGATTATACATGACGACCCCGAAACACACGCGCCTCCTGATCCTCGGAACCGGTCCGGCCGGATACTCAGCTGCGGTCTACGCGGCACGCGCCAATCTCAAGCCGACGATGATCACCGGCCTGGCCCAGGGCGGTCAGCTCATGACCACCACCGATGTCGACAACTGGCCGGGCGATGTCGAAGGTCTGCAGGGACCTGCGCTGATGGAGCGCATGAAACAACACGCTGAGCGCTTCAATACCGAGATCCTGTTCGACCACATCCATACGGCCGACCTCACGCAACGACCGTTTCGCCTCGTTGGCGACAGCGGCGAATACACCTGTGATGCCCTGATCATCGCCACCGGCGCAACCGCTATGTATCTCGGCCTCGAATCGGAAGACAAGTTCAAGGGCCAGGGCGTCTCGGCCTGCGCAACCTGCGATGGCTTTTTCTTCCGCGAGCAAGAAGTCGCCGTGATTGGCGGCGGCAATACCGCGGTCGAAGAGGCGCTGTATCTGGCGAATATCGCCAAGAAGGTCACCCTTGTGCATCGTCGCGACAAGTTACGCGCTGAAAAAATCATGCAGGACAAGCTGTTCGAGAAGCAGGCCGCCGGCAAGATCGATATCGTCTGGAATCACAGCGTCGATGAAGTCCTCGGCGATTCGACCGGGGTCACCGGCATTCGCGTCAAAAGTACTGAGGATGGATCGACGCGTGATATTGCGTTGACCGGCATGTTCGTCGCGATTGGTCATACACCGAACACAAGCATCTTCGAAGGTCAGCTCGACATGCGCAACGGCTACATTACGATCCGAACGGGGCTCGAAGGCAACGCGACAGCGACGAGCGTTCCGGGCGTTTTCGCCGCCGGCGATGTGGCTGATCAGGTCTATCGTCAGGCTGTAACTTCTGCCGGCTTCGGCTGCATGGCCGCACTCGATGCCGAAAAGTATCTCGACAAGCTGGGTCTTGCTGGTTGATCGATATCAGGCGGCCGCAGTTTTCGCCGCCGTTTGTAGGAAGCGGCCTCAGCCGCTTGTCCCCTCTTCGGGGCGATGCTGTCTTTCTAGGTCGGTGATACAAAAGCATCGCGGCTGAAGCCGCTTCCCACATCGAGCAGATCGAACCGACATGCCGTCCCTTGAAATCCGTATGCACAATGGTGTCAGTGATATCGATGCCGTCAGGTGGAACGCGCTGGTCGGCAGCGATCATCCGTTCCTCGCACATGCGTTTCTCGCCGGACTCGAAGAACACGGCTGCATCTTGCGCGAATTCGGCTGGCAGTCATGTCCGCTTGGACTTTACGAAAACAACGCACTTGTCGCAGCAGCTCCGCTCTATTTGAAAGGCAATTCGCATGGCGAATTCGTGTTTGACTGGTCATGGGCGAGTGCCTATGAGCGCAATGGACTTGCCTACTATCCGAAACTGTTGTGCGCGGTGCCCTACTCTCCAGTGACTGGCCCGCGCTTGTTGGTCGGAGCCGGCGACAGGACCGTGGCGTTGCGAGAAGCACTGATTGAGGCGATCGAGCAGCGCGTGGCGGCGATGGGAATGTCGTCTGCGCATCTAAACTTCGTTGATGATGCAGGTGCGGATCAGCTTTCAGGCACGCGTTGGCTACCTCGATTCGATTGGCAGTTCCATTGGAGCAACCGCGGCTGGAGCGAGTTCGATGATTTCCTTGCCGCGTTGAAGCCGAAGAAGCGCAAGAACATTCGTCAGGAGCGCCAACACGTCGCTGCGGCAGGCGTCACTTGCGAAATCCGACACGGCGATGAGCTCGATGCCGACGAGTGGCGAATTCTGCATGAGCTCTATCGTTCCAACTTCGATGCGCACGGCAACCATCCAGCCCTGACCGAAGGTTTCTTCCGACATCTTGGCAAACATATGCCACGCCAAGTCGTTGCCGTGCTCTGCCGACGTGCAGGTCGCATCATCGCTGCGGCGATCTGTCTGCGCAGTTCGGACACCTTGTACGGCCGCTATTGGGGAGCCGAGGAACAGATTCCCGGCCTGCATTTTGAAGCGTGCTATTACCAGGGCATCGACTACTGCATCCGAAATGGTTTGCAGCACTTCGAACCGGGCGCTCAAGGCGAGCACAAGATTGCTCGCGGATTTCTACCGGTGCGGACACGATCGTTTCATCTTGTTCGTGACCAACGCTTCGCGAGCGCAGTTGGCGATGCACTGCAGCGCGAAGCGGTGGGTCTTGAAATGTATCGCGAGGAATTGCTTGCCCATTCGCCCTATGCCGAACCAATGGCTTCGGCATGATCCGGTTGCCCCTGCTCGGCGCCGACTCGATTGTGTTTCCCGATATCGAGACTGCGCTCGCCGAACCCGATGGATTGCTGGCTTTCGGCGGTGATCTGAGCAGCAATCGACTGCTCGCAGCGTATTCGCATGGAATTTTCCCGTGGTACTCGGAAGGCCAACCGATTCTGTGGTGGTCGCCGAATCCGAGAATGGTGTTCTCAACTGCCTCCCCGCATGTGCCACGTCGACTGCAGCGCTGGCTGAAAACCTGCGAGTGGACGATTCGTGCTGACCACGCGTTCGACGAAGTGATGCAAGCCTGTGCCGAACCGCGTCATGACGACGGCGGCACCTGGATCACCGATGACATGCTCATGGCGTACTCGCGCTTGCACGCCGAAGGTCATGCTCACTCGCTGGAAGTCTACGAAGACGACATGTTGGTCGGTGGCATCTATGGCATCGCGATCGGCCGCATGTTTTTTGGCGAATCGATGTTCAGCCGCAGAGATCACGCGTCGAAAGTCGCCCTACTCTCGCTATGCCGTGGACTTGCCGCGCAGGAATTCATCCTGCTCGACGCGCAGGTGTGCTCCAATCACCTGATGACTCTCGGTGCCAGGGTCATGTCACGCGTAGACTTCAGACGCGAGATTGAGCGGCTTTGCTCGCTACCAGGCATCCCTGGAAACTGGAATGGCCTGTTTGACGAACTCAAGCCGCGAATGCTTGGAGTGGCACCGGAAATCTCGGTTGGCCGGTGAAGAATCGGCATCAAGGATGTTCTTGCAGACGCCTCCTCGTGAAACTGAAAATCCGGATCCCAGGTCGTTGTCCCGCAGCAGCTGAACGCGAATTTGGATATGAAACGCCGTGATAGTGTAGAATTCGGCGGCTTCTCGGTCTGCCCGAGTCTGAATCCCAGGGAAAAATGTCAAAAGACGATGTCATCGAAATGGAAGGCGCGGTCCTCGAGACCCTTCCAAACACCATGTTCCGCGTAAAGCTGGAAAACGGCCACGTGGTCACGGCCCATATTTCCGGGCGCATGCGCAAAAACTATATCCGCATCCTCACGGGCGACAAGGTCAAGGTCGAGATGACTCCCTATGACCTGACCAAAGGCCGCATCACCTACCGCATGAAGTGAGTTCAGGATGAACTCATCCTGGACAGTGCATGGATGCACGTTGATCCGGGATCCATCTGCAAGATACCGAAAGTTTCGATAGTGAGCGGATAGAGAGCGCGGCGGGGAAACCGTGCCTTGAATGACTCTCCCGTGCAGTGCATGGGTGCACGTTGACACGGGATCCAGTGCCTAGAATGACTGATCCCGGACAGCACAGGATGTGCGTTGATCCGAGATCCATCTGCTAGCCGTTGAAATGCTTCTCCCCGTCCTGCACCGGGTGCGTTTGATCTGTTATCTAACGCTTTTGATCCCGGTTCCAGCGAGGCGAAAGCCTATGCGGGAGATCGGCTTCATGGGGGGAAAAAAAGCTCAGCGAACAGCGCTGACCTGCAGACGCCAGTTACTGGCGAATTCGCCTGAAAGCAAGATTCACCTTTGGGTCTTTCGTCCCAAGCAGACTCGCAACGCCTCCACGATGCGATCGACACTGTCAGGATTGCTGCCTGCGCCCATCAAACCCACGCGCCAGATTTTTCCAGCCAGCTCTCCAAGTCCGGAACCAATTTCGATACTGAAATCAGATAGCAGACGTTTGCGCACGGCCGCTTCATCTACGCCTTCAGGGACTTTGACCGCATTCAGCTGTGGCAGACGATCACCCTCGGCTACCAGCAACTCCAGGCCGATCGTGGCCAATCCATCCACCAGAAGCAGGTGGTTCTTGCGATGACGCGCATAGGCGGCATCACGCCCCTCCTCCTTGAACATCAACAGCGATTCATGCAGGGCATACAACATGTTGATCGGTGCCGTGTGGTGATAGGCGCGTGCGCCGGAACCCTGCCAATAATTCATGACCAGGCTCAGATCGAGGAACCAGCTTTGCACCGGCGTCTTGCGCGCCTTGAGCGCGGCGACGGCCCTGTCGCTGAAGGTCAGTGGCGAAAGCCCAGGCGGCGCGGAAAGGCACTTCTGCGATCCCGAATAGACGGCATCGCAACTCCACGCATCAACGCGAAGCGGTATACCGCCCAGACTGGTCACCGCATCTACAATACTCAACGCGCCATTTTCCTGCGCCAATTTGCAAAGCGCGGCGGCATCGGATTCGACACCGGTTGAAGTCTCCGCGTGCACAAAAGCCAACGCTTTGATGCCGGGATTAGCCTTCAACGCCGCTTCGGCTTTTTCGAGATCGATCGGCATGCCGAACGCATCATTGACCATGATCGGGATGGCACCAATTCGTATGACGTTCTCACGCATGCGTGCGCCAAACACGCCATTCTGGCAAATCACCACTTTGTCGCCCGGTTCGATCAGATTTACGAAGGCGGCTTCCATGCCGGCCGAACCGGGTGCGGAGATCGGCACGGTCAAGGCGTTCGTCGTATCGAATGCATAGCGCAACAACTCCTTCAATTCGTCCATCATGCCGACGAATCTCGGATCCAGATGACCGATGGTCGGTCGCGCCATTGCATCAAGAACGCGTTGCGATACCGGCGAGGGTCCGGGCCCCAGCAAAAGCACTTCGGGTGGGTGGAACGAATTCATGATCGCCTCTTCAATTCAAATCAACGTTCGAGTCTAGCGCAGCAGTCCTTGAATCGTTTACTTTCCAATG
This sequence comes from Lysobacterales bacterium, assembly GCA_038234445.1. Lineage (GTDB taxonomy): Bacteria > Pseudomonadota > Gammaproteobacteria > Xanthomonadales > Rhodanobacteraceae > Dokdonella. Next base: position 5,376 of record JBBQTY010000104.1, read on the forward strand.
CGCGAGCTCGGTCAGAAAAACTTCTGACATGTCCATTTTTCCAAACATACCTTTTTGCGTACCCGAAAGAACCCGCAACATGAGCGCTCGAATACCCCACAGCCGCCCAAGCGGATGGAAGGCCAAATCGCGCAAGGCAGCGAGCAGATCGCGTTCGGACTGAAAGATCGGCGTCAACCAGCGACTCCAGAATTGATACGCCGAAACGTGGACCCGGCGCGCATGCGCATAAGCCCTCAACGCGGGCTCGACCGTGGTGCAAGCACGCAATGCATCGCGCAATGCGAGTGCATCTAGTAGCGCCATGTTGACGCCCTGCCCCAGCTGCGGACTCATCGCATGCGCGGAATCACCCAGCAGGGCAAGGCGATTGCGATACCAGCGCGCTGGAATGGCATCGCGATAGCTGGCACGGCGAAGGATCTTGCATTCACTCACTGCGGCCATCTGTAGTCGGGCCTCGGGCCAGAGTCCCTGTATTTCATCAAGCCAGGGTTCTATTCCAGAATTTTCCCAGGCGTCGAACTCGGCCGTAGGCAGGCTCCAGAAAAAGCTCAGGCGCGGCGTGGCATCCTCCGGTTGGGTGCCCACTGGCAGCAATCCGATCATCTTGCGCGCCTTCACATAGCGCTGACGCAATTCGTGCGGATAAGGCCAGTCATTGCGTGCGACAAGGCACCATAGCGCGCCCCACGGATAGGGGCGATCCATGCGCGCCGCGCCGACACCGCCGCGCAAGCCGGATGCCGAGCCGTCAGCCGCGAGGACCAGATCAAATGGCCCGTGTGCGTTGCCTTGTTGATCGCGAATGCATCGACCCTCATCGTCAACACTGATGATCCTGCGACCGCAATGCACCGGCACGTCGGTGCCCAAAGCGCCGGCAAGAATCGAGAACAACGCGCCGCGTTGCATGCCGAGACCACCCATGCGCTGGTCCAGTCGTGCGTAGTGCATGTCCATGACCACGCCGCCGGATGCGCATTCACCGTAAAGGCGATCGATGCGACTCCCGTGTGCCAGGGCTTCGCTAAGCAAACCCATTTCCCAAAGCACTTGCAATCCGACCGGCTGCAGCAGCACGCCGGCACCGACTGGACCCAGTTCATTCGATTGCTCGAATACTTCGACCTTGTGACCATCCCGTGATAGCAGTACGGCAGCAGCCTGGCCCGCGGTACCGAATCCTACGATGGCGATATGCAACGGGTTCAATGCCATGCAACCGCAGTTGACAAGTGTGACGATGCTGGCCGGTTCAGCACGTCGGAGTTCAAACCTGCGCCAGCGCCTGATCAAGATCAGCGATCAGGTCATCGGCGTCTTCAAGGCCTATCGACAGGCGAACAAGACTGAGCGGAATCGCTGTAGCGCGCAAAGGTGCGTCAGGAGGAAACACCGCACACACCGGAAATGCCAAGGATTCGTAACCACCCCAGGATACAGTCATGAGGAAGCGTGTCAGCGCATTGCAGAAACGCTCTACTGCGGCAACTTGATCGGTATCGATGTCGATGCTCAACAGACCACTGGCACGCTTGAGCTGACGACGGGTCAGATCCGTCTGTTCGTCGGATGACGCATGCGGATGGTAGACACGGCGGATTTTCGGATGCGCCTCGACATAGGCAAGTACCTGGGCGGTTGTCTCCGCGACCCGCTGCATACGCACCGCCAAAGTGCGTAGGCCACGAATCATCAGCCAGGCATCGTGTGGCGAAAGAATCGCACCAAAGGTCATGTACGGCCCCTTGAACACCTCGCGCAGCATCGCCTCGCTACCACAAAGCATTCCGGCGACCACGTCGCTGTGCCCGTTCAGATATTTGGTTGCGGAATGCACGACCAGATCGATACCGAGTGCGATCGGCGATTGATTGAGCGGCGTCGAAAAACTGTTGTCACATATTGTACGAATACCCATACTCCGCGCCAGCGCTGCCACCGCGGCAAGGTCCTGTTGCTCGTAAGTCATCGTGTTCGGACTTTCGAGGACGATCAGGCGCGTCTCGGAAGAAATGGATTTCTCGAAGTTGGCGATATCGGTGCCGTCGACAAACGTGGTCGAGACGCCAAATTTTGGCAACAGATCGCGCAGCAAGCTGCGCGTCCAGCTATAGGGTTTGGCGATGCACAGCACATGATCGCCTGCGCGAACGCTGGCAAATACGCCGGCAGCCATCGCGGCAGCGCCGCTGGCAAAAGCCAGACAATCTTCTGAACCTTCCAGTGCAGCGACTTTCTTGCGCAGGATCGCAACCGTTGGATTATTGCCGCGTGTGTACAGGTGCCCTGAAAATTCGTCGGCAAATCCCAGGCGCATCTCGGCGACGGTCGGAAACGCGAAGATTGACGATTGCACAAGCGGCGGCGCAACCGCGCCGTGATACCTGGCGCGCTCCTCACCGAGATGATTGAGGATGTGACTGAGGTCGAAGGGTCTATTCATGCCGATGGCTCAAGAGCGGTTGCACAACGCCTCGATGCACGCGCGCGTATCGGCGCCGATCTGCGCATCATTGAGTGCCATGTGCAGAGTCGCCTTGACCAGGCCGAGCTTGTTGCCGCAATCAAATCGCGTGCCTTCAAAACGGTAAGCGAGAACAGGCTTCTCGTGCAGCAAGTCTTCAATCGCATCAGTGAGCTGAATCTCGCCACCCGCACCGGGTTTGGTCTTTTCGAGCAGACTGAAAATACGCCCGGGCAGCACATAGCGCCCGACAATCGCAAGGTTCGACGGCGCAACTTCGGGTTTTGGTTTCTCGACGACGAGACGGATACGCGCGGCGCGCTCTGAAATCGGCTCGGCATCGACAATGCCGTATTTGCTGGTGTCCTCATGCGGCACTTCCTCGACCGCCACGACACCGGCATCCTCGCGAGCAGCCACCTCGTACATCTGACGCAAGGCACCTGGCCGGCCTGATCCGAGGTTGCCATTCCAGATCAGATCATCGGCGAGAATCACGCCGAATGGCTCATCCCCGACGACGGGTTTCGCGCACAATACCGCGTGACCGAGACCCAACGCCTCGGGCTGAGTCACAAAGACACAACGCACATTTTTCGGTAAGGTACCCTGAACCAGGGCAAGCAGCTCATCCTTGCCCGATTTCGCAAGTTTGCTTTCAAGCTCGTAGGCCTTGTCAAAATAATCGGCTATTGCATGCTTATAGCGGTTGGTCACGAAGATTAATGTATCCGCGCCGGCATCTACCGCTTCGTCGACCGCGTACTGGATCAATGGTCGATCGAGCACCGGCAACATTTCCTTGGCCACGACTTTCGTCGCAGGAAGAAAGCGGGTGCCGAGACCGGCGACGGGAAACACAACCTTGCGCAGACGTCCGTTGCTCATCGGTGTTCTCTTGATTTAATCAGGAAGGGCGTGCGGTGAATGGAATCACCGTGGCGGTTGGCTCGTTGTCGCGCGCGGCGAATTCGGGCAAAAGCTGATCGATGACACGGCGAAGCAGCGCTTCATCGTATTCGCGCACAGCCTGCTCGGCTTGCTGCAACAAGGCGGTCAGCAAAGTCCACGACATGCTGCGAGGTTGCGCGAGAAAGATCTTTGCATGGGCAGTCGCCTGGTAATTCTCGAGCGGGTGAAACAATTCTTCGAAGAGTTTTTCCCCAGAGCGCAGGCCGGTAAAGACGATATCGATATCGCGCCCCGGCTGCTTGCCGGTCAGTAAAATCATCTGCTCGGCCAGATAAGCAATCTTGACCGGCTCACCCATGTCCAGCGCAAAGATCTCTCCGCCCTTGCCGAGCACGCCGGCCTGCAGGATCAGTTGACAGGCCTCGGGAATGGTCATGAAATAGCGGGTGATTTCGGGATGCGTAACGGTAACCGGTCCGCCGCTGCGAATCTGTTTGCGGAACAATGGCACGACCGAGCCGGCTGAATCGAGCACATTGCCGAATCGAACCGTGATGAAGCGGGTTTTCGATTGCGCGGCGAAATTCTGACAATAGATTTCCGCAGCCCGCTTGCACGCACCCATGATGCTGCTTGGATTGACCGCCTTATCGGTTGAGATCATGACAAAACATTCGACGCCATGCCGATCCGCCGCCTGCGCGACCGCGTGGGTTCCGAGGACGTTGTTGCGAAAAGCCTCGCGCACTTGCTCTTGCAGCAAGGGCACGTGCTTATATGCGGCAGCGTGGAAAACCACGTGCGGCCGTGCCTGTTTGAATACATGTTCGCAGCCGACCAGATCACCGCAATCGCCAATGCGTGCATCAAGCAGGAGATCGGGAAATTCTCGTCGAAGTTCCTGTTCAATTCGGTAAAGGTTGAATTCCGATAGTTCAAGAATCGTCAGCGAGTCGGCACCCAACCGTGCGACTTGCCGACATAGCTCCGAACCGATCGAGCCTCCTCCGCCGGTCACCAGCACCCGTTTGCCGGAAATGCCGGTACGGATCGATGTCCAGTCAAGCTGAACCTGTTCGCGGCCGAGCAGATCCTCGATCGCGACTTCCTTCAATTCACCGAAACTCGAGCGACCGGCGACCACATCGGCCAATCGCGGCATCGTGCGGAATGGCAGACCGGTCGCCTCGCAAAGGCCAACCACGCGCTGCATCTGTGCGCTGTTGGCCGAAGGCATCGCGATCAGCAGCATCTGCGCCGCCGTTTCCCGCGCAAGATTGGGTAGTTGTTCAAGCGTACCGAGCACCGGCACACCATGGATACGTGCGCCGCGAATCTGCGCGTTGTCGTCCAACATGCCAACCAATTGGTAGCGGTTTTCGCGAGTCAAGCCGCGGACCAAGGTGTCGCCTGCGCGCCCGGCGCCAAGCACGAGCACACGCATCGCCGGCGAACGCGAAAGGAAATCGAGCCGATTGTCCTTCCAGTAACGAAAGGCCAGTCTCGGCAAACCGAGCAGAACCGCCAGTGCGAGGGGATAAAGCAGCAATACGGCTCGTGGAACCGTCTCAAGACGGTTGTAGAGAAACAGGGTTGTCGCGATCGCCAAGGCGCCAAGCGTTGCCGCGCGCAGGATGTTCCAGAGGTCCGGGAGACTCGCGAAACGCCAGAGACCTTTGTACAGACCGGTAATCCAGAAGATCGCCCCCTGCGCAGCGAGGACCAGAAAGACTTCGGGTCCAAACAAGCCGAGTGCTGGCGGATTGGCCTCGAACGACCAGCGGATCGAGGTGACCGCTGTCCACACCAACCAGACCATGCCGAGATCGTGGACGACGACGGCGAGCCGGGGGTGAATCTTGGCGATGATCCTGTTGATCACGATTTTCTCGTTCGCAAGTCGGAAATTTTCTTGTTCAGGCAATAGCGTTTGCCAAACACCCAGATCAGCAATGCCGCCAAATACACGAACGACAGCGCAACCGTGCTGTCCGATTTCACGCTGGCACTGGAACGGCACAACCAGAGTAGCGTTGGCGCGACCACCGTCAAATTCCAAACCATATAAAGGCTGACAACCTGGACATGACTGAAATCCGAGCGCACCAGCCACTGATAAAGGTGCTCGCGGTGCGCACTATACCAACGCCGACCACTGAGCATGCGCGAGAGCAAGGTCGCCGAACTGTCAACCACAAAGGCCGAACAGGCAATCAAGCCGCAAGCCAGAGCTTCAGGAACCGCAGCAATCTGCTCGCCCACAGCAACGGCCACAAGCAAGCCTAGTACGCCGCTGCCGACATCACCCATGAACACCCGCGCTTGCGGAAAATTGAATGGTATGAAACCGAGCGTGGCGGCAGCAAACAGGCCGAGCATCTGTGCCTCGGCGAGGTGATTGGCTGTGGCGCAAACCCAGGCCAATGCACTGAATACAAACAGCGCCTGCAATGACAACAGACCGTTGATACCGTCCATGAAATTATGCAGGTTGATCGACCAGACCACACCGACACCCGCGACCCCGAGGGCCATCACGATCAGCAACCAGGCTGGATTCTCGAACAGATCCGGCAGCAACAGGAGCATGCCGGGCATGCCCAGCAGGAGTGCGGCGAGGCAATGGGACAGGAAGCGAAGGCTCGAGGGTAGCCCGCGGTGGTCGTCGATCCAACCAACGAGTGCGACCAAGATGATCGATGCAAGCAACCCAATCGAAGCGAAACTGTCCGCCTTTTTCTCGGTCAAAGCGGCAAACAAGATCAAGCTCGCGATAACCGCCGCCACGATGCCAATGCCGCCTCCTCGTGGAGTCGGCTCGCTGTGCGACCGCCGCCTGCCCGGTAGATCGAGCATCTGCCGGCGGCGTGCGTAGAGGATGCTTGCTCGGGTAAGCAATGCCGATAAAACCAGGGTTGCCAGCGCCAGCAGCGACCAGGCTGAAAAAGACAGGCTGGACATACCGTATGAGCTACTCGCCGACCACGCTGTGGATCGGACGAATCGTGCTCCAGTTCTTGCAACTCGGGCATTGCCAGTGATGCGACTTCGCTCCAAAGCCGCATCTTGAACAACGATACATCGCCTGCCCTTCGAGCAGCTTGCGGGTCAAATCCCGCTGGATCAACAGGCTTTCGCGCGCGTCATCCTGCGCTGTATGCAGATTGGCATCGATCAAGGCCATCAACGCGCGAACCGATGGACGTTGGTGCAAATGTCGGGTCAGAAACTCAATGGCCGCCTTCTCACCTTTGGTGCGCGCGTAAATTCGCGCCAGCGCGAGTACCGGCGAGACACCCTGATGACTCTCGGTCATACGCAGCAAGAATGCTTCGGCGCGTTGCATTAACTGCGCTTTTGCATAGCAGTCAAGCAATGGTGAAAGGATCTCGGGAACGTAGTCAACCTCAAGTTCGGCGACATGCTCGTAAGCCTCGATTGCAGCCTCGAAGTTGCCGTTGGACGCTTCGATATGGCCACTAATCATGCTTGCGCGAATGCAATCTTCCTCGGCAGCCCAAGCAGCATCAAGCCGGTTGCGCGCTGCGTCCCAGTCACCGCGACCACGTGCTTGCTCAGCCAGTTCACAATGGAATTGGGCAATCAGTGAACCTTTCGACTCGCCCGTCGCGGCTTCGAGTTTGGTCGCATTGTCAATGGCTTTTTCCCAGTCTCGCTCATGCTGGTAGATCGAAACCAGGTGAGTCAGGGCAGACGGCGCCAATGCATTCATCGCGACCAGATCGGTGAACAGGATTTCGGCACGATCGAGCAGACCGGCACGCATGTAATCTTCGCCAAGTTCGAGCAAAGCGATGGTTTTGTGTTCATCGCTCAAGCTGGGTCGAGCGATCAGATTCTGATGCACGCGAATGGCTCGGTCCACTTCGCCACGTCGACGGAACAAATTGCCTAACGCAAGATGTGTCTCGACCGTATCACGGTTGTACTCGGCGAGTTTGAGAAAAACCTCGATAGCCTTGTCTTGTTGCTCGTTGAGCAGATAATTGAGGCCGCGAAAATAGTTGCTGGATAGTTCGCTGACGCGTGCGCCGGACGTGCGCTCGCTGCCGCGCCGGGCAACGTACCAACCAGAGAATGCAGCGATCGGCAACAGCAGGAACAGCAGGTAGTGTTCCATCAGCCGGGGCCAGAGCTTTCTTCACGTACCGCTGGCATATTTTCACCGGAACGCAGGTCGCGCAGCGACCGTCGGACCACGCGCAGCTCACGTCGCAACTGGCGTACTCGAACAAACCAAATCAACAATCCGCCAAAAATCCAGCCAAGCAGGAGAAAGGCCAGCAAGGCGGCACCCTTCGGCAGTGAAACCTCGGTGAGATAGAGATCGAGAACGATATGCTCGGCATTCAGCGCTCCAAACGTGGCACCGAAAACGACGGCCAGCAGAATAAGAACCACTACGCCAAGACGCATGACCGGAATCTCCAGGAGCTATCGGCAGGACGCTCTGAGCGCGATCAGGCGTTGATTTCACCTGATTCCACGGCATCGCCACCGTTGACCCGCTCACGTAATTCTTTGCCGGGTTTGAAGTGTGGCACATGTTTGCCGGGCAACGCGACCGCGTCTCCGGTCTTCGGATTGCGACCCATGCGTGGCGGTCGAAAGTGCAGAGAGAAACTGCCAAAACCACGAATTTCTATGCGCTCACCGTGGGCCAGCGCGTGCGTCATTTGCTCAAGCATGCTCTTGACGGCAAGTTCGACATCATTGCTAGCCAGATGTTGCTGACGGGCAGACAGGGCTTCTATCAACTCGGACTTTGTCATCGCGGGTCATACCGGGCGGAATAAAGAAGGTGCCCATTCGTTTTGAATGGGCACCACGATCTCAACGGCTGCTGCAAAACGCACCAGCCTCCCCCGCATTAGTCGCGGTTGAACTTCTCTTTGAGCAACGCACCGAGCTGAGTGGTGGCGCCGGTCGAGCCCTGATAGTCATCAAGCACCGACTGAAGCTCTTCTTCATCTTTTTGGCGGATCGAAAGCTGCAGCACGCGGCCCTTGCGGTCCATGCCGATGAACTTCGCTTCAACCGGATCGCCCACCTTGAAGTGCAGAGTCGCGTCGTCGACGCGCTCCTTGGCGATGTCGTTGGCACGCAGATAGCCTTCGATGCCTTCCTCGATATCGACGGTTACGCCACGCGCATCCACTTCACGCACGGTGCCGTTGAGGATGCTGCCACGCGGATGGTTGGCCATGAACTGACCGAACGGATCCTGCTCAAGCTGCTTGATGCCGAGCGAGATGCGCTCGCGCTCCGGATCGACGGCCAAAACCACGGCTTCGATATCGTCGCCCTTCTTGAAGTTGCGCACGAGATCCTCGCCCGCCGCCGCCCACGAGATATCGGACAGGTGAACGAGACCATCGATGCCACCTTCGAGACCAATGAAGATACCGAAATCGGTGATCGACTTGATCTGACCGGACACCTTGTCGTTCTTCTTGTAGATCGCGGCAAAGGCTTCCCACGGATTCGCGCGGGTCTGCTTGATGCCGAGCGAGATGCGACGACGCTCTTCATCGACGTCGAGAACCATGACTTCGACGTCATCACCGACCTGCACAACCTTGGCGGGATTGACGTTCTTGTTGGTCCA
>JBBQTY010000105.1:0-14378 GCA_038234445.1 Lysobacterales bacterium
AATCGCGACCCACACGGAATAGCACAGCGCATCGGTCAGCAAGGACATCGCGAGCAGCGAATCAGGCATGCCAATGGCTTGCTTGACCGCAACCATGTTCGCGCTGCCACCCATCCAGCTTCCACTCAATGCGGCCAGCGGTTGCCAGGCATCACTCGGCAGCCAACGCCCATAAATCAGGTAGGCCACCGGGAACGCGATCAAAAGACTCGTTGTTGCGCAAGCAAACACACCAAGCACGCGCGGCCCCAGTTGCCAGATCGCGCGCAGGTCACAATTGATCATCAAGAGGAACAACAGAACCGGCAGGATTCGCGCAATCAGCAACGATTGCGCCTCGTGGATTGCCGGCGTGACCGTCCAAACGCCCGAAACGGCTCAACCGGTGACCAGCAGATAAGTCATGACGATCGGCGGCATGACGGAAAAAATCCGCCATGCGTGACGTCGCTCAAGCGCGGCGAAAACCCCCGCGCAGAGCAGCATCAAGGCCAGCCAAGGCCACACCGTTTCGATCATCGAACTACGGCCCCCAAAACGATCAGGAATAGAACATTCGTCGATTACGCAGCGGAAGCATAAATTATTGACCGCGCATTGCAAGCATGTTACACAGCGATCATCGCAAGTCGGGGAGGCTTCCGTTGAATCGCACGATCGCACCGCATTCGAATTTTGCAACGCTCGGACTTGCAGCGGCCATCGCGATAGGGTGTGCGCTCTGTTTGCCATCGCTGGCACGTGCCGATGAAGGGCGAAGCGTTGCGCTTGACGCTCTCATCGCGATGGTCGACGCGGGCCAATTTGATGCGGCTGAAGCGAAGATCGCCAAGGCGCTCGACAACACAACTCTCGATACTGCGACACGCGATGCGCTGAGTTTCGAGCGCGAGCGCATGCGTCGCATCCTGCTCGATTTCACCGTCGAAGAAGCCGCGTTGAAGGCGCAGTTGCGCAAGAAAATTCCCGACTTGAAGGATGACGAATTCGAGCGCTGGAAAGCTCACGGATTGTTCGAGCAACAGTTAATCGATGGTCACGTGATGTATTTCAAGCGCGCAGCGTCCAATCTTTTCCGCCTGAGCGCCGAAGCGCTGGCTCGCCGAAGCGAGCAGACGCCGCTGCTGGATGGGCCGATGGAAGCGGCCAATGCGCATCATCGCGAAATTCTCGATGCAGCGCGTCCAGGTCACGAACGCGGCGTGGCGTCACGCAAACTTGAAGTCACCCAGTCTCTCAGCGTGCACGCCGACGCCGTTCCAGCCGGCGAGATTGTGCGTGCGTGGATTCCGTATCCACGCGCACTGCCCGGCCAACAAGACAGTATCGAATTCATCAAGAGCCAGCCGGGCAAGCATGAGATCGCGCCCGAGTCAGCGCTGCAACGCACGGTCTATCTCGAACGCAAAGCCGAAGCCGGCAAGCCGACGGAGTTTTCGATCAGCTACAAACTGACGATATCGGCGCAAACGCATGCGATCGATGCGGACAAGGTGATCGCGGCGAAGATCACGCCTGAGCTGGCGCCGTACATCGCCGAGCGACCACCGCATATTGTCTTCAACGAAGCCTTGCGCCTGTTCTCGCGACAGATCGTCGGCGAAGAGAAAAATCCCTGGCGCATAGCGCAGAAACTTTACACGGCCGTCGATCAGATTCCGTGGGCAGGCGCGCGCGAGTATTCAACAATCAGCAATATCAGTGACTACGCGCTGCATGCCGGTCACGCCGATTGCGGCCAGCAGACCTTGTTGTTGATGGCCTTGCTTCGTTTGAACGGGATTCCGTCGCGCTGGCAATCCGGCATGGTCTATTCCGATGGCGACGCTTACACCAACTTGCACGACTGGGGTCAGTTGTATATCGCGCCCTACGGCTGGATTCCGATGGATGTCACCACCGGTCGCCTGCACAGTGACGATCCGCGCATCGCTGGTTTCTATCTCGGCGGTCTCGACGCGTACCGCATCGCCTTCAACGACGATTACGGCCGCGATTTCATGCCGGCCAAAAAATTCTTTCGCTCCGAAACCGTCGATCTGCAACGCGGCGAAGCGGAATGGAATGGTGGCAACCTGTATTTTGATCAGTGGGACTACAACTTTTCTTGGCAGGTACAGCGAGCCATGCCTTGATCCAAGTAGCTGCCACCGATAGCGCCACATCGACAGCCTCGAAGGCAGAAGATCAGAGTGACAGCAACCGCGTCGACTGCGATGCTGAAAGAGTCGGCACCGAAGGTTGGTTCGAGTTCAGTGCAAGCAAGACGCGAACCTTGAAAACGAGCAAGGTCGATCCTGAAGCCGATTTCCTGTTTGATTGTGGTGATCTTGAGTTCACAAGGGCGTACTTTTGTGAGTAGTCGTCGCGCCGCTGCGCTGAGCTTGATGGCGTACATCGCACTACACGGAGGCGACACGGCGATCGCTGCCAATCCGTTGCTATCAGATGCCACCACGGCGGCAGAAGCCGGACTTGTCGATATCACAATCCTTGTCCCGGACATCTCACTCGATATGCGTTACGCCGGCAACGACAACTTCGTCGGCAAACCGATTGATGGCTACGCGGCCGCACGTTGCCTGCTCAAGTCACGCGCTGCACAAGCGCTGGCAGAAGTCGAACACGATTTGCGCAAGCACTCGATGCGTTTGCAGATTTTCGACTGCTATCGACCTGCACGCGCCGTGCGCCACTTCGTCGAGTGGGCTGCCGATCGTGACGACCAGCATACGAAAGCGAGGCATTACCCGAACCTCGACAAAACCAGATTGCTCGGGGACTACATCGCGCCGGTATCGGGGCACAGTCGTGGCGCGACAATCGATCTGACGCTGCAGCAATGTGATCGGCATCTCTTGCATTGCCGCGCACTCGACATGGGCACCGACTTCGATTTTTTCGATCCGCGTGCGCACACCGATTCGTTCCTCGCCAGCGCTACGCAACGGACGCATCGCCATCAACTGCGCGCAGCCATGAATGCAGCTGGATTCCAGAACTACACGAAGGAGTGGTGGCACTACCGATTCGAGCCTGAGCCTTCTCCGGGAACGATCTACGACATACCGATTGAATGAGTCGGTTCGCGGAGACGACACCGTGCGGCTCCGCGCAGGCTCAGTTGCGCGGCCTGGATTCGCCGCCGGTTGCACTTTCGTCCTGGTCGAATGGCCGATTCGAACCGGATCGATGATTGACGACTCCGTGGTTTACGCCAACGCAACAACGCCGAGCGTTACCGCATCGCGCTCGCGATTACGCGCCACTACCTCGTCCACGACAAGTCGAGCGGCACCTTTCGGCTCAATCTCCTCCCTAAATCGAGCGTCCCGATAACCGCATTGCCTTCTCCGCATTCCCGTCTCTTCCACCGACCGACACATGCGCGCTTGCCGTGACGACGTTATCCTTGGAAATTGGCGATTCTCGCCACTCCCTGAAAAACACGGCGATCCGCATGGAAATCTTCAAGAAGTTTCGCATCGAGGCGGCGCATCGCCTGCCCAACGTACCTGAGGGCCATAAATGTTCGCGTCTTCACGGGCATTCGTTCGAGATCGAGATTCATCTGCGCGGACCGATCGAGCCGACGCTTGGTTGGGTCTGTGACTTCTCCGACGTCAAGGCCGCTTTCGCGCCCTTGTTTGAGCAGCTGGATCATCACTATCTCAATGACGTGCCAGGCCTCGAAAATCCAACCAGCGAAAACCTCGCCGTCTGGATCTGGAACGCATTGCAACCCGGACTTCCTCTGCTGTCGCGCGTCATCGTCCATGAAACCTGCACGTCAGGCTGCCAATATGAAGGTCGAAAAGACTGATCAGTACGCCGGAATATTGCGTTTGCACATGAATGATCCGTTTGACAACGTGATGAATTGCCTCGATTTATGAATGAACGGCATGGTCAATGAGTCGATTATGTTGCGCTGCACAAAACTCTCTGCTAGATTACGCGTCACCAACACTCTTAGAGAGGGAGTTTCCCCATGTACGAGCAAATGAATTCGCAGTTCCTTTCCTTTGGCAAGAACTTTGCCGACGCCGCTGCCAAGGCCCAGAGCCTGGCGATGGCCAACTTTGAAAATATTGCCGGTCTGCAGATGAAGGCTGTCGAGAACCACGTCAGCGCGTCGAACGCGTTCTGGACCGAAGCCGCTGAAGTCCGTGACTTCGAAGGCGTCAAGGCGATCTGGCCGAAGGGCATCCAGCTGGCGAAAGAATCCGCCGAGAAGCTGTATGCGACCAACCAGGAAGTCATCGGTCTGACGATGAAGTCCAACGAAGAGCTCGGCAACCTGATCAAGGGTTCGTTCGAAGCGACCAATGAAGCCGTGACCAAGCAGGTCAATTCGGTGAAGAAGGCTGCTTCGGGCAAGTAATCGCCGCAAGCATCGAGGTATTGCGTCGCGGCCTCTTCCCCAAGATGGGCCGCAACGCACTCAAACCGGACGGCTCGCCGTCCGGTTTTTTATTGCCATGGATGGCATGTATGGCAGTAACGCAGTAGCAGTTACAGCCGTATTGCCATGGATGGCATGTACACCTGAATTGCAGGACGACTGCACGGATGCAGGAGGTAGAGCAACGCAGGAGCAGTTGCCGAGCAAATTCAGGTGTTGTCACGGACGGCGTGTTTGCCTGCGAAGCAATGGTTGCCTGCGAAGAAAAGCAGTTTCAGACGACTACTGCGAATTGCATGCACACCTGATGCAGGACGACTGCACGGATGCAGGAGGTACGCATCCATGGATGGATGCGGTACGACTCCAGGGATGGAGGAGGTAGAACGGCGTCCGGAACAGCCGTCGAGAACCGCTTCTGGAACAAGCGGTCGAGAGGCCGCTCCAGCGCATCCGGCAACTGCTCCTGCGTTGCTCTACCTCCGGCATCCATGCCGTCGCCTACGCTCGCGGCATTCGCACATCCATGTGCAGCACAACGCAGGAGCAGTTGCCGAGCAAATTCAGGCGATTGCCATGGATGGCATGTTTGCCTCTAATGTTGAAGCAACTGCAGGCGGTTGCCCGCAGCACGAGGATTCATCCTCGTCGACGACCATGCGACACTGCGTCCGAAAGCGCCACCCCAATCGTATCCGGCTCGACTGGCCGAGACGATCCGGCGGTGACTCGGGAAACGCAAAGTCGGAAGGGAGCAAATCGCATGAGTCGATGGCTTGAAGGTTTTAGCGGCGAGATCTCCTTCCGCAGTCCAAAGGACCAGGCGGTACGATGCCTCGCCTGACCATTACTGGCGGCACGCTGGCCGGCCAGAAATTCAGTTTTACCGACTCGGTAGTTATCGGCCGCGGGGCGTACTGTGATATCCGCATCGATGACTCCACGGTCTCGCGTCGTCACGCCGAAGTGACCTGCGACAGTCAAGGCGTCTGGCATGTGCAGGATCTCGGCAGTGCGAATGGCACCCTGCATAACGGCCAGGCATTGCGTGGCGCATTGCGCGTTGACGGCTCGCTTGATCTCGTCATCGGCGAGATTCCCGTGCAACTGCTCACGACCGATCCTGATGCGACAAAGCAGGAAAATTCGAGCTCGTTTCCGCAGTTGGTGGATCGTCTCGAACTACTGGCCTGGATTGCCGCCCTGCCCGCCCGTCGCGAGAACCCGGCCCAATTGATCGGGCAGGTACTTGAAACGTTACTCGATGGATTTACCGGTTGTGCCTGTGTGGGTCTTTTCGTGACCCGACCTGGCAGCGCGAAATTGCTGACTTATGCGCAACGAAGTGGTGCATCGAGCGAAGACCGGCAGCCTTCCGTAGCGCTGGCAGAAGCCTGCCTGCGCCATGTTGATGGCCTCGCTGGCGGTGCCGCGTCGATCGAACCGCTCGGTGTGATCGGTGCTCCAGCCGGAATCCTTGCTGCCCCAGTCATACTCGGTGGCGAGACACTCGGCATCCTGGTCGCCGAGTCCGAACGCTCGGACACCTGGAGCCCGCTGGACCGGTCGCTCGGCAAGGGCATTGCCAGCATCATCGCGGGCCTACTCGAAGCGGAGCGTGGCAGCCACCCGGATCGCCGCGTTGCCGAGCGCGATTTGTTGCTTGCGCGACGCGTTCAACAACACTTTCTTCCACAAAACGCCATTCGACTGGCAGGTTACCAATTCGCCGAGGCGTACGTACCGGCGCGCGTCGTCGGTGGCGATCATTATGATTATTTCCATTTTTCAGATGGTCGCATCGGTTTGGTCATCGGTGACGTATCCGGCAAGGCGGTATCGGCAGCGCTCGTGATGGCGCGTTTCGGCATGGCGGTTCGTCTGCTCGCCAGTCAAGCCAGCAACCCACTCGACCTGATGGTCACACTCAACGTGTTGCTGCTGGACGAACTTGAAGCCGGCATGTTTGTCACTGCGCAAGTGATCGCGATCGATGCCGAAACCGGCAACATCGAGATTGCCAACGCCGGTCACCCGGCACCCTTGCTGCGCACTGCGAATGCAAACGTCGAAGCGCTGATCATCGAACCCGGCGCACCACTCGGCGCCAATGCAAAAACACGTTTTGGCGCATCGACCGTTCAGCTGCAAATTGGTGCGTGCCTGATGTTTTATACCGACGGCCTCGACGAAGCCGAGAACGAAGACGGCGAGCAATTTGGCATCGAGCGAGCCATCGCCGCGATGAGATCCTGCGCCGATGCGCCGACCCTGCTTTCCGCGATCAATCACAGCCTCGGCGAGTTTGTCGGCAGAGCCAAAGCAACCGATGATTTGACCCTGCTCTTGATCAGCAGGGACGAGGTGGATTCGCGCAGCGCAGATCTTGCCGGAGCGCGATCTGCCTAGCGCGCCCCCAGAGCTAGCGCGCGCCCGAGACCCCAAGCAAGCGCGCTACATCCGACACCATCCGGGCATCAAGTTTGGCGTTTGCGACTGCGTGAGGCTTGATGCCCAGCAGTTTTGCAGCAAACGGCGCCAACGTGTTCTGCGCTTCCGTCGACCCGGCGCTGTCATCGGTACCAAGCAGCGGCGCAGCCGCGGGCTTCTTTGCCTTGACGGCTCCAGCAAGTGCCGCATCGCGGTTGGCCGTTATGGCGAACAACTGGGTGAAACCAGCAACGTCGAACACTTGACGCACGGTTGGATTGAGCCCGCATAAGCGCAGGCTGCCCTTGCCGTCAATCGACTTTCCGAGCATCAGCAACACGCGCAATCCGGCGCTGCTGACATAGCCGACGCCGGCAAGATCAACGAGAAAGTCCTTCGCGCCGGCATCGATGAGATCCTGCACGGCCAACTCAAGATCCCCTGCTGTATCGGTATCGAGGCGCCCGACCAAGCCGATCACCCGAACCTCTCCAGCCAACTCGTCGCGGATCTCAAGCGCCACTTCAGCCTTCCCGGAACACGAAGCGCGCCATGCCAATCTGGATTACATCCTCATGATGCAGCAAGCGCTCCTGAACGGCTTCCGCGTTGACCCGGGTTCCTGATTTGCTGCCAAGATCGCTCAGCGTATAACCCTTGGAGTCGACCGAAATGCGCGCGTGCCGGGCTTCAACGCCAGGACCACCGATACGGATTTCGTTGCTTGCATCGGCACCGAGGGAAATCGGCTTGGGCGGCAATGGAATCGCGGATCGACCGGCTTCAGGATTTTGCGGTACCAGACGAGCGGTGCGCAGCGACATCGTCGCGTTGGCTCCAAATGCGGCGGGCTTGGCTCCCGGAGGAGATGGCGGCAGCTTCGGCGGCTCAGGCAATTTGAGTACTTGGAGGATCTGTGTCTGTGCGACCGGCATATCGAAGCTCGCGATATCCATCGGAATATCGATGTCCTCCGCTATCGGCATCTCCTGAGTGCTGGCAGGACCAGGCGCGGGTACATGCACGGGCTCATGGACATGAACTGGCTCGGCCGCGTGAGTCAATTCTTCCTCGCTGGCAAACACTTCAAGGAACCGCGCTCGGAGCGCTTCACCTTGTTTATGTGCGACAGCGCGCTCACTCAACGCGGTTTCGATCGCCTTGAGCCGATGCGTGTATTCCTCCTCACTGAATTCGCCGAGCTTGCGGCGCAACTCGATTTCCTGGCGATCAAGTTTGACCGCCTCGTGCGCCTGAGTGATTTCAGCCAGAGCACCGCGTAGGCGAGCGTAAGAATCGCGCGCCTGTTGACGCAACGGTTCGGCCTTGGTCTCGATCGCTAAAAGTTGCTTGACGTAATCGGCATTGACTCGACTGAACACGGCAGGATCGAATTCGGCCTTGACCGAATCCAGTCCGGATAGACGCCCACGAAGGATATCTGCCTCTTCCTTGAGGGCCTTGAGGGCATCAATGACGCCGAGATCGACCCCCGAGAGGGATTCCGGCAATTCGCGGCTATTCACCATTTTCGCTCTCCGAGCCGCATCAGGCGGCAGAAAAATCAAGTTCGACGGCGCCGAAGCGGAGCTTGTCGCCCGGCTTGATCGGCACGTTCTCGCCGGTTACAACGCGCACATTGTTGACAAAAGTACCATTCACGGTCCGACTTTCTTCGCGCACGAAGAACAACTGGCCTTGGCGGACCAGTTTGGCGTGTCGACGACTCAAACTGCGGGTCGGGTCCACGTCACTCAGATTGAGCTCGGGATTGATCCCGGAAGCGAGATCAGGTCGCCCCACCAGAAATTCACTGAGCGCCGGATCGAGCTGGAAAACCTGACCCTTCGCATGCCGAAGCAAGCAACTACCGCGCGCCTTTGGCGTCGGTAGCGGCGGCGAGGCAGGACGTTCGATGGACGTTTGTGCGGGTTCCAGCGAGGCTTTTACCGGTTTCGCCGGGGCCTGCCGATGCGCAGGCGCCGGGGGCACCGCAACTTCAGGGGCTTCCGCATTCATTGTCGCTGCGGCTGCGGCTGGCTTGGATCTTGGTGCCTTGGCTTCAGTCAGTGCCGAGCTCAATCGCATTTCGCACTGCTGGTGACGCGAGGCGAGACTGCGCAGCAGATGGGTGGCGATGCCGATGTTCTCGCGCAGCAGATCCGCGAAGCCATCGCGCTCGACCTTAAGCAGTCGGGCCGACTTGCGCGCCACCGCGGTGGCGAAACGCGGCTGGTCGTCGAGCAGCGACATCTCGCCAAAGAAATCACCCGGACCCAAACTCGCGATCGGCTCCTTGCCGCGAGCAGCAACAATCAGGTCGATCGTGCCGGATTCGACAATATAAAGCGTTTTTCCAGGCTCGCCTTCCGAATAAACGGTCTTCCCAGACGGTATTTCGACGTAGGCATCGGCAGTTGAGCTCATCGCAAGATAACTCTGATGCAGCGGGAACCAGCCCGGACTCCTGATTATGCCGATCGCATGCCATCAGCGGCAACCGCAGTGAAATATGGCCCCCTGCACACGGCTGCGCCAGCTCATTGCGACAGTCACCCAATTGATCGTCTCGGACGTTGCGGCAATTGGACGCATTTTCCCGGTCGGGGCCAAGCAGATGCGACTTGTCCGGCGCGAACGCCACAGCCGGGAGCAGGATTACAAGCACTTCAATCGATCAATCCGCCCCTTGCCGTTCAATCAGAGGGTTACTTGTCGAGTCGTTGCGTCGGTCCTCGCGGTTGCGACCGTCAAACCCCTGCTGATATAATTCCGCGGCTCTGCGGCTGGTGTTTTTATTGGCCGACAGTGAATCCATCAGGCATTCGGGTAGGTTCAAGTGCGCAATTCCATCGCCTACGGTCGGCGGGTGGCAGTTCGCACCACGCTTTTGCAGATCGGAGTGACCCTCGTGGTCGCCTTGATCGCCTCGATTTACGGCTGGCGGATTGGCTTGGCCACCCTCGCGGGCGGCGCCATCATCGCAGTTGGCAATGGATTGTTTGCGGTACGCCTGTTCGGGCGGGGAGTCGCTCCGGCACGCAATGTACTGCGCTCCGCCTATTCGGCGGAGGTACTCAAATGGTTTTGGCTGTGCCTGGCGCTGACACTGGCCATTGCAGTCCTGAAACTGCCTTTTGCCGGATTGATCGTCGGCATCCTGGCAGCGCAGTTTTCATTCTGGATCGCCCTCATTGCAATCAGGTAGCACGATGGCCAGCGAACACGAAGCTCCGAACATGACCGGGTACATCAAGCATCACCTGCATCACTTGCAGGTGCAGACGCCGGGTACCGAAGGCCAGTTCTGGCTGATCAATATCGACAGCATCTTCTTCATGCTGCTAGCCGTTGTGGTTTTTTTCTGGCTGTTCCTGCGCGTTTCGCGGCGTGCGACATCGGGCGTACCAGGGAAGCTGCAGTGCGCGATTGAAATGGTTCTTTCGTTTGTCGATGGCATGGTTCGTGAGACATTTCATGGCCGCAGCAAGCTGATCGCGCCGCTTTCCCTGACAATTTTCGTTCTGATATTTTTCATGAATTTCATGGACATGATTCCGGTAGACCTGCTGCCCTGGGCTTGGGCGAGCGGTCACCAGTTGACCGGCCACGATCCGGAACATGCTTTCTTGCGTGTGGTGCCGACTGCCGACATCAATACGACGGTTGGCATGTCGCTGACCGTGTTCCTACTGATCCAGTACATTGGCATCAAGCACAAAGGTCTGTTCGGTTTTTTCAAGGAGTGGTTCACCGCCCCGTTCGGCCCGTGGTTCGCCCCGTTCAACCTTTTGCTGCGCGTGATTGAAGAAGCGGTGCGTCCGCTATCGTTGTCGCTGCGACTATTCGGCAACATGTATGCAGGCGAGCTGATCTTCATCCTGATCGCGGTCATGACCCTCGGTGCCTCACTCGATCATTTCTCGACTTATCTATTGGGCTTCGGCCAGGTCATTGCCGGATTCGTCTGGACCGCGTTCCATATCCTGATCATCACCCTGCAAGCTTTTATCTTCATGACGCTCACGATCGTCTACCTGAGCATGGCCGCAGAGCATCATTGATTTTTGTTTCAGCTTTTTCTTTCAACCAAAACATTTCACTCGGAGAGAACCATGGAAACCATCGCAAACGTTGCCCAGGTCGGCGACCTGCTCAGCATGACGGTCATCGCCGCCGCCCTCCTGATCGGACTCGGCGCACTCGGAACGGCGATTGGCTTCGCCCTTCTCGGCGGCAAGTTCCTTGAAGGCGCGTCGCGTCAGCCGGAACTCACCCCGATGTTGCAGACCAAGATGTTCATCGTCGCCGGCTTGCTCGATGCGGTGCCGATCATCGGTGTCGCCATCGCCCTGCTGCTGCTGTTCGCGAATCCTTTGCTCGCGACGCTCGGCGTCAATTAAGCATCCTCAGTTATCAGGCATCCGCGCGGCGGCCACCCGGCAGCCGTAGAGCAGGAGCAGTTCAATGATTCCCAATATCACACTGGTGATTCAGGGCCTGGCGTTCTTCGCCGTGGCCTTGCTTGTGATGAAATTCATCTGGCCGCCGATCATCGCAGCCATCGAAGAACGCCAGGCCAAGATCGCTGAAGGTCTGGCAGCGGCTGATCGTGCCCGTCAGGAACTTGCTGACGCCGATGCCCGCGTGGCCGACGAGATCCGCAAGGCTCGCGTCGACGCTGTCGCGATCATCGAAAAGGCCAGCCAGCAAGCCAGTCAGATCGTCGACAAGGCACGCACCGACGCGATCGTCGAAGGCACCAAGCAGAAAGCGATTGCTGCAGCCGAGATCGAGACGATGGCGCACCGTGCCCGCGAAGAATTGCGGACCAAGGTTGCCTCGCTGGCGATGGCCGGAGCCGAGAAGATTCTCAAGCGCGAAATTGATGCGAATGCGCACAAGGATCTGCTCGACCAGCTCGTGAGCGAGATCTAGGCCCATGTCGAGCGCACTGACCCTGGCCCGACCGTACGCACGCGCCGCTTTCGAGACGGCGCTTGCACATGCGGCTCTGGCTGGCTGGGCTGAAAAGCTTGCTTTCGCTGCTGAAGTGGCTGCCGATTCGAACGTGGTTGCCTTGTTCGGCAATCCACGTCTGAGCAGCAGCCAACTGGCGTCGCTGTTTCTTCCGCATGGCGAGAAAGGAGATACCGAATTCGGTCGCTTCATCACCTTGCTGGCGGACAACGGCCGCTTGCCGGTGTTGCCCGAGATTGGCACCCTGTTCGAGCAGCTCAAGCTCGAGTCGGAGCGCACGCTGAAAGTGCGTTTGCGCACTGCCGTTCGGGTTGACTCCGCTGAGCTCGAAAAGATTGGCGCGGCACTCAAGCGTCGTTTCAACCGGGACATCGAGCTGACCCAGTCGATTGATCCAAAGATGCTTGGCGGCGCCGTCATCGACGCCGGCGAAATTGTCATTGATGGTTCGGTCCGCGGCCGTCTGGCGCGACTCGAACAAGCACTTATCCACTAATTCGAACTTCACAAGGTGGGCAGATGCCCACCGCTTGCGGTGGTGTCAAAGACCACCCTGCATCGGGAAACGACCATGGCTAGCACGATCAATCCGTCAGAAATCAGCGAACTCATCAAGCATCGCATCGAGGAGTTCAAGCTCACCGCCGATGCGCGCAACGAAGGCACCATCACCAGCGTGTCCGACGGCATCGTGCGCGTGCACGGCCTCAATGATGTGATGTCCGGCGAAATGGTCGAGATGCCGGGCGACACGATCGCGCTGGCCCTCAACCTCGAGCGCGACTCGGTCGGTTGCGTGGTACTTGGTGGCTACGAACATCTGCGCGAAGGCGACACGGTCAAGACCACCGGCAAGATTCTTGAAGTCCCGGTCGGCCGCGAACTGCTCGGCCGCGTTGTCGATGCACTCGGCAACCCGATCGACGGCAAAGGCCCGATCAATGCCAAGCACAGCGCACCGATCGAAAAAGTCGCCCCGGGCGTGATCTGGCGCAAGTCGGTCGACCAACCGGTGCAGACCGGCTACAAGTCGGTCGACTCGATGATCCCAATCGGTCGCGGCCAGCGAGAACTGATCATCGGCGATCGCCAGACCGGCAAGACCGCCCTGGCCATCGACGCGATCATCAACCAGAAAGATTCCGGCATCAAATGCATCTACGTCGCGATCGGCCAGAAGCAGAGCTCGATCGCCAACGTCGTGCGCAAGCTTGAGGAGCACGATGCGCTCAAGCACACGATCATCGTCGCCGCCTCGGCTTCCGAATCGGCCGCGATGCAGTACATCGCGCCTTACTCGGGTTGCTCGATGGGCGAGTTCTTCCGTGACATCGGCGAAGACGCCCTGATCATCTATGACGATCTGACCAAGCAGGCCTGGGCCTACCGCCAGATTTCCCTGTTGCTCAAGCGCCCGCCGGGCCGTGAGGCGTATCCGGGTGACGTCTTCTATCTGCACTCGCGCCTGCTCGAACGCGCTGCGCGCGTGAATGAGGAATACGTCGAGAAAGCGACCAACGGCGCCGTCACCGGCAAGACCGGTTCGCTGACCGCCCTGCCGATCATTGAAACCCAGGCCGGCGACGTCTCCGCCTTCGTTCCGACCAACGTGATCTCGATCACCGACGGCCAGATCTTCCTTGAGACCGATCTGTTCAATGCCGGTATCCGTCCAGCCGTCAATGCCGGTGTATCGGTGTCGCGCGTCGGTGGTGCCGCACAGACCAAGATCGTCAAGAAGCTGTCGGGTGGCGTGAAGCTTGCCCTCGCCCAGTTCCGCGAGCTCGCTGCGTTCGCCCAGTTCGCTTCGGATCTCGACGCGGCGACGCGCGCCCAGCTTGAGCGCGGCCAGCGCGTCACCGAACTGATGAAGCAAAAGCAGTACGCACCGCTGTCGATTGCCGAGCTGTCACTGTCGGTGTACGCCGCCGAGAAGGGCTATCTCGACGATTTGCCGATAGCCAAGATCCTGCCGTTCGAAGCCGCCCTGCACCAGCATTTCCACAGCAACTACGCCGACCTGATGAAGAACATCGTCGACACCGGCGACTGGAACAGCGACATCGAAGGCAAGTTTAAATCGGGCCTGGATGAGTTCAAGACGACGGGTTCCTGGTAGGGGCCCTTGGGATTCGGGATGACGGGATTCGGGATTCGTAACAGCAGAAGCCCGCAAGCCCCAGCTCTTACGAATCCCAGATCCCGAATTTCGAATCCCGAAAGCAAGTCCCGCAGCCGAGTGTTCGCTGCAACGACGAAACTGTGAGGTAGACGTGGCCGGCGGCAGAGAAATCAAAACCAAGATCAAGAGCGTGCAGAACACCCGCAAGGTGACGCGCGCGCTCGAAATGGTCTCGGCATCGAAGATCCGCAAGGCGCAGGACCTGATGAAGGCCTCGCGTCCGTATGCGCGCCTGATGCGCCAGGCTATTGGCCACATTGCTCATGCGAATAGCGAGTACAAGCATCCGTTCATGGTTGAGCGCAGCGAGATCAAGCGCGTTGGCTTTGTCGTTGTGTCGACCGATCGCGGGCTTTGCGGCGGACTCAACACGAACCTGTT
>JBBQTY010000106.1:0-14323 GCA_038234445.1 Lysobacterales bacterium
CACCGAGCTGCCGAGCGCAACCCTGCCATTCCACGGCGCCCCGGATCTGATCGCACAAGCACTCGACAAGTTGTTCGACAATGCGCGCTCTTTCAGTGCCGAAGACGGCTGGATTCGGATCGCCCTCGACAGCGATGCATCGGGAACCGTCTTGCGCATGGCCAACAGCGGCCCATTGCTGCCGAACGCGATGCAGGATCGATTGTTCGATTCACTGGTCAGCCTGCGCGAACGCAGCGCGAGAGGCGCTGGCGAAACCCCGCATCTCGGCCTCGGCTTGCATGTCGTGCGACTCGTCGCCGAACTGCACAATGGTCGTGCCAGCGCGCGCAATCTGGACGATGGCAGTGGTGTCGAATTCACCTTGCATCTTTCGAGCATGACGCGTCGTCGGCTCGCCTGATCCCGTGATACGAATCGCATTCGATTGCGTAGGAGCGCCTTCAGGCGCGATGCCTTTTGGCATTTCCGTCACAAACATCGCGCCTGAAGGCGCTCCTACAGGTGAATAGACATCTGCGGACGCCGCTGCTGTCGCCCCTCGCCCAGCCCTGCTATCTTCTCTGGCCATTTTGATCTGAAGTTGCGCCGTGATTACCCAACAAGAATTCGATGCCTGCGCCGCCGAGGGCTACAACCGCATTCCGGTCGCGCGCGAGGTGCTGTCGGATCTCGACACGCCATTGTCGGTGTATCTGAAACTTGCCGATGGGCCCTATGCCTATCTTTTTGAATCGGTGCAGGGCGGCGAGAATTGGGGACGTCACTCCATCATCGGTTTACCGTGTCGTCGTGTTTTTTCGCTGCGCGGGAATACGTTGTCGGTGGAAGATCTCGGCGAGGTGGTCGAGACGCGCGAGCTTGCGGATCCGCTGGCGGAAATCGATGCCCTGCGGCAGCAGTACCGCGTGCCGGTGCTGCCTGATATGCCGGCATTCTCCGGTGGTCTGGTCGGCTATTTCGGATTCGAGACGATCGGCTGGATTGAGCCGCGCTTCGCCAAGGTCGAGAAGCCTGATCAGCTCGGTACGCCCGATGCCTTGCTCATGCTCAGCGAAGAGGTCGCCGTTTTCGACAATCTCAAGGGGCGACTCTATTTGATCGTGCATGCCGATCCGTCGCAGCCGCAAGCCTATGCGCAAGCGTGTCGTCGACTCGATCAGCTTGCGTTTCGTCTGCGTCATTCGGGGTCGAGCTATCCCGAGACGCTCGATCCAAAGCCGCTTGATGAAGCCGATTTTGTTTCGGGATTCACGAAGGAAGGATTCGAGGCTGCCGTACGGCAGGCCCAGGAATACATTCGCGCAGGTGACATTTTCCAGGTTGTGCTTTCGCAACGCCTCAGCGTGCCGTTCCGCGCAAGACCGGTCGATGTCTATCGCGCCCTGCGTTCGCTGAATCCATCGCCCTACATGTATTTCATCGATCTCGGTGGCACCCAGATTGTCGGCTCGTCACCCGAGATCCTCGTGCGTCAGCAACATGGCAAAGTGACTTTGCGTCCGCTCGCTGGAACCCGGTCGCGCGGCGAAACGCCCGAGCAGGATCTCGCCCTCGAAGCCGAGTTGCTGGCCGATCCGAAGGAACGTGCCGAACATCTGATGCTGATCGATCTCGGTCGCAACGATGTCGGCCGGGTCAGCAAGACCGGCAGCGTCAAATTGACCGAAAGCTTTATCGTCGAGCGCTACTCGCATGTCATGCACATCGTCAGCCAGGTCGAAGGCGAATTGGCGGACGGTCTCGGCAGCATGGATGTGTTGCGCGCTTCGTTCCCAGCCGGCACGGTCAGCGGCGCACCGAAGATCCGAGCACTCGAAGTGATCCGCGAACTCGAGCCGATCAAGCGCAACATTTACGCGGGATCGATCGGCTACATCGGCTGGTCCGGCGATACCGACATGGCCATCGCGATTCGTACCGCCGTGATCCAGGACGGCCGCCTGCATGTGCAAGCCGGCGCCGGCATCGTCTATGACTCCGATCCCGCGACCGAATGGGCCGAGACGATGAACAAGGGCCGTGCGTTGTTTGCAGCGGTGGCTAGGGCGGCGCGGGGGCTTTAGGTTCGGGCTTCGGGATGACCAGCCATTCGGCTGTTGAGAGCCGAGACTTCCAACGGCACAGAGCCGACCATGCCGCTACTTTTAAATTTCCTCACCGTCATCCCTGCGTAGGCAGGGATCCAGCGCCTTTGCTGGCGACGAGCAGAGGCGCTGGGCCCCTGCCTGCGCAGGGGCGACGGAAACGACGCAGTTGCGATTTCCGTATCAAGTCGAAATCGCGAGGCGTTCACCGTTGTAGATGCGTGCAGTGATCAGGTACATGATCACCGCGCCAATCGCCGTGCAGACAAAACACAACGCAATTTCGGCACTCGAAACCAACTCGCCGCGTATCAGTCGAGTGATTGTTACTTGCTGGCCGACGAGGGGTACCGCGTACATCCAGGGTTCGACCTTGAACGGGAAGAACGACATCAGCATGGTCGGCACCATCGGCACAATCATCAGCATCGACAGATAGGTCTGCGCTTCGCGGAAGGTCTTGGCGAATGCGGCGGCCAGCGTTTGCAACGTGGCGATCAGAAACACCAACGGCAGCATCGAGACCAGAGTCAACAAGGCAAAGCGCGGGCCGATCGAGAGGGTCATGCCGAGCTTCTCCGTCGGCATGAATTGGCCCGCGAACGAAAAGGCGGTGATGCTGATCAGTAGCGTCGTCATCGCAAAGGCTCCGGTCGCGCCGAGCTTGCCTAGCAGGATTTTCGAACGCGCCACCGGATTGGCGAACAGCGGTTCGAGCGATTGCCGTTCGCGCTCGCCGGCGGTGGTGTCGATGGCCAAGGCCATCCCGCCGATGAATACACCGACAATGAAGAAGTAGGGCAGTACCGAGAACATCTCACCGCCGCGAGCCTGCGCGGTGGACTGATCGCGACTGGCGACAACAAGTGGCCTTGTGACCGTTGGCGAAATGCCACGGGCAATCAGTCGCAAGCTGCTCGTGCGCTCGCCGTAAGCATCGATAATGCTGCGCAAGCGCTCGACCGAGCCCTTCGCATCGCGTTGCGACTGATCGAAAATCAGCTCGACCTGAGCCGGCTCACCTTTGCCCCACGCTTCGCCATAGCTCGGCGGAATGCGCAGCACGAGATCGGCATCTTTGTCGCGCACCGCCTTCTCCGGGTCGGCAATCGCGGCCTTGA
Organism: Lysobacterales bacterium; assembly: GCA_038234445.1. Classification (GTDB taxonomy): domain Bacteria; phylum Pseudomonadota; class Gammaproteobacteria; order Xanthomonadales; family Rhodanobacteraceae; genus Dokdonella. The sequence goes on from JBBQTY010000106.1 coordinate 3,209, forward strand.
TGATCACTCCATTCTGCTTGAGTGCCTCGATCAGGTTCGGTGCATTTTCGGCGCCGATGACCGGTACTGGCAGCGGTTTCTCGGCCTTGTCGAGTTCACGCGAAACGATGCCGTTGATCAGCAGGATGAAGATCAGCGGCGCCATCAGCGGACCCGTCAACAGGGTATTGATGATGGTGCGTCGATCGCGGATGTTCTCGCGCACTTCCTTGAGGAAAACAGTGATGATCGTTTTCATGCGGCGAGTCCTTCAGCGGATCCGATGACCTTGACGAAGGCATCTTCGAGATTGGAGGTTCCGGACTGCTCGCGCAGTTCATCGGGCGAGGCATCGGCGACCACATGGCCATGCGCGATCACGACGATGCGATCACACAATGCGCCGACCTCCTGCATGATGTGGCTGGAAAACAGCACACAACGTCCTTCGGCTTTCAGATGACGCAGGAAGTCACGCATCGCACGCGTGGCCATGACGTCGAGGCCATTGGTCGGCTCATCGAGGATGCAGTTTTTCGGATCGTGAATCAGGGCGCGGGCGATGGCGGTTTTCACACGCTGACCCTGCGAGAATCCATCGGTGCGACGATCAATGATCTCGCCCATGTCGAGGGCCTTGGCCAAACCCTCGATACGTGCCGCGATGAGCGCCTCGTCCATGCCTTGCAGACGACCGAAGTATTCGATGTTCTCGCGTGAGGTCAGGCGCTTGTAGAGTCCACGAGCATCGGGCAACACGCCGAGGCTGCGACGCACGGCGATTGGATCAACGGCTGCATCGATGCCATCAACAAGCACCTGGCCGCTGTCGGGCTTCATCAGCGTGTAGAGCATGCGCAAGGTGGTCGTCTTGCCTGCGCCGTTGGGTCCGAGCAGGCCCGTGATCTCGCCATCGCGTGCGGTGAATGAAACACCGTCGACGGCCTTGACCGCACCGAATGCCTTGTTCAAGTCTTTCAGTTCGATCATGGCGCGGCTCCGTTGAAATCAATGAAGTGGGGAAGCGTGCCGAGCTCATCGACGCAGGCGGCATCGAGCGTTTTCGGATCGAGCGTGTCCATGAAGGTGCTGACGAGTTTCGGCAGACAGCCACGGCCAATGACGTTGTGGCCCTGACCCTTGGCCACGATCAGTTTGGCGTTGCTCAGACTCTTGATGACCTGCTCGCCATAGCGTGGCGGGGTGACCGGATCGAGCTCGCCCTCGAGGACCAGGATCGGCGTATCACCTTTGGCCGGTTCATTGAAATCGGCCGGTCGCGATCCGTGCGGCCAGATCTGGCACTGTCGTTTGATTACTTCGACCAGACGCTCGCCCAGCAGGGTGTCGGCATCGGCCGTGTTGGGGCCGAGACGATCGGCATCCTCCGCGCAAATCACCGAGAGTTGCATGCCGCTGCCGACCAGCGCCTCGATGCCCTGACTCAGGATGCCGATCTGACCGAGCAGTGGCGCGTCGTTGCCTGCAAGTGATTGTTTGATCGTGTTCGGAATCAGTGCAGCCGTTTCGGGTGAATAAGCAAACATGCGCACGAGGCTGACCATCGATTCGGCATTCAAGGTTTCGGTTTTGTCCTTGAAGGTCACCGGATCGGCGTAGCGAATTTCACGCGGCTTTTCGCCCAGTGCGTTACGCAAGCGGATCAGGTCGGCATACGGATCAGGAAATGCATTGGCGCACGCAGGCGTTTTTGCACAATACGCAAACTGCGCTTTGAGCGCACCATCAAGATTCTTCGCGAACTCTCCGCCGAGCACAAGTTCATTCGGTGCCACGCTGTCGAGGACGATACTGCGCACTCCTTCGGGATGGCGTTTGAGATATTGCTGGGCCACTCGCGTTCCATAGGAAACGCCGACCAGATCGAACTTCGGCCCGCCGAGCGCCTGACGCAGCGCTTCGAGATCTTCGACGGCATCGGTGGTTGTGTAAAAGCGTGGATCGGCGATTTTCGCGACGTCGTCCAGGCAACGCTGCGTCGAAGCAGCCGTGCGTTCGAGATCAAACGGCAGCGAATCGTCGTCCGCGCCTTTCGCGCCCTTGCACTTGAGAGGATTCGAAGCGCCCGTGCCGCGCTGGTCAAGCAACAAGACATGCCGGTGCTTGCGCGCCGCGCCCAGCGGATCAGCCATCTGCGGCCAGGTATCGATGGCCGATTGGCCCGGCCCGCCAGCGAGATAGACGATGAAATCGTCATCAGCCGCCTGTGTGCTCGCGATCAGGGCGAACTTCAAATCGAGTTTGCGACCATTGGCATCGGCACGGTTCTCGGGCACCTGGAAAGGAGAACACCAGGCTTTTGTGGTTGCTGCCGAGTGCTCACGCTTGAGTTCGCAGGCACTGAAATCGAGCGAGCCGAAACGGAAAGATTCACTATTACTCGCAATCCGATAGTGGCCGCGAGTGGTTTGCGCAGAATCTGTGCTCGATGGTTTATCGCGGAATTTCAAATAGCCAAACGCCGCGACGGCAAGCAACGCCGCGATGCCTATTCTCATGTTCTTCTTCATGGAAACCTCGTGGATTCAAATGTCTTTCTTTGATTCGGGGAACAATCCAAAAAGGCTGACTCAGGCCCAATAGCGATAGCGCAGGCGCACCCAGAACTGCGCGCCGGCCCAGCAAATCGACATGATAAGTCCGGCCACAGGAATCGTTGTTTTCAACGCGCCGAAAAGATCGAGAAATCTCAACATGACGATGACACAAAGTGAAATAGAGAAAGCGATGGTCATCGCCTCGACCTCGACGCGCTGGCGCAACTCGTCGCGCCGACGCAGGCGACGCATCTCGGCAAAGGCCATCCAGACAATAGAGGGCAATGGAATCATCGCGACAAGGATGCACAAACTGCCCGGATCCATGCGCTTGCTCACCGCGCCCGCGATAAATACGCTGGCGATGTAGAACAGCGTCACTGGACCCATATCGATCAGGGTGCGTTTCCATCGGTTCATGGCTAAAACGGTTCTCATGCGTCGGGATTGAAAAGAGTTTCGATCGTCTCGCCAAACAGGCGCGCGATGGCAAAGGCGAGCGGCAGGCTCGGATCGTATTTGCCGGTCTCGATCGCGTTGACCGTCTGCCGCGAGACATCGAGGCGATCGGCCAGTTCGGCTTGCGACCAGCCCTGATTTCCGCGCAACTCGCGAATACGGTTGTTCATTGATAGCGTGACCGCGCCCAGATTTTCGCCGCGACGTACGTAAGCAGCAGAGCCGGAAAGATCCAGACCGTGGCGTCATGCGCGGCGATCTCGATGACCTGGGCATCCATCAGCACGTTGAGAGTCAGCGCAGCCATGCCCACTGCGACCGCTGCGATCGCGAGAGCTTCGAGATCGATACGCCGCTCCAGCTCATCGCCCGCGCGAACCAGCCGAAGCACCGCGCCAATCGCAAAGCCGATCGGAATCATTGGAATCAGGCTGACCGCGGCGCGAACCACGAGGCCTGCCTCGATCAGCGGATGCTTGAGCAGCCAAACGCAAACCCAGGTGGTGGCGATATAGGCCAGTGCAGCGAAAAAGCACCCGCCGAGTTCACGTCGTATCTTGATTGAGGTCATCGATTTTTCCCCGGCGCTTTCGCGTCAAGAACCCAATTCGTCTTCGAGAGATTCATGCGACGCTGTAGCGACGCGCGGCGAGCTTGCGCGCAAGACCGAAGGTTCCGGCTAGCGCCGGAAACACCCAAAAAAGTATCACGCCGTCGATCTTGATCACTTCGGCTGCGGCGAGAAAGCCGCCGACCAGACTCGCTATACCGACGACGCCCGCGGAAATCGCCAACGCTTCGAGGTGCAAGCGCTGGACGAGTTCGTCAGCATCCAGGATGTAGCGCACCAGTGCGCGCATGACGAACAAGATCGGGATCACCGGAAGCAGCGCGATCACGATGCGCAAGACATGACTTTTGGTGGTGTCCACCATTGGCCAGATCGTCAGCATGATGATCGTATAGGCTGTCATCGCGATTAAAACTTCACGCAAATAACGCTTGTCGATCGCTCGCATCTCGCACTCGGTGTCAAGTAAACTTGACATAGCCTAGCGGCCGCGGCCGGGTCGTGTCAAGCGTCCTTTACATTTTTCTTGCGAGCTGTTCGCTCTGGCCTGAATCAAGCGATCCGGTGCGCCGCGTTTTCGGACGACGTGCCTATCGCGACGAGATGTATTTCTCGCGACGGATTTGCGCCACCGGCAAGCCCGCATCCTTGAGCAGGGCGAAGCTCTGGTCGACCATGTCGGGATTACCGCAGAGATACGCGATGTCGCTGGCGGCATCCGGTTTCAGTGCTTCGATCGCGACTTGCACACGGCCCGCGTAATCACCCGCGCGTGGCACCGCGCGGGGTTCGCGGCTGAAGCACGGATGGAAATGAAAACCTGGGGTCACCTCGGCAAATGCGGCGAACTGATCGCTGTAGAGCAGATCGGCTTCGTTGCGTGCCCCGTAGATCAGCTCGAAGCTGCATCCACGCGTCTGCGTGAGCTGGCTGATCAGCGGCAGCATCGCGCGGTACGGCGTGACCCCGGTACCGGTGGCGACCAGCAGATAACGCGAATTGCTGTCGGCATCCATCAGGCAGAAACGTCCGTACGGACCACTCGCCTCAATCGTGCTGCCGACTTGCAGCCCGCCGAGCAGCTCGGTCGCCGCACCCCCATCGACATACGAAACCGCGATCTCGATCTGTTCAATCGGTGTCGCATCGCCGATGCCAACCGTGCCGACCGAATAGCTGCGCTTGGTCGGCTTGCCATCGGCATAGTTGAAATGGACCTGCATGAACTGGCCCGGGATGAATGCAAACGGCTGACCGTCGGCGCGTTCGAAAGCCATGTGACGCACGGCCGGGGCGAGCATGCGGGCGGATACGAGACGGAGCGGAAACTGGTTGATGGCCACGGTATAAACCGCCATTGGGGGCAGCCCGCTATACTATCAGGGCCTTGTCGGCCCTCCCCGTCCCAACATTGCCGCCCATACCTATGAGCCAAATTCCCGCGCTCGAAATTCAGGACCTGCGCAAGGTCTACGCCGGTGGCGTTGAAGCCCTCAAGGGTGTCTCGCTTGATGTGCAACCCGGTGATTTTTTTGCTCTGCTCGGTCCCAACGGGGCGGGCAAATCCACCCTGATCGGAATTGTCAGCTCGCTGGTCAACGCCAGTTCCGGTTCGGTCAAGGTGTTCGGTGTCGATATCGAAAAGGATCGCGAAGCGGCGATGCGCCTGCTCGGTCTGGTGCCACAGGAAGTGAACTTCAACTTCTTCGAGAAGCCTTTCGACATCCTCTGCAACTACGCCGGCTTTTATGGCATTCCGCGCGCCGAGGCGAAGGTTCGTGCCGAAGAAGAATTGCGCCGTGCCCAACTCTGGGAAAAGGCGCAGACGATGGCGCGCACGCTTTCGGGAGGCATGAAGCGCCGCCTGATGATTGCCCGCGCGATGATGACGCGACCACGTTTGCTGATCCTCGATGAACCTACGGCTGGCGTCGATATCGAGATCCGTCGCGGCATGTGGCGCACGCTCAAGGATGTCAACGAGGCCGGCACCACGGTGATTCTTACAACCCACTATCTCGAAGAAGCTGAAAACCTCTGCCGCAATCTGGCGATCATCGATGGCGGTCGCATCATCGAGAACGGCCCGATGAAAACCCTGCTGGCGAAACTCGATGTTGAGGGCTTCCTGCTCGATATCGATGGTGACTTGCCAGCGAACCTGCCGCAGATCGATGGCGTCGAGATACGTGCACAGGACGGCCATACGCTCGATCTCGAAATGCCGCGCGCAATGGATCTCAACAGCGTGTTCAAGAGTCTCGACGCGGCGGGCATTCGCGTGCGTTCGATGCGCACCAAGACCAATCGCCTCGAAGAGCTCTTTGTGCGTCTGACCGGCAACAAGGAGAACGCGGCATGAGCACGACATCAGCCCATCCGAATCTGGTCGCGCTCGGCACGATTGCGCGTCGTGAAGTCACGCGCATCCTGCGCATCTGGGCGCAAACCCTGGTGCCGCCGGCAATCACGATGACCCTCTACTTCCTGATCTTCGGCAGCCTGATCGGCCGACGCATTGGTGACATGGGCGGCTACAACTACATGGATTTCATCGTTCCGGGTCTGGTCATGATGTCGATCATCCAGAACAGTTACGGAAATATTTCCTCGAGCTTTTTTGGCGCCAAGTTCGGTCGGCATATCGAGGAGCTGCTGGTCAGTCCGATGCCGAACTGGGTCATTCTCGGCGGCTATGTCGCCGGTGCTGTCTTGCGCGGCGTCCTCGTCGGCATCATCGTGCTGTGCATCGCGATGCTGTTCACCCATGTGCGCGTTCCACATCCGCTGATCATGATCAGCACGGTGCTGCTCGGTGCGACGATCTTCTCGCTGGCCGGCTTCGTCAACGCGATCTACGCGAAAAAATTCGATGATGTCGCGATCGTACCGACCTTCATCCTGACGCCGCTGACCTATCTCGGCGGCGTGTTCTATTCGGTCAAGATGCTGCCCGACTGGGCGCAGGCGATGACCCACGCCAACCCGGTCTTCTACATGGTCAACGCGTTTCGCTACGGTTTGCTGGGCACCAGCGATATTCCGGTCGCCATCGCCTACGCCTTGATGATCGGATTCGTCATTGTCCTCGGCGGCTTGAGTTTGTGGCTGCTCAAACGCGGTGTCGGTCTGCGCAGCTGAGCGAAATTGTAGGAGCCCCTTCAGGGGCGATGCCGTTCGGATTGAACGAAAATCAAAAGCATCGCCCCTGAAGGGGGTCCTACGGAGAGCTTCTGACACATCTGGTTGACGCGGACAATCATTCAAATCCCGAAAAACCCGCGACTGGTCGCGGTCGCATTTGCCGCTGTGACTTCGACATCCTCGCCGCGATCGCGCGCGAGTTCCTCGACGATATGCTTGAGGTACATCGGCTCGTTGCGCCGATGCGAAGGCTTCGGCTGCACGTTGCGTGGCAGCAGATACGGTGAATCGGTTTCGATCATCAGGCGTTCGGCCGGAATGTCACGCACGAGTTCGCGCAGATGACTGCCGCGGCGCTCGTCGCAAAGCCAGCCGGTGATACCGATATGCCAGCCGGCGTCGAGATAATCGATCATTTCCTCACGCGTGCCGGTGAAGCAATGCACGACGACCTTGCCGAGCCGACCCTCGAAATTCTGCATCACCGCCATGAAATCGGCATGCGCGTCGCGCTGGTGCAGGAACAGCGGCTTGGCGCAATCGACCGCGATCTGCAGCTGGCGTTCGAACGCTTCGATCTGCGCGGCTTGTGGGGAATAGTTGCGGTGATAATCGAGCCCGGTCTCGCCGACCGCTTTGACTTCGTCGGCCTTGAGGTGTTCGCGCAGCTCGGCATCGATCGCATCGTCGTACTCGCTGGCGTGGTGGGGATGCACTCCGGCCGTGGCAAACAACAGATCCGGATGCGATCTCGCGAGCGCCAAGGCCATGCGGCTGCCGGCTGCGCTGGCCCCGGTCACCACCATCCGCGTAACCCCGCTCGAACGGGCACGTTCCAGCACGAGATCAAAGTCAGGCCGAAACGATTCGTGGGTCAGGTTGGCGCCAATATCGATGAGCTGCATGCGGTCAACAGAGTCCAAAACACGATTATGCGGACTCACCGACGACTTGCCCATTGCGCCACCCGGTCAGAGTTCACAACTGATTCACCCCTTCACTGCGAGTATCCTTGTCGGAACAACCCCCGGAGTCCAACTATGTTTGCTCGTACCCGATTGCTATTCGGCGCAGCGCTGGTTTTTGCGGCCTGCTCTGCCACCGCGGCACCGCAAACCACGGTGGGCGTCGATGCCACACGCGCGGCCCGTGTCGATGCTGCGCTCAGTGCACATCAACATCTGATACTTCAACGCAATTCCAGTGGCAAATCAGGCACCAGTGTGAGTTCGGCCACACCCGCATTGCCGCGGCGAAACCCGATTGCCGCCTATCCGTCGAGTTGTCTGGCTGATCCACTGCCCGACCAGACCAGCGGCCCGACCTACAGCCAGAACGTTTCGTTGGCCGCGATGAATCTGAATACCGGCCAGATCGATTCGACGGAAATCGTCACGGTCAAGCTTTGGCGCGTTGCTTGCAGCACCGGCGTTGGGCAGGCGTTCAACTCGGCCACCCTGATGCGCATCGATCGCAACAGCAGTAGTCAGACTATCTATCCGTTGTTTCCCGGCATTCGCGTAAGCCAAGGTACGGTCGGCTTTGCCGATGCGGATTTTCCCGGAAACATTGCACGCGTGGGTATCGAGCCGAACACGGTCATTTCCGACACCCTAGCCGATACTCCGATCCTCAACGACATGACCTTTGTGCTCGAAAATTATGACAGCACGCAGACCAGTGTGTTCGACTTCAATAGCGCTTTCAGCCTGCGTTTCGATAATTTCTTCAACACCAACAATTTTTTCTACATTGACGTTCCGGCCTACAATCCGACCACACAAACCTATCCGGCGGCATTCCAGAATCTGCCGATCTCGGGTTACATGAGCAGCAACTGGTACGACCCGGCGGCCAGCGGTGAAGGCATCGTCCTGCAGATCTACGAGCGCCCGAATGAGCCGCAGACCCTGGTCGTTTCGTATTCGTGGTCGGCCTACGATCCGAGTGGCGTGCCGTTCTGGCTGTTTGGCCAAGTTGACATCGCTCGCGGTGCAAAGACCGCAACCACACCGATCGCCTATCGCACCGGCGGCGGACTGGGTGGCAACAGCGGCTCGGCGGGAGCACCAATCATCTGGGGCTCAGCCTCGGTCAGTTTCCCGGATTGCAACCACATGACCTTCACCTATGCCTCGAATCCCGGCTTGCCGGCTGGTATTCCGACCGGCAGCGGTACGCGGACGTGGCTTCGTATTGAAGATGTCAACGGTCTCGCCTGCCAATAAGCGGACGTTTCCTGCAAGACTCGAAAACGGCGCGAATCTTCGCGCCGTTTTCTTTTGTATCGTCACGATCAGCGACAATGCGCGATCAGCCACGATCCGCTCCTCGTCTTGAAACCCAGCGTGTTCCCGATCCACGAAGTCTTGCCCGAGCTGTGCCAATCGTTGGTTACACATCCGCGGCTCGTGCTTGAAGCGCCACCGGGCGCGGGCAAGACAACCCAGGTTCCACCGGCGCTGCTGGCTGCGCCGTGGCTGCAAGGCGGCCGCATCCTCATGCTCGAACCACGGCGAATCGCCGCGCGCGCGGCCGCCGAATTCATGGCGGCTGGGCGTGGCGAGTCGGTCGGCGAAACGGTCGGCTATCGCATCCGCAACGAGTCGAAGGTATCAGCCGCGACGCGTATCGAAGTGATCACCGAGGGCATCCTCACGCGCATGCTGCAGGAAGATCCTGAACTACCGTGCATCGGTGCGATCCTGTTTGACGAATTCCATGAGCGCCATCTGCACGGCGACCTCGGCGTCGCGCTTGCGCGTGATGTGCAAGCCACGCTGCGGCCAGACCTGCGCCTGGTCATCATGTCGGCGACCCTCGATGGCGAACGCATCGCGCGCTGGTTCGATGCGCCGCGCCTGACCAGTTGCGGACGCAGTTTCCCGGTGCGCATCGAGTATCCGCCGGCTCGCCAGGGCGAAAGCTGGCCTGAGCGCGGATGGACGACGCACCTGAGTCGCGTCGTCGCGCTTGCGCTCAAGGAAACCGATGGCGACATTCTCGTGTTCCTGCCCGGGCGTCGCGAGATTGATGTGGCGCGCCGAACGATCGAGGATCTCGATGCCGAGGTGCTGCTCTTGCACGGCGAGCTGTCGCTGGCCGAGCAGCATGCCGCATTGGCAGCTTCGGTGAGCGGCCGACGTCGCGTTGTGCTTGCAACCAATGTCGCCGAATCGAGCCTGACCCTGCCAGGCATTTGCGCGGTCATCGACACCGGGCTCGCCCGCGAGCCGCGCTTCGACGCGAACTCGGGTTTCTCGCGATTGCAGACCGTGAACATCTCGCAGGCCTCAGCCGATCAACGCGCCGGTCGAGCCGGGCGACTCGCGCCTGGAGTCGCCTGGCGATTGTGGCCGCAGAGCCGCAGGCTCGATACCGCATGCAGTCCCGAAATTTCTCAAGTGGAATTATCCCAACTGGTGCTCGAGCTCAAAGCCTGGGGTTCGGAATCGATCGATTGGCTCGATCGGCCGCCGACAGGCGCCTATGCCCAGGCCGAGGATTTGCTGATCGCGCTCGGTGCGCTCGAAGCGAACGGCGCGATCAATCCGTTCGGGCGCAGGCTGCTGACGTTCGGCGCGCATCCGCGACTCGCTGCCGCCGTGTTGCGCGCGAACGCCGCGGATCAAGGCTTCGCCTGCGATCTCGTTGCGCTGATCGAAGCACGCAATCCGTTGCGCGCTGCGGGCGGGCGCGATGATGATTTCAGACAGCGCTTCAACGCTCTGGCCGCCTGGCGCTCGCGCGATTCGCGCGCAATCGCTGCACTTGGCGCGGATCGTGGCGCACTCGCGCTCATCCAGCAATCCGCCGATGCGTGGCGACGACGCTTGCGCCTTTCTCGCGAAGATTCCGCACCAAAAGGAACGACTGCGGCGGGTGACATCCTGATCCATGCGTTCCCGGATCGCATCGCGCGACAGGATGCCAACAATCCTCGCCGTTACCAGCTAGCGAATGGTCGCGGCGCACGCCTGCTCGATGAGAGTTCGTTGTTCGGTGAGCCGTGGTTGGTCGTCATCGATCTGCGTTTCGACGCGCGCGACAGTTTGATTCTGGCGGCGGCGCCATTCGATGAGAACCTGCTCGAACGCGATTTCCCGTTGGCCTTCAGCAAGCTGCGCAACGTGCGCTGGAATCGCGAGCAACGCGCGGTCGAGGTGTTTGAGGAGCGTCGGTTTGCATCGATCGTACTTGAACGGCGCAGCGTTCCTGCACGTCCTGAAGACACCATTCCGGCGTTGATTGCCGCTGTGCGCGAACTCGGGCTTGAGGCTCTTCCGTGGAGCGAGAGTGCGGTCGAATTGCGCCAGCGTGTCGGATTCCTGCGCCAGCATCTGCCCGAACAGGAATGGCCGGATTTTTCCGATACGCATTTGCTGGCGAACCTTGAAACCTGGC
>JBBQTY010000107.1:0-14214 GCA_038234445.1 Lysobacterales bacterium
GGCCTCGAACGACGAGGCCGCTTTGATCCCGCTATCGCGCTGCGTGGCGGCTCTTCCCCAGCCGGCCAAGCAGTTCCCCAGCGATGATGGGTTCGGCTCCGAGTCTGTACGCAGGCGTATGGTTGATCAAGACGCGCTGCAGCATCCGCGTGCCGCTGTGGATTCCGCCATGTTCTGTCGCATTGGGGGATCCACCGCCGAATTGCGTAAAGTTGAATACTTCAGTCTTCAAGGCACTGCCATGCGTCGTTTTCTGCTGATTGCCGGTTTGTTTGCCGCCGTGCCATGTCTGGCTGACAACACGTACATCGTCGATACCCTCGGTGACGGAGGCGCGGGCACCTTGCGAGCGGCGATCACGCAGATGCAGGCCAGCAATGGCTTGCAGACGATTCGCTTTGAAATTCCTGGCAATGTCGGGATCATCCTCACCTCGCCCTTGCCTGCACTGGTCGGACAATCCATCGAGCTCGACGGCAGCGCGAGTCCAGAACTGCGCATCGAAGGTGTGGGCTGGTCGATGTTCAAATTTGCTGCGGGTGGCAGCGGGCAGACGATTCGCTTTGATCACATGAATCTGCGCGGCGGCTCGAACAGCGATGGCGGCGGTTGCATCGATGTCAAAAGTACGGGCACGTTGCTCGTGTTCGATTCGACCTTCGACAGTTGCTTCAATTCTGGACCGCCCGCATCAGGCGCCGGTGGTGGCGCAATCAAGACCAACGGAAGCCTGCGCCTGACCCGAACCCGCTTCACCAACAATGCCTCATCGGATGGTGGCATCGTCAATCTGGGTAATTCCGGTGGTGCGGTATCCGCATCTGGGGCGTCGGTTTTGATCGAATCAACCCGCTTCATCGGCAACCATACGGATGCGACGCCAGCGAACGCGACGACCTGTCGTGGCGGCAGCGGCGGCGCCCTCGCACTCGATGTGCCGAGCGGTGGCAGTGCGACATTGGTCGACGTACAGTTCATCAATAATGCGACCTCGTGCCCGTCCACCGGCTCACGTGAGGCCGGCAACGGCGGGGCGCTCGCGCTCTATGGCCACGGCACCACCAGCATCGCCAGTCTCGATCGCGTCTACTTCGGCCAGAACGAGGCCTTTGAAGGCGGCGCCATTGCAGGTGAAAGTCTGCGCTTGATCGTGACCAACGGGACTTTTTTCGAGAACACCGGATTTTCTGTCGGCGCGATTTACATGCTCACGCGCACCGGCTCACCCGCAACGACGATCCAGTTGCGCAACAGCACCTTCGCGCGCAACGCGAGTACGTTCGGTTCGTCGGCAGCTCACTTGCAAGTGCAAAACGGAGCCACCATCAGCGAGGTGCGCAACACCGTCTTCGCGAAGCCACTATCCGGGCCGGCCTGCGTGCCGGCCACCGCCGATGTCCAGCTTGGCGGCCCGGTCTTCACAAGCGACGACACCTGCTTCTTCTTTCTGCCAGGTGCGCCGGAGTCGCTGACGTTACAGTTTCCCGGCAATACCTTTGGTCTCGACCAGGCGACGCAAACCTATGGAAAGGTGCCGACCCTGCATCCACCGATCGGCAGCATCCTGATCGACAACGGCGTCAACGCGGGCTGCCCTTCACTCGATGCACGCGGTTTGCCACGCCCGGTCAATGGAGGTCAGGCGACGCTTTGTGACATCGGTGCCGTCGAGGTCAATCCCGATCGGATTTTCGGCAGCGGATTCGACGACTGAGATCTGGCGACAATGACAGTCGGCCGAAACTGTCAGCCGCACGAATGCTGCTGACGGTTTCGTGGCGTAGTCCATTCAAGTCGCAGCAGCAACGCCTGCCAAGGCATCAGATGACACCCATGCAGGATTCATCCAATCGGTCCTGGCCTGGATCAAAAAGCGCCTGCTTTTGGTGGATTTGATCCGCTACTGAGCGACCGCCTTCAAGGCCAGGCTGAAGTTCACCGCGATGTGAGGGCCTGCGCCTTCACCGATCTTGATCAATCCACGTATTTCCTTTTCGTCGACAAATGCATTTGTTGTCGAGTTGCCTGCATCCAGCTGCTCAACGGGCACTCCAGGTCCACCGAAATCATAGTGTGAAAACGAGTACTGGCTGCCGGACTGGAAACTGCTGACCGCACGCAGCATGCGTTGCTTGGTGACCAGCGACTCGAAGGTCTCGTCACCGATGGGCTTGTCACTGAAATACACGACGAGCCCGACACCGGGCTGGCTGAAGGCGCGCGCGTCGATCACCGGGAAGGCGCCTAATTTCGGATGCTCGATGCGGCCGACAAAGTAGTCACCTTCGATGCTGTCAAAATCCTCAGTCTGCGCCGAGGTCACCTTGCGCACGTCTCCGATCAGTTGTGTCTGGATGATGGCTTCACGATAGCCGCCCGAAAAGCCCGGCGCGCGCAGCACCATGGTTGCGCAACCCTTGTCGGTGGCCAGCGAGACGACACTGAAGTCACTCCAGTTGCCGAGCACATCAAACCAGCGGCTGCTGCTCATTCCACTGCGATAGTCCTCCGGGTCGACCAGGAAACTGGCATCGACGACCGCCTGGGTGTCGTTGCCTGCCTTGGCCTGAAGTTCGCGTAGCCACTTGGCCTCGGCGCTGGCATCGGCGGCCACAGCGCCCGCGTCGCTGCGTGCCGAATACGGCAGGTTCACATCGAGTCGCACGTGAGGCGATTTCTCCCCCCCGTACTTCGTCGCGTCGATGCTGCCCCAGCCGGCATCACCGATATCACCAGAAGCTATCAGTGCATCGCCTTTCGTGACCAGCGCGGGAAACGTTGCTTCGAGGGTCGTCGTGGAGCCGGGCTCAATCAGCAGGATGGCGCCTTGCGGATACTCCTCATTGCGCACCAGCATGAGCACCGGCTTGGCACCGAGCGCCGCCGTCTCGAATTCCGAGCGGCTGTTGGCCATCACTGCCAGCTTCGCGCAGGCGCTGATCGGGGCTTCGGTCAATGCGACGGCCGCACCATCCTTGAAACGCATCGCCATGCCATCGACATAGGTGGTTTCCGCAACCACAAGCTTGCTGCCTTCAATCGAAAACTGCTTGGTGACGGCGTGGGCATGTGGCCCCTGTTTGGCGGGCGTGGACGCGACAGCGGTATTTCCACCGGGCTGCGCGCCCCCGCAGGCTCCCAGGGCAACGATGACTCCGGCTACAACAACACGAATGATTTTCATGGCCCACTCCTGATCGAAGATGTCAAACGAAGGTAAAGAATCGGCGCGGCGGACAGGCGATCGAAACGGTTCCTGGTCCAACTCCCGGCAGGGTGTCCCGACGTGAGCGCCCGCCCGAAAAACGCCTGTTGTCGTTTAGCAAACGTAAAAGAGGGCGGAAAAGTGACATTGCGCTCGGATGGCGCTTCGTCCGCCCGATCCTGGCCGCTTACCCCACAATGTCGGCCCTGCACTGGAACTGTTCCAACCGATCGGTAACCATCGCGACTGGACAGTACAAACTCGACTTTGCAGCCAAAAAGGAAGAACAGTGACGGTTGAACAGGAACGTTCCATCCAGATTCGGCGAAGGATTGGCCAGGGTTTTCTGGCTTGTCTGATCGGCTGCATGATCGTACCCGCGATTTCACCGGCGCAGGCCGAGGTCGATGAGATCCGGCGGACGCCCGCAGCGGATTGGGTGGTCGCAGTCGAGCGCGGTTCGATCGATGAAAAGCTGCTAGGCCAGATCTCGGACGGTACCTATTACTTGCTCAGTGACCTACAAGTCAGCGCCGAAGGCGGTCGCGACGTCTACCGACGCTATGCCAGCAAGGCAATCAATGCGGCCGGTGTGGATTCGCTGGCGACGATCGAAATCGGCTTTGATCCGGCTTACCAGACGCTGGATCTCAACTCGATCGACCTGATCCGCAATGGACGTACAGTTTCGAAACTGGCCGCAGCAACGCTGCGGGTTCTGCAACGTGAAACGGAACTTGATCGACGCATCTACGATGGCAGCAAAAGCGCAACGATCTTTCTTGAAGATGTACGTGTTGGCGACATCGTCGACTATTCCTACACGATCCACGGGCGCAATCCGGTTTTCGAGGATCGTGAGTTCGGCTCGATGGCATTGCGCTTCGGCGTGCCATTGGCGCGCATTCACGCACGCCTGCTGGCGACCGCCAAACGTGATCTGCAGATCGTTGCTCACAACAGCCATGTCGAGGCACGCGTCCGCAGGCACGACGCGCTGATCGAATACGAATGGGATCAGCGCAATGTCGCGCCGCTGATAGTCGATGGCGATGCACCGTCGTGGCACGATCCGTTTCCAGCCGTGCAGTGGAGCGAGTTCGCTGATTGGGCGGCGGTCAGTCGCTGGGCCGCGCCGTTGTATGCGAAACCGAAAGCGCTGAGTCCCGCGCTTGAAGTCGAAATTGATCGCATTGCCAAGGCAGAAACCACGCCGGAAGGTCGCTTGCTGGCCGCCTTGCGCTTCGTCCAGGGCGAGATTCGCTATCTCGGTGTCGAAATCGGCCCGGGTTCACACGCGCCGAATCCGCCCGATCAGGTGCTCGCGCGGCGCTTTGGCGATTGCAAGGACAAGACCCTGCTGACCGTAACCTTGCTCAGTCGGCTTGGCATCGAAGCACATCCGGCCTTGGTCAGCACCGAAACTCGCCGCGCACTTGCCACGCGCCAGCCGAGTCCGGGCCAGTTCGATCACGTGATTGTGCAAGCCAGGCTCGGCAATCGCACATTTTGGCTCGACCCGACGCGACCCACGCAGAACGCCGATCTCGAGCATCTTGTGCAAGCGAAGTTTGATCTGGCCCTGGTCATCGATAGCAGTGGCAAAGGCTTGGTCTCGATGGACGAGGGTCGCAAGCCTGCCCCGGCCCGTCTTGTAAAAGTCACCTTTGATGGCAGCGCCGGTCTCGAAAAGCCCGTGCCGTTCAGCGTGGTCACGACACTCGAAGGCGAACGCGCCGAAGCCATGCGCAATGCACTTGCAACGATCAATTTTGACGAGTTGCAGAAAAGCTATCTTAACTTTTATGCAGAATACTATCGCGGGCTCGAAATCACTGAGCCGATGCAGGTCAAGGATGATGAGCGCAACAACCGCATCACCACCACCGAGCACTACAGGATTCCGGAGTTCTCGACCTGGTCGGAAGTAAAGAAGCAGCACACCGCTTCTATTCCGACCCCGGATCTTGACGAAAAACTGCGCAATCCGAAATCAGCGATCCGCAATGCACCGATTGGTATTTCGCGCTCGGGCGATCTGACCCTGATCACTGAAGCGCTGCTGCCGGATACGTGGTCGATCAAGCCTGAATCGATAAAAGTGGACGATCCCGCATTCAGCTTCGAGCGAACAATCACTCCGAAGGATAGTCGCTTGTTGATAACGGATCGCTTCAAGTCGCTTGTCGACGAGGTAGCCGCTGCCGATGCACCGCGTTATGCGAATCATCTGTCGGAGGCACGCGAGCAAACCAATTACTCGCTTTACTGGGGTCAGCCGACCGCGGTGACTCCACGCAGCGGTCTCGATCGCATCAACTGGCTGCTGTTGGTGATCGCGGCGATGGCACTTGGCTTCTGGATCTGGCTTGCGCTGAGATTATATCGATACGATCCGCCCGCACCGCGGACACCGGCCAATGGCGGACCACGCGGGTTCGGTGGTTGGCTGGTGATTCCAGGTCTCGGCCTGCTTGCAACGCCTCTTGTCGCATTGTCCACCCTGTATTCGGGCCGCGAGGCGTGGGCGGCTGACAATTGGACCAACTTGACCACATTTGGCAGTGAGGCGTATCACGCCATGTGGGCGCCGACCTTGCTGTTTGAATTGATCGCACAACTCGGCTTGATCGTATTCGGTATCCTCATCGTGATCCTGTTCTTCCGTGGCCGCAGCAGCGTGCCGAAGATCTACATCGCCTTCCAGCTTTCCGCGGCGGCGCAGTTGTTGATCGATATGGCATTGGTGCACTCGATACCGCAAGCGGCGGAAACTTCATTTGATCCGAGGACCATCGGCGCACTGATCGGCACGGTTATCTGGATCGCTTATTTTCTAACCTCCTTCAGAGTCAGAAATACCTTTGTCGCTCGCCTCGACAAGTCAGCTGCGAGTTTGCCCGTGGTCCCGCGCGAGGCATTTTCACTATGACCGGCGACGCATCAATGACGACTCAAGCAGCGCGGTTGAGCGCGATGCTGACGGCGACAGCATAGCGTTAAAGACTTCCTTGTCACGCTGACAAAGCACCAGCACAACGCTCAGCAAGGGGCGCACGCGCTGAGGTAAATCCTGTCAGAGCATGAAACCGAGATCCTGGACAGGGAAATTGGCGAGATTTGGAAAGATGGTATCAAGATCGCACGGGTTGACGCCGAACCATTTCGCCAGCGTTGCTGAGTATTGATCGCAGGATGTTGCCGGAATCATCTGGCCACGCTGCAGGCAATCGGGGCCATTGAGGGTGAGATCGGGAAACAGTCCACCGCTTGCCGCAGGCGTTCCGTAGAGGTGCCGTCCGCGCACGGCACCGCCCATGACGAATTGATTACCGGCCCAGGCATGATCGGTGCCGTCACCGTCGGTATTCAGCGTCCGCGAAAATTCCGACATCGTGAACGTGGTCACCGCATTCTGCACGCCGAGTTCGACGGTGGCGTCATGAAAGGCACCGAGCGCCTGCGAGACCGTGCTGAACAACACCGGCTGATCGGTCAGCATGTCATCGTGGGTGTCGAAACCACCGAGCGAAACGAAGAAAATCTGGCGCTTGGCGCTCAGCGTCGTGCGCGAGGAAATGACCTTCGCGATCATCTTCAGCGCATCGGCCAGATTGTTGCCGTCGGGAAATACCGTGCTTAGCTGCGGCGCCATATCAAGCGCGGCGCGCATGGTCGTCGAGTAGTCCATTGCATCGCTGAAATTCTGCGCATACGTGCGTGTCAGCGGATCCGGATAGGCCACTTCCACAAGATCCTGCAATGCGGCGAGCTTGGCGGCATTGCCGTAGCCATTCAAGGTATTCGGACCTGAGCTCGAAATGGCATACGGTTGAATCGTGTTCGCGGCCTGGAAGCGATTCTGACCCGACAGTGAAATCGATATCGGAATGGTCGCGCCGACGTTGAGGATGTTCAGTTGATCGGCAACCAAGCCACCCCAGCCGACCCGGCCATTCGCATTGGGTTGGCCGTATTGCCAGAGGTTCTGCTGATCGTTGTGCGAAAACAATTGCGGAGGAAGCGGGTAGCCCGCAGTGAGGTACTGGCTCTTGGTGGTCGGCTGTCTCAGCGTACCGGTGTTGACCACGAACGCAGCGTGATTGGCATCAAACAGGCTGGCCAGTTCCGCAACGCTTGGGTGCAGACCGTATTTATCGGAAGACGGGACGCCAGCGGTATTGACCGGCAGCAGTTGATTGTTCGCGATCGCCATGCTGCCGCGCGAGGCGGCATAGGTGGCGTATCGCGAAGCATCGCTCGGCACGATCAGATTGAACGAGTCATTGCCTCCAAAAAGGAAGAGGCAGACCAAGGCCTTGTAGTCACTGACAGGAGGATATGCAGGACAGTCCGTCGGGCTCGCCATGGCCGCGTTGATCAGACGCAAATGGCCGAACATCGCCCCTGCACTGGCAACACCGAGACCGGCGCAGGCGGCGCGGCGCAGGAAATCACGGCGGTTACGCGAATAGTGGGTTGTCATGTCCTTGCCTCATTTCTGGATGGCGAATTCTGGCGAGGCCAGGACGACCTGGAGCAGCCCGGTTACGCGGGTGTACGGGTCGCTGGCGGATAGTTCGGTGACCATCGCAATCAGCGTCGATTGCATGTGGGCACTCATCGCGCCGAACATCAAATCGTGATTGACCTGGGCAACGAGCGCTGCGGGATTGACCGCGAGTAAGGCGAGTGAACGCAGATCAACCGCCACATCGCCAGGCACGTTCGAAGGATCTCCGAAATAGGTGGCTGAGCGGCTGCGCAGATCGTTGGCAACGTCGAACAGCGAGCCCGCATTGGTGATCTGGAATTCTGGCCCGTACAAACCGGCCTCGGCCAGCTCGCCCGGCGGCTGATAGTCGGGCTCATAGAAGTTGAAAACCGATGGTGCGCCGAGGGGGATCTGCGCGTAGCTCTTGTAGGAATTCCCACTCACTGCATAAAGTCCATTTGCGGCAGACGCGTCATAGTAACGGTAGAGCGCGGTCAGCTTGAGCAGTGGCTCACGCATTTTTCCGAACACATAGGGCGCCGGCAGCACAGGCGTTGGCAGGCCCGCCTCTTGATCGAGCAGGATGGCGCGGATGACGGCGCCAAGATCACCTCGAACACCGTGTCCGTTGTCCCGAAAAACCTGGGTGACCCGACCGACATAGGCGGATGTGGGATTGCTGGTGGTGAATCGCTGGATGAGCTGGCGCGAAATGAACGGAGCCACGTTTGGGTGCATGGCAATGACGTGCAGGCCCTGACTCAGGTCGCTGTCGCAACCGTTGTTGGCCGGCAACACAAACGCGTTCGATTCTGCGCCGTAATCGCCGGTATAACTCAGCAAGGTCTTGCTGTTGCTGTTGTCGTGGTAGGTCTCGTAGCAGACCATCGGCAGATAGTCCGCCGTACTCCAGTTGTTTCGATACGGATTGCTGTTGAAGCCGCTGGTATAACTCAAGCCGGTGAACACCTGGGCGTAGGCGGAAACGGTTGGCTGCGCGTAGGTGGGAATCGGCTGCCCATTGCCATCCAGCTTTGCTGTGAAGTCTTGATTGCGCAAGATCAGGCCGATTGAAAACAGCTGCATGACCTCGCGCGCATAGTTCTCATCGGGAAACGTGCCGAGGTTCGGATTGCCCGCCTTGTTGCGCAGGTAAGTCAGCATCTTTCCCATCGCGGGACTTCGCGACACATCGTCAAGCAGGTTTTCGTAAGTGCCCGCACGGAACGCGCCAGCGTCATCGAAGTAGCCCGTTGAATCGCGTGCCAGCACGTCGTAGTACTCGGCGAGCGCGACCGGATCCTGGACCAGTTTGCTTTGCTGGAAAGTCGCCACCATGATCTGGCTGAGCGCCCATGCCATGCGCTGACGCAATTGGTCCGGCGCATTGATCGCATTTCTCATCCATTCCTGCAGGCGATCGCTCTGGCCAGGGTTGGGTACCCGTGGAATGCCATCGACTTGCTCGACATACGGCCGCTGCAACGTTGCAGGAAGCGACAGCTGTTGCTCAATCCACGCCGAGTAGCCGAGACGCCTGAGCTGGGCGATGTCTGCCGAGGTAGGCCCGAAGGTAGCCATCGTCAGAAAGCGCGCGGCCTCGGCATCGGACGCCGGCAGGTCGGATACCGTCTCAAAGCCCGCCGAGTACAGTGTGTCGTAGGCGAAGGCCCACGACCCATGCATCCCGGCAAGCGCAATCAGTAGTGCTGCCAGTCGAGCACGGCGATGAAAAAAACGGGCAAGACCTTGCCACCCGGAAGCCGCGGATTCTGCTGATGCTGTTGCCAGTCGATCAGCCTGGTTGCGGGCATCGTCGACAAACAGCGCATCCGGTTCGTCGAGATCGGACGATGGGAAAGTGAGCGAAATATTTCCAGAGTGCATGGCTAAACTCCGTCGCGGTGGCGCACATGATCGAAGCGTTATTTGCATGATCGATTGACCGATTGAGCATAAGTCAAGGATCAATCCGCCGGGATATTCCGGTATCCATTTCCACGAAATATCCTTCATTTCTGCGCAATGTGCTGACCGACAAAAAGCCACTCGCTTGAAGGAACTGGCGCGACGTATTTCAGGAAATTCGCTCCATTCACGCCATGACGCGGGTTGGTCGTTTTTTTCGCATCGAATACAAAGGACGCTTCAACGTCATGAGCCTGGAAGCTTTGCGCTTACGGCCGGGCATTGCCGCAATCGCCGAATCAAAAGATTTGGCGTTCGGTTATCTATTCGTACTTATAAACTTTAATGTCACGATGTAGCGCCGCTGCTTTCAGTGCAAAGGCGGGCGTTCCGCGTCGGAGATTACGCGCGAACAAAGATAGTCTTCATGCCATGCTTGCTCGTGACGTTTGCGCCCTGCGATCAACGCTGCCCAAGATGCCGTTGAAAATGATCGACAAGCTTTCCAAACGCGTAACGAGTCTGCGCGAGACCTCGCGTGTCCCATCCATGCGGCGCGTTGGGCAGCGCGACAAAGTCGACGTTCTTGCCTTGCAGAATCAGGCGCTCGACGAGGCTCACCGAATCCTTGAACAACACGATCTCGTCGCGCATGCCGTGGACCAACATGAGATGCCCCTTGAGTGCACCGGAGCGCAGATACGGCGAGGACTTCTCGTACTGCGCGGCGTGATCCTGCGGCGCCAACATCGTTTGCATCTCACCGGTCATCGCGTGGAAGACATTGGTCGCCGGCGCACCGGCGACTCCTGCCGCGAAGGCGTCCGGATAGCGGAACATCGACATCGTGGTAAGCAGGCCACCATAGCTGCTGCCCCAGATACCCATGCGCTTCGGGTCGACATCGACTTCATGGATCAGATACTGCGTAGCGCTGTAGAGATCATCCACGTCGACGCCGCCGTAATCCTGACCTATGCGTTGGCGAAAGGCCTTGCCGTAGCCTGAGCTTCCGCTGATATCAATGTTCATGACAACGTAGCCCTGCTGGGCGAGGAACTGATCGAGGCCCCAAGTCGGGTGGTAGATACGGCCACCCCATTCGTTGTGCACCGAGTTGCTGTAAACCGAGCCGATGATCGCCGGATGCTTGCTCGATGCATCGAAATCGTGCGGCAAGGTCAATCGCGCATGCACGGGCGTGTTGTCGTTGACGTTGCGGAAGACGACATACTTCGGCGCGATCCATCGATAGTCATTGAATTCCGGCTGCGGAGAATGCGTGACCTGTTGTCGCTTGGCGTTGTTTGCAATTGTCGTTTGCAGGTAGAGATCAGGCGGCGTCACGTCGTCTGAAAAGAGATCGGCCATCATCTTGCCGTCGGGTGATATCGACGGATGGTGCGCGCCCTCAGCAAGCGTCAACGTCGTTGGTTCGCCACCGGAAAGCGAAACTCGATGGACCCGGCGTGATTCCGCATTCCCTTCATTGCTGACGACAAACAACGCCTTGGCCTCGCCTGAAATGCTCGCGGAAAACACGGCCCAATCGCCGGCTGTTACCGCCTTCGGCTCGCCGCCCGCAAGCGCCTGGTAGTAAACGTGATAATCGTTGCCGCGATCTGATGTGAAATAAATACCTTTTCCATCCGGTGACCAGTCTGCCCACCATTCCGCGGTGACATTGTTCGGATCGGATTCCTGCAAAAATTGTCGTGATTTTCCGATAGCTGGATCGAGGATCAACAATCGCCGATGCTTGATATACAGATCGCTCTTGTCGACGAGCAAGTGCTGGCTGTCGGGCGACCAGCGCACATCGAAGATCTGATCGAGTGGCTCGTCCCCGAGTTCCATCCAGGTCACCTCGCCACCGCTCGTTGCGATGACGCCCAGTCGACGCGTCGGTGACGGCTCGCCAGGAAACGGTCGCTTGACCTCGGCCAGTCGCGTCTCGTCGCCGAGGTAATCAGGAATTCCACGCGTCGGCACCTTGGAAGCATCGGCCTCGACAAAAGCGAGGCGCTTGCCGTCAGCGGACCAGACATAGGACTCAACAGCCACGTCCTTGCGGCCTGTCGAATAGACCGCGCGCGATGAAATCTTGCCGTCCTTGACCTCGGCAATCCACAAGGCATCTGCCGACAGATAAGCGATGGCATGGGCTTGTAGGGAGCTGCCGAGATTCGAGCCGGTGCTGCCGCTTTGGCTGAGCGCTTGTGCCGGACCGCCCGGCAGCACCTGATAGAGCGCACCGTGCAGCGCAAATATCAAGTGTCGCCCATCGGGAGCCCAGACCAGTTCGGAAATACCATGGTCGGTTTCAAAACGCTCCCGCTGTTCGAGCTTGGCAATATCGACACCCGGATCAGACGGATAGTCGAGCTGCGGCATGCTTGTGACACGTACCGGCTTGCGTCCATCGATCCCGGTCAACCAGATATCACGAAACGGCAGGCCTTTGTCATTCCACAAGAAGGCAAGTCGACGACTATCCGATGACCAGGCCGGATTCTCCGGCGCGGTGCCAATGATTGAGGGCAAGCTATAGAGCCGCTCGATCGTCATCAGTCGCCGGGGTGTCTGTGCCTGCGTCGAATCCATTGCGCTGGCCGCCGTCGCCAAGCCAAAGCCAAAGCCGCAAAAAATCAGGCACGTACGGAGCAGTCGATTGCGCAGGCTAGTGGGCATGAAATCCTCGGGGGCTCGATCGGGAAGAATCGGAGATACCAGCAAAGTATCCGCGATGTAGCTCGAGTTTCCAGCGTTTCGCGGCGATCGGACAGAAAATTCCAACGTGTCGGTGCCCCGATTTCTTTTCAAATTGCCCCAGCGCGATCGTTCCGAGACCCTACGCGCAAGCAAAAGAAAAGCCCTGCTATCCATAGCGTGAGCTTGAACGCGCCGGGCGGCCCAACCCGGACCGCTCAGAAAATTGAGTCTGGACAGCCAATCAAGATGCGTCGAAGTGGGCGGACGCAGCCGAACGGCCGCGAAGCTGAAGCCTGATTGATGTTGGGTTTGCTGGCGCTAGCGAGTAAAAACGTAACAGATGATTGATAGCGCCGAGCCGATTTTCCTTAACCGCGAAGGCCATTCGGGTTAAGGTCAAGCAAGGTGCCGTAGCAGCCGTTTTGGCGATCAAAGGAGTGCGCAGCGAATGAAGCCATTCGGCAGCAACATCAAATCAACTCTGAGCCAGGCAGATTTCATCAACGTCGCAACGAATGCTTTCGACCATGGCCAGAGCATTGCGCAGATGCTGGTTGGCGCCTGCGAACGCCATGCCGATCGGCCGGCTGCAAGCAATCTCGGTGTCAGCTTGAGCTACGCCGATCTGAATCGATTGAGCGGGGATTTCGCGACCTTCCTGCGCAACGACCTGGGCCTGCAGGCCGGTGAGCGCGTCGCGATCATGTTGCCAAACCTGCTCCAATATCCGATGGCCTTGCTCGGTGTATTGCGCGCCGATCTCGTCGCGGTGCTGGTCAATCCGCTGTACACCGCACGCGAGCTCAAGCACCAGCTCAAGGATTCTGCTGCGGTTGTGCTGGTCGTACTCGACAATTTCGGCGCGGTCGCGGCCGAGGCGCTGGCGGGTACCGAGGTTCGTCGGGTCATCACGACTCAGGTCGGCGACATGCTGCCGTGGCCGAAATCATTGATCGTTGATTTCACCTTGAAACATGTGAAAAAGATGATTCCGCCATTCGTGATTGACGGAGCTCAACGCTGGACGCATGCATTGGCTCGCGGGGCGAAGTTGGCACGCGTGCAAGGCAAGGCCTGCGCGAGCGATATCGCGCAGCTGCAATACACCGGCGGCACCACGGGCCTGGCCAAGGCCGCCGTACTTCCACACAGCGCCGTCGTCGCCAATGTCGCCGCCGCTGAGCAATGGCTCGGGCGCGCACTCGATCCGGCGACCGATTCAATCCTGGTCTGTCTGCCGATCTATCATATCGCCGCCTATAGCAACCTCATGTTCAACCTCAGCCACGGTTTCCACTCCGTGCTGATCAGCAATCCTCGCGATATCCCGAACCTGGTCAAGACGTTCGCGACATTGAAACCCGCGTTCTTCTCAGGCGTTAACACGCTGTACGACGCCGTGCTCAATCACCCGGATTTTGCAGCACTGGATTTTTCGAATCTGAAGTTGTGCCTCCAAGGCGGAACCGCCCTGCGTCGCGGCACCGCGGAACGCTGGCTTGCGGTGACTGGTCGACCGGTGATCGAAGGCTACGGACTCTCCGAAACGGCGGCGGCGATTACCTGGAACCGAACCGATGGCGCCAACCCGGTCGGCTCGATCGGCATGGCCGTCGCGGAGGTCGAGATCACCCTGCGTGACGAGGAGGGCGAGCTCGTCGCAATCGGTGAGGCCGGTGAACTCTGTGCGCGTGGTCCACAGATGACGCAGAGCTACTGGAACCAGCCGGAGGAAACCGCCAACGCGTTTTTCGATGGCGGCTGGTTCCGCACCGGCGATATCGCCCGTTCCGATGAACACGGTTACTACTTTGTGCTGGACCGGCGCAAGGACATGATCCTGGTGTCGGGTTTCAACGTCTATCCCAACGAGATCGAGGATGTCGTCGGCATG
>JBBQTY010000108.1:0-14050 GCA_038234445.1 Lysobacterales bacterium
AACGCATAGCTGCGCAGATACAAACCCTGCAGCGGCCCGAGTTTCTCGAAATGCGGATGCTCAAAATCGCGATCGGTCGAATACTGATAGAAGCCGCCCCAGGCGGGATCAAGCAAGGCGCGGTTTTTGTCGAGCGTCAACCTCGCCTGTGCGTGCGCCGCGGCATCGCCAACGGCAGCCAGGCGCAAGGTGTATTCGAGACTGTCGTGATCGAGGAACTTCTGTGCAAACAATTGTCCCCCGAGCGTGCTATCGCGCAGTGACGCATCGCGCTTGCGAAGTTCGGCGCGCAATGTATCGTCGAGACTCTCCGACACCGCCTGCGCGTGATCGTCCATCGCATCGCCATAGTCAATCGGGCTCGGATCCTCGACGATCGCAGCGAGCAGCTTGGTAAAGCCTTCCGGGGGGATGTAGCCGCGCTTCTTGACGATTTCGGTGCCATCGGCAGCAAACACGATCGTCGCGGGCCAGCCATAATCGCCATAGCGCTGAGCCAGATCGGGACGCGAATCCTGGTCGACCCGCCAGGCCACGTAATGCGCTTGCACATCGTGGATCACCTGCGGATTGGCGTAAGTCGTCTCTTCCATCACGTGGCACCAATGACACCAGACCGCCTCCAGATCGAGAATCACGAAACGCTTCTCGGACTTGGCTTGGGCGAACACGGCCGCTTCCGATTGCAACCATTCGATCGCGGGTTTTGAAGTCCTATCCCCGGCTACAGGCGATCCCGCGCTCGCTGTCGCAACCACCCCAGACAGCATTGACGCCGCAATCAGAAACCGTGAAATCAGATGTCCTTGCATATTCACCAGGCATTCTCCATTGACGAACTCAGCTGCCCGCCTGACAAGAAATACGCGGGATCGCGACAACCGGATTCACGCGGCGTCAACCTCCGCGCGCCCTCGCAGGCCAGACCGTGCGGGCGAGATTGCTGAACGAGGCCACTCGCCGAGCTTACGCATCTCGTTGAGGCACAGCATCGTGTCGGCTATGCTGCCGCGCTGCATTGCGCCCCTCCGAGCCTGCCTTGATCAAGCCGCAAACCGAATTGGTGACGAAATCGTTCTGGCGCGCCGTGATGTTTGCGGTAACCGTGGCTGCGCTCAATTTCGGGCTATGGGCGTTTCTCAATCGGCCAACCCAGATTGATGACTGGAGCGGCCGCGTCGAGGGCATGGCTTTCAGCGCATTCCAGCGCTATCAGGATCCGACCAAGGATCTGTTTCCTAGCGAGTCCGAGCTGGCAAGTGATATCCGCATGCTCTCGCAACATACCAAGCGCCTGCGCACGTATTCCTCGCTTGAGAGCCCGCAGATTCCAAGACTCGCTGCGTTCTATGACATGGAAGTGATGTCGGGCGCCTGGATCGACCGGCGCATGCGTCACAACGAGGACGAGCTTGAAGCGCTGATCACCCTCTCCCGCAAGCACGACAATGTCACCCGCGCGATGGTCGGCAACGAGACGATCCTGCGTGGCGATGTCAGCGTCGATCAGTTGATCGACTACATCGATCGTGCGCGTGCACAGTTGAAAATTCCGGTCTCGACCGCCGAACCGTTCTTTGTCTGGGAGCGCAATCCGAAGCTCGCCGAACATGTCGATTTCATCAGCGTCCATCTGCTGCCGTACTGGGAAAAAATCCCGCGCAAGGATGCGATCAACTTCACTCTCGGCCAGTATTACCGGCTCAAGGAGTTGTTTCCGGGCAAGCCGGTGATCATCGGCGAAATCGGTTGGCCATCCAACGGTGATCGCAAGGAGTATGCGCAGCCATCAATCGAGAACGAGGCGCAGTTCCTGCGCGAATGGTTCAACGTCGCCGAACGCGAACACATCGATTACTACGTGATGGAAGCGATCGATCAGCCTTGGAAAGAATCCATGGGCGGTCGCGCGGAAGCGTACTGGGGCATGTTCAACGCCGCGCGCGAACCGAAATTCGCGATGACCGGAAAGGTCACCGAAGATCCGACCTGGCCGATCAAGGCACTCGCTGCATCGCTGCTGGCGCTGTTGCCGATGTTCTGGTTTGCGCGGCATTTCATGCGTTTCTTTGTCACCGGCATTCTGTTTTTCCTCGGTTTGATTCAGTTGT
The DNA here is from genome assembly GCA_038234445.1 of Lysobacterales bacterium. Taxonomy (GTDB): domain Bacteria; phylum Pseudomonadota; class Gammaproteobacteria; order Xanthomonadales; family Rhodanobacteraceae; genus Dokdonella. Next base: position 2,112 of record JBBQTY010000108.1, read on the forward strand.
CGGCGTCGGTGATCGTCTGGTCGGTCAGCGTGCCGCTGGCGTTTTATTTGAGTCCGCTGGACTGGACGATGTTCCTGCTGCTGGTACCCGCCCAGCTCGCGATCATCCTGGTTCTGTTGATCAATGGCTTCGAGTTCACCGAGGTACTTTGGCGACCGCGATGGCTGCGCCATTTCGAGCTGTTGAAACCTTCGCCCGCTGAAGAGCAGCCGTTCGTCTCGATACATCTGGCCTGCTGCAACGAGCCGCCCGAGATGGTCATTCTGACCCTCGATTCGCTCGCCGCGCTCGACTACGCGAACTATGAAGTTCTCGTCATCGACAACAACACCAAACGCGAGGATGTCTGGAAGCCGGTCGAGGAATACTGCGAAAAACTTGGCGCACGCTTTCGCTTTTTCCACCTGAGTCCGTGGCCAGGATTCAAGGCCGGCGCGCTCAACTTCGGCCTTGACCAAACCGATGAACGCGCCGAGATCGTCGCGGTGGTCGATGCCGATTATGTCGTGCGCGAGGATTGGCTCAGCGCGCTGACCGGGCATTTCAAGAATCCGAAAATCGCCGTCGTACAATGTCCGCAGGCGCATCGCGAATTCGAGAATGATCCGTTCCGACGCATGACCGCGTGGGAATACGACGGCTTCTTCCGCATCGGCATGCACCATCGCAACGAGCGCAACGCGATCATCCAGCACGGCACGATGACGATGGTGCGCAAGGATCTGCTCGCAAACACGGGCAAGTGGTCCGAGTGGACGATCTGCGAAGATGCCGAACTCGGCCTGCGCCTGATGCACGCCGGGCATGAGCTCGCCTATGTCGATGAGCTGTTGGGCAAGGGCCTGACCCCGGCCGACTTCACCGCCTACAAGTCGCAGCGCTATCGCTGGGCATTCGGCGCCATGCAGATCATGAAGGCGCGTTTCGGCTGGATGGTGAGCAAGGACAGTCCGTTGAGTCGTGGCCAGAAATTCCACTTCCTGACCGGCTGGTTCTCGTGGTTCGCCGATGCATTGCATCTCGTGTTCACGATGATGGCGATCATCTGGACGATCGGCATGGTCGGCTGGCCACAATATTTCACCTTGCCGATGGAGCTGTTCCTGATCCCGATCATCGGCTTCATCATCAGCAAGGTATTTTTCGGCATTGTGCTGTATCGCAAACGGGTGCCGTGTTCGTGGTACGACACGATCATGGCCTCGATCGCGAGCATGGGCCTGAGTCACGCGATTGCGCGCGGCATCTTCCTCGGACTGTGGCGCAAGAAGGGCGAGTTCGTGCGCACGGCGAAGAGTCGTCGCCTCGGCGTCAAGCCGAGCGCGTTCAGCTCAGTGCGCGAAGAACTGCTGATGTTCATTGCACTTGTCGTCGCCATCATCGGCATGGCCTATTCCAATGGTATCTACTACACCGAAGGAAAATTGTGGATCGGCATTCTTGCGGCACAAGCCATTCCATATGCGTCGGCACTGATCGGCGCATGGATTGCCCACCAACCCGCCGATGCCACGGCTTGATTCGGCAAATTGCAAAAGACAGAGGCAACTCAATCGTGGCTCGAACATGAACGCAGGAATCGCGCATAACATCGTTCTGCCGCGTGGCCTGTTATAAATCACCGATGACTGTTGCCCCTTTCCCGATCATCCATCGCTGCAGTACTGGGCAGCGAACTGCGCTACTTGCGCTTGTCTTCTCCGTATTTTCAATGCCGGCCGTCGCCGCGCATGTGAGCATTCAGCTTGATGGCATCGATGACGCGCTGCGTTCCGCCGCACTGGATGCCGTCGAGTTGCAGCAATACACCCAACGCGAGGTCAGCCGCGCCCAGGTGCGACGCCTCTATCGGCGCGCGGAGGGGCAGATTCAGAAAGCGCTTGAACCCTACGGCTACTACAACGTCAGCGTCGAAGGCGATCTCGCAAACGACGGCCAGGATTTTCGCGCGGTGCTGCACGTGAAACCCGGCGAGCCGGTTCGGATCACCGAGGTCAACATCCGCATCGATGGCGACACCAAGGGATTGAAGGCTGTTGACCGCGCGCGCGCCGCATTCTCGCCGCAAAAGGGCCAGCGTCTCGACCACGCACAGTACGAGCGCAGCAAGGCGGCGATCCATGCCGCACTCTTCAGCGTGGGCTATCTCGATACCCAGATCGTTACCCACCGCGTTGAAGTCGAGCGCGCGAGCAACACGGCGAAAATCGAACTCGAATGGAAAGTCGGCGAACGCTATCGATTCGCCGAAACGGATTTCGAGGGCGGCCAGTTTCCTGATGAATTCATGCAGCGTTTCATTCCATGGGATGCCGGCGATTATTACTCGCAGGACAAACTGCTTGAACTGCAGCAGCGCTTGTTCGACGCCAACTATTTCGCGATCTCGCAGGTGCAACCGGATACCGAAAAGGCGACCGCTGGCAAAGTACCAATAGCGGTGACGCTCGCCCCGGCCAAGCGCAACATCTACACGGGCGGCGTCTTCGTCGGCACCGATACCGGCGTGGGCATCCGTGGCGGCGTCGAGCGACGCTGGGTCAATCTGCACGGTCACAAGTTGAAGTTTGAGACGATCCTCGCGCAACGCCTTAAAACCTTGGCAACGCTGTATCAGATTCCGCTGCCTGGCAAGGACAACCACAGCTTCAATTTCGGCATCACCTATCGCGACGAAAACACCAAGACCAGCGAATCGAAAACGCTGAGGCTGGCGGCAAATGATTCGAAAATCTGGCGCGGCTGGACGCGCACGATCGGGCTGCAATTCCTCACCGGAGATTTCAAGGTAGCCGACATCAAGGGCAGCACGACCCTGCTCTACCCCGAAATCTCGATGAGCAAGAAACGTGCGGATGATTTCAATTTCCCGCGCAAGGGCTGGTCGCTCACAGTGGCCGCTCGGGCAGGACAGAAGGGTCTGCTCTCCGACACGAGCTTCTCCCAGATAATCGCGGATGCCAAATGGATCCGTGGCATCGGTGACAACAGCCGATTCATCGCGCGCGGTTCGGCGGGGTACACGCAGGTCGGCGACTTTGACAAGTTGCCGCCCGAATTGCGCTTCTTCGCCGGCGGCGATCGCTCGATTCGCGGCTACAGTTACCAGACGATTGGACCGCGCGTCTTCGTCGAAGGTGATGACGTTCCGAAGGTCATCGGCGGCAAGCAACTGCTTGTCGGCAGTGCGGAGTATGAGTACTACTTCAAACCGAAATGGGGCGCGGCCGCGTTCATCGACGCGGGCGATGCCTTCAGCGGCAAGGAATTCGACCTCAAGATCGGTGCCGGTTTCGGCTTGCGTTGGCGCTCGCCGGTCGGCCTCGTCCGAGTGGATCTCGGCACGCCCATCGGCGACAAGTTCGCCAGCGGCGTTGAACTGCATATCGTCATAGGGCCGGACTTGTGAACGCGCCGCGCAACCACGAGCCACGCAAAACCGAACCGAAGCCCCGTCCTCGCGTGCTGCGCCGGATCGGCTGGGTCTTGCTTGCACTGCTGATTGTTGTCGGCGCGGCGCTGCTATGGATTTTCAACACGCAAGCGGGCGCCCGATTCGTCCTCGCGAGAGCGCAATCGGCTCTCGACAACAAGCTCAGCATCGGCACGATCGGCGGAACGCTGGCTGGCCCGCTTCAACTCGACGACGTTCGCTATGTCGATGCGGCAGGCGGCGTTGATGCGCGAATCAAACATGCCCGCATCGATCTCGATGTTCTCGCTTTGCTCGGCGGGCGCGTTTCAATCGACACGCTCGCCGCCGACGATGTCGATATCGCCCTGACCACGGTTGCACCGGAGCCCAACGAACCTGACACCCAATTTTCGCTGACTGCGCCGATCGACATACTCGTCAATCAACTCGCTCTCGAACGCGCAACGATCACACAGGATGGCAAACCGCTTCTGGTTGTTGATCGCTTGGATCTGATCGGCGGCTGGACCCATGACGGTGTGTTGGTCAAGCAGCTGGCGCTGCGCTCGCCGGAAGGAAACGTTGATCTCAACGGAAACCTGGCCACACTCAATGGCTACTCCGGCGATGGTGAAACCACATTCGCCTGGCGCGCCGGCGACATCGATCTTGCAGGCGTCATCAAAAGTCACAGCGACGGCAAGCAGGCTCGGCTAGACGTAACCCTGACCAAGCCGACCACGGCCACGGCAACGCTTACGATCGCCCAGGCCGCAACGGCCGCGTGGAGCCTGCAACTCGAAGTGCCTACGTTTGATGCGAAAAAGATCCTGCCCGACAGTACGCTCGGCGCCGTCGCTCTGCATCTTCAGGGTAGCGGCGATCGAGCGCATGGAAATCTCAGCGGTAACGGTGCGATCAATACGCATCGATTCTTGCTAGATCCGCTACAGCTCGCATTGAATGACGGCATCGTCAGCATCGATTCCCTGCATCTGACCGCCCCCGAATCGACCGGGGCGCTCGATCTGACCGGCACCCTCAACATCGCGAAAAATCCGCTGAGCGCAAATCTCAAGGCCAGCTGGAAAGACATCGCGCTCCCCGAGGATCTGCTCGGCCAACCCCTCGCGACGCACGGTGAATTGGCGATTGATGGCAACGTCGATCTGTTCTCCGCGAAGGGCGCGCTCGCATTGGGTCCGCCTGGCGCACTGGCCGACATCGATCTCGATGTCAAAGGCACCCCGCAAGAAATCACACTCAACTCTGTGCGCCTCAAGCAGGCCGATGGCGGCCTCGATGCTAGCGGGACGATTTCACTGCAGCCCGTTCTCGGCTGGAAGATCGACGCAACGGCGAATCATCTGAACCCCGGCGCGTTCTTTGCTGATTGGCCCGGTGCGATCGATTTTGTTTTGACCACGGCGGGCACCCAGACAGATCAAGGTCCGGATGCCACACTCGCGCTCAGCAACGTCGGCGGCAGTCTGCGTCAGAAGCCGCTCAGTGGTTCCGCGGACTTGCACATGAAACCCGGTTACATCGTCGACGGCAGCCTCATGCTGAAATCCGGCGGCAGTCAGCTAGCGATCGAAGGCAGCGGCGGCAGTCAGACCGATGCGCGGATTCGATTTGACATTGCCTCGCTCAATGATTGGTTGCCTGATTCGGGCGGCACCGCCAAGGGCAACGTGCATGTCAGCGGCAAGTGGCCGCAACTCGATATCGACGGTGAAGCATCCGGTCAAAAACTCGCGTGGTCGGGCGTTCGTGTGGATTCGATGGAGCTCGTCGCCAAGCTCAAGAATCTCGAGAAACCTGCTGGCGCGCTGACCCTCAAGGCCGAAAATCTCACTCGGGGTGATGTCCATTTCGACACACTGGTACTCGAAGGCGATGGCAACGAAGCCTCCCATCAACTCAAGCTCGACGCCGACGGCAGCCCGGCCAGCCTTTCGCTTTCCATCAGTGGCGGCAATGAGAAAGGCGCTTGGCAAGGCCAGTTGAAAACGCTGAAATTGAATCCGACCGGCCGCAACCTTCCTGATTTCGATCTCGAAAAATCCGCGCTGATGCGCTGGGACGGCAATCGTTTTGAGCTCGCCGAAAGTTGTCTGATCGGCAAGTCAAAGCCACGCAAGAACCAGGCGACTGAAACTTCCAAGTCACCAGCGACAATAACCGATGCCGGCGCCGAGGCAATGGAACCTGGCGAACCCGAGGTTTCGCCACGCTTGTGCATCAACGGCAGCAGCGCAGCCGATGGCAGCTTTGCCGCAAAGTACCAAATTGTTCATTTACCGCTCCGTTTGCTGGTTCGGCTTGCGTCACCCGACTCACCCGTACGCTTGCGCGGCGAGCTGGGTGGCAACGGTGAATTCGCACGCAACGCAAATGGACCGATCAGCGGCAATGCATACATCATCTCGGACAAGGGCGAATTGTTCTACAGCGGCGAATCGAAAAATGCGTTGTTGAGCTACAGCGGATTCACCATTGAGGCCGAGATGAAGGATTCCTCGACCCGCGCGCAGATTCGCGCGGCACTCGACCATGATGGACGCCTGGAGGGGAACCTCACGTTGACTCCCGCCGAGGGCACAACCCAGGCACTCGATGGCAAGGTCAAGCTCGATCTAAACAGTCTGGCGTTTCTCGAATTGCTGAGCACTGAACTGACCAACACCACGGGCAGGCTGTCGGCCAACTACGCGATCGCAGGAACGCTCGCCGAGCCGCGTCTCGACGGCGCCCTGACCTTCGAAGGGTTCGCCACCGAAGTGCCCGCTGCGGGCCTCAAACTGAAAGACGGAAAACTGAGCCTGCGCGCCGTCGATGCGCAACGCTACGTCCTCGAAGGCACCATCCAGTCAGGTACCGGCACACTGGCTATTTCCGGCGAAGGCGGCCTCGGCACGGCGGAGCCGATGAAGCTCGGCATCAAGGGCGAGAATTTCCTTGCCGCCGATATTCCTGCCGCGCATGTCGTTATCAGTCCGGATCTTTCCGTCGTGCGCGATGCCGAAGGCATCCTCGTGACCGGAAAGCTTGGTATTCCATCGGCCAATGTGGATCTTTCCAAATTGCCGGGCAGCGGATCGAGTTCGGCGTCGCCCGACGTCGTCATCGTCGACGCTGATCAGGTGGAGCCAGGCAAGCCGGTACCGCTCAACGCCACGGTGACAGTATCGCTCGGCGACAAGGTCAAACTCGCCGGCTTCGGTTTCGATGGCAGCTTGAACGGCGATCTCGTTGTCATCGAACGTCCCGGACGCGCAACCACCGGCAACGGCACCTTGAATGCGGGCGGCACCTACAAGGCCTATGGCCAGGATCTCAATATCGAAACCGGCCGCATCCTGTTCGCGAGCAGCCCGATCGACAATCCCGGCATCGACATCCGCGCCGTGCGCAAGATTCGCTCGGGCAACGTGACGGCCGGGTTGCTCGTGCGCGGCACCGCCCAGATTCCGGTGCTGACGGTATTCGCCGACCCTTCGATGGAGCAATCCGAGGCGCTATCGTATCTGGTCACCGGCAAGCCGCTTTCCTCGCTCAAGAGTGGTGAAGGCGACATGCTCAACACCGCCGCGCGCGCGCTCGGCACGGCCGGAGGCGACCTGCTGGCCAAGAGCATCGGCAGCAAGATCGGCGTTGACGACATCGGCGTCGCCGACAACGATGTGCTTGGCGGCGCCGCTTTCACGGTCGGCAAATACTTATCGCCCAAGCTCTACTTGAGCTATGGCGTGGGCGTTTTCGATCCCGGCGAGGTGGTCACTCTGCGCTATCTATTCAGCGCGCGCTGGAACTTCGAAGCACAAAATGCGACCACCGGCAGTCGTGCGGGTGTCAATTATCGTTTCGAGAAATAGGGTTGTCCCGATTATCATGTCGGGATGATCGAACGCGCCCAACACCTCAAACGCCTGCTCGCCCTCGAACCGCATGTCGAAGGCGGCCACTATCGTCGTATCTACGAATCGAGCAACCGCATCGCTTTCGGCGACGAGAAACGCGAGCGGCCGATGGTCACTTCGATCTACTACATGCTGTGCGCTGGCGAAATCAGTCGCTGGCATCGCGTTGATGCTGACGAAATCTGGCATTGGTACGAAGGCGAAGCCCTCGAAATGCTGCGTTTCGATCCGCACGATCGGCAGCTGTCGAAACATGTCCTCGGCCCGGTAGGCCAGAATTCCGCGCCGGTATTCGTTGTCCCCGCGGGCTGTTGGCAAGCCGCGCGTCCTCTCGGCAACTACGCGCTGGTTGGCTGCACCGTCGCACCCGGTTACGAATGGCGAGGCTTCAGCACCCTTTGCGATGACGCAACCGTAATCGAAATGCTTCGCAAAGTGGATCCGGAGTTGCTTGCGCTGAGCTGATCCCGATTGATCTGTTCAAAGCGCAAGTCTTTGCGCATCCACCATTCAAGACTGACTTTTCCATTTCGCGCCGCGCATTCAGCGCAAGTCCAGCGCCGACGTGTCATGACTGCTACCCACGCATACCAGTGAATCATTCGGCTGCCGTGCGTATCGGCAAGGGCTCCATGAGGGAGTGCCTGCGTATCCTTTTCGAGGAGACATCATGGCAACGAAGAAGACCAGCAAGAAGACGACTTCCAGCGCAAAGAAAAAGCCTGCGGCAAAGAAGGCAACGGGCAAAAAGACAGTCGCTGCGAAGACAGCACCCGCAAAAGCCGCGAAAAAGGCTGCAGCCAAGAAGTCACCGGCGAAGAAAGCCGCCAGTGCAAAGCCGGTCAAGAAGTCCGCCACCAAAAAATCGACCGCAGGCAAGAAATCGACTGCACGAAAGACGGTAGCGAAAAAGTCGGTGGTGAAAAAGCCTGTCGCCAAAAAGGTAACCGCCAAAAAAGTCACGAAAGTAACGCTGAAGGCGAAACCTGCGGCGAAAAAACCAGTCGGCAAAAAGGCTGCAGTGAAGAAGGTTGCGAGAAAAACGGCAGCACCAAAAAAAGCGACGGTTCGGAAAACTCCTGCCACGAAAGGCGCATCAAAGAAGTCTGTCGGCAAGAAGGTCGCCAAACCTTCGTCGAATCGCGCAGCTCCAGTCTCGGCAAGTAAAGCTGCGACCAAGCCTGTGAGAAAGCTGGCATCTGCTGGCACGCCCTCGACCGCAAAGAAGAAGTCGGCAATTCCCCCACCAAGTCGCTCACGCAAGAAGCCGTTTACGCCCGAGCAAGCGGCCGAACAGATGCAAGCTTTGCTGGCGGCAAAGAAAGAGAGGGTGCGCCAGGGGCCGAGCTGGCCTGCCGCGAATGCACATACCGGTCATATCGATCATGTCGCCGAAACGATCCATGACGTGCACGATGCCGGCGCGCCGCACGTCGATCCACACTCCAATCTTGGCGTAGCCGGCATGCACGGTCGCGGCAACCAGGGTAAGCGCGGCCAAAGCTGAAGACGCCTGTCCTCTAGCCTGAAAAAGACGCGGCCGTTTGGCCGCGTTTTTTCTGAAAGCGAGCGGAGCTATGAACGCTCCTCGTCGTCGACTACCTCAAGCGCGGCGCCTTGATCGTGGGCGTAAGCCTCGGCAACATCCAACACCCGTCGAACAACCGTGTCATTGCTCGCGTCCACGCGGATCAAGTGAGTGCCGGGGCCCATGTCATCGGTCAACCCGGCGGAGCTGGAGTCCGGATCATCCATGTGCGGCATCAGGTCGGCGATTTGCTCAACCGATTCGATACCGTCGAGCGAACCGATCAGATTGATCAAGGCGCTGGCAGCATCTTCACCGGCGGTGAGTCGAAGATTGAGTTCGGGCATTTCGGATTCCTCGTTTGGGGAAGTCCGAGTAGACCTTACTCACCCCGAATCGGAACCAAACGTTGTGTGACGGCAGACGCGACGGATGCGGTTCGAGTACAGAGTTGGGCCGTCGCACTGTAAATTCACAACCACGGTCCGACTCACGTCATGGATCTGACGTTCGCCAAACATTTTGGCTGTAACGAGTGTAAATCCGCTTCGATCGGTCAAAAACGTCCAGCGGCTGCATCGCCGAGCAAGCGCTTGAGCGGAGTTATCCGGTTGGCCATGCCGAGGGCAAGGCCGCGCAGTCCGGCGATCGCGGTTGAGTCGGATCCAAAACTGCTTTCGATCACGCTGAAACTGCTTGCGGCCAAGGTGTTTTCGCTGCGCCGCTCGCGCTCGTATCGGCGCAGCAGATGGGCGGCTCCGAGATCGCTGTTGCGAGAGCGTGCGCGTTGTAATTGCTCGCGCAGGTTGCGCACATCGCGCAGGCCGAGGTTGAGGCCCTGCCCTGCAAGCGGATGTACCGCATGGGCGGCATCGCCGACCAGCACACAGCGACCCGCCACATAACGTTCGGCCAGACGCATACGCAGAGGAAAAGCGAAGCGCTGCGTTGTCGACGTAATCGCGCCGAGACGGAAATCAAGCGCGCAACCCAGTTCCGCGCAGAATGCCGCGTCATCGAGCGCGAGCAACCGTATCGCTTCATCGTTTTGCAGCGACCACACAATCGAGCTGCGCCCGTCTGCCAATGGCAGAAATGCCAAGGGCCCACCAGGCTGGAAACGCTGCCAGGCCGTGGCCTCGTGCGCGCGCTCGGTGCCGACTTGGGCGACGATCGCACGCTGGCCGTAATCACGATCGCGCGTAGCGATGCCGAGTTGTTGACGGATCGGCGAGTTCGCGCCGTCCGCCGCAATCAGCAAACGCGAACGCAGCCGCGTGCCATCGGCCAGATTCAACACGATGCCATCGGTCTCGTTCTCGATCGTGGTGACTTCAGCCGGACAGCGCAACGACAGCGATTTTCCATCGTCGGCAGCCTCGCGCAACGCGCGCCAAAGGACATGCTGAAGCAATCGATTCTCGACAATCCAGCCAAGCGCGTGCTCGCCGCGATCGGCCGAGTCGAATTCAAGGTGACCGGGCGCCAGCGCATCCCATACATGCATGCGGCGGTACGGGCTCGCTCGGCTGGCGAGCACCTCGGACCAGACACCGAGATCGTCAAAAAAAGCCACCGCATCGGCGGCCAGCGCGACCACGCGCGCATCGACTTCGTCGTCAATGCTCCATGCCGATGGTGGGCGGGCTTCGATCACCGCGACGTTGAATCCATCACGGACCAAGGCCAGGGCCATGGCCGATCCGGCAATACCGGCACCGACCAAGATCACATCCAGTTCACCGCGACGATTCATCGGCTCAATCCCAGTTGTGAGACATCGCCACGAAAGCCCATGCCACGCAAGCCTACGCGGCGCTGCAGGGGCGCCAGTCGATCGAGTGCAGCGAACCCGAGTGAGCGCAGCATCCGCAACGGCGGTGAGTCGTTGCCCATCAGACGCACCAGATCATCGCTGAAAGAAGTTGTCGCCTCACGATCAGGTGAGCGTCGTTCGACGTAACGCGCGAGTAAATCGGAATTGCCCGGATCAGCATTCTCCTGCTTCGCCGCTACCAGTAATTCAGACAGACTCAAGGCATCGCGCAGACCCAGATTGAAGCCTTGAGCGCCAAGCGGATGCACGGTTTGCGCAGCGTTGCCAATCAAGATCGTTCGATGATCAGTCAATCGATCAGCCAGCAGTCGCGCAAGTGGATACGGCTTGCGCTTGCCCGGCCGACTCAATCGCCCGACCCGATAGCCAAAGCGTTCGTGGACAAGGGCGATGAACGCCGCATCTTCAAGTGCCTCGACACGATCCGAATCCTCGGCAGGTACCGTCAACACGAGTCCCGCTCGGTTGCGCCCCATCGGCAACAAGGCAACCGGTCCGGAATCGGTGAACCGTTCATAGGCCGTACCGTTGAGCGCACGCTCAGTGGTTACCGTTGTGACGAATGCACTTTGTGCATAATCCGTGCGTTGCACGCCGATAGCTGCATTTTCACGCACAAAGGATCCGGTGCCATCGGCGCCGACCAGTAACCGTGTCGCTAATCGACGCTCGTCATCACCCGCGCGCAAGGTCAGGTCGATCCGATCTGTATGACTGTCAATGCCGACAAGCTGTGCCGGCGCGATGCGATTAAGCGTTGAACAATCACCCAGTCGTTGCAGCAAGGCATTGCCCAGCTCGCGCGCAGGCAACACCGCACCGAATGCAGGCAAACCCAGTTTCCCCGCATCGAGTTTCACCGAGCCGAAATCACCGCGCCGACTGATATGGATGCGCTCGATGTCAGCGGGATTTGATTCGACATGCGCCCAGACACCGAGCGACTCCAGCGCATTGATGCTCGCACGTGCCAAAGCAAGATTGCGCTCGTCATAACTCGGTTGCGCGGAAACCCGAGGCAACGCTGCCTCGATCAGAGCCACGCGAAAGCCGCACCCCTCCAGCGCAATCGCCAGACTCGAACCGACCAGCCCGCCACCGACGATGGCGATATCGTGCATCTCGTTCATGCGCCCATGATAAACGCTGGCCTGGCGATTTCATGATGTCGCGGCAAATTGCCCATGAATGACTGATGCCACTGCTGCGCGCCAATGCAGCTCTGGCAGAATGCGA
>JBBQTY010000109.1:0-13963 GCA_038234445.1 Lysobacterales bacterium
TCATCTTTCCATGCGGCCACGCCGATCATGAAAGCGCGTGTGCCGACGCCTCCGGCCAGTCCGGTGGTTTCGGTATCGAAACACAGCAGGCGTCGCCGATCGAGCGGCTCCTCGCAGATGGCCGGCACGTCGATCGTCGTCGTCGCTGCATAGTTCAATCGCGTTTCAACGTAGCGCAATCCGGGCGCGATCTCCTCGCCAGCAGGAGGTTTCAATGCGCGTCGCAGCGTCTTTTCGCGCTGACGGATCAGCGTCCGCAAGGCGCCGAATCGCCGTTGCTTCTCGCCTGGATCAAGCGGCGTTTCGGCCGACAACGGCGGCCGAAATTTCGCCGACAGATTCGAACGCGCGGGAGCTGAGTCGAGTCCGGCATCCTGGCGCAGTCGACGCAGTCTTTCGGCGACAAGGCTCATGCGTCGAGCAGGGCGAGCACGGTCGCGGCGGATTCGCGCTGTGTCGCACCGGGATTCTCATCGGCCTCAGTCACCGGACCAATGCAAGCCGGACAACCACCCGTGCAATCGCAGGCTTCGACCAGGGTCATCGCCTCGCGTACGAGCAATTGCGCGCAACGGAACAGCGGCTCGGCCAGGCCCATGCCGCCGGGAAAATTGTCGTAGAGGTACATCGTCGGCAAGAACACATCGACGCGTTCGGGATCCATCAGCGCTCCACCGGCCTCGCGCCATTGACCGCGACCGTTCGCATCGCGCATCGCGAACCAGGCCGCATCACCCGATCCCACCGCTTTTTGCAGATCGCCGCCATCGGCCATCGCGCGCAACGAGGCGACCGTGTGCAATGCATACGCTGCGCCGAGGAATCCATCGAGCGCTTCCTGCCGGCTGGCGAAGTTGGCCTCGAGTGTGGATTGGGTCAACTGCCACCACACGGCGCTCGTATGCAGCTCCTGATCCGGCAGATTGACCGGTCCATAGCCGATATTCTCATGGCTGTAGAAACGGATTTTCTTGTAACCGGACACATGCCGAACCACATGCACTTCGCCATGATGGCACGTACCGCGTCCGGCGTTGGCACCGTCAAATCGTTCGAGAACCTTGAGCCGCGTATAGTCGATGGCGTCGGTGTAGTAGTCGGCGGTCGTGCGCGTGACAAAGGCTTTGCGTCCTTCCCAGTCGAGACGCTCAACCTGGAACGGGCTCGACTGGATCATGTAGATCGCGCCTTCGTAGAGGGTCAGCGCGGCGCTTGAATAATCGACCTCGGCAATGATGGTCTGACGACCGTCGGTACGATCAACAACAACGAAGTTGCCATCGGCGACCGAGCGCAAGCTGACGGCGCCGGCCGGATAGCTGTCGGCGATCCAGTCCCAACGTTCGCCCTCGTTGTGCAGCACACCGGATTCGGCCAGCACTTCAAGATACTCGTTGGCACCCACGTCACCGAACGCGTCGCCCGACGTGAAGGGCAACTCAAACGCCGCGCAACGAATGTGATCGAGCAGGATCAGCATTTGATCAGGCGCAATACGCGCGTGCTCGGGTGGTGAGGCATCAAAGAACTCCGGATGCCGCACGACATACTGATCAAGCGCCTGGCTCGATGCGACCATGATGCCGAGCGACGGCTTGTTGCGTCTGCCGGCGCGGCCGAGGCGTTGCCACGTCGCCGCGATCGAACCCGGAAACCCATTGAGGATCGCCACGTCGAGCGCACCGATGTCGACGCCGAGCTCCAACGCGGATGTGCTGACAACGCCATCAACGTTGCCGGAGCGTAGCGCACGTTCGGTCTCGCGTCGTTCGGTCGGCAGATAGCCGCCGCGATACGCGCGGATGCGCACGGGCTTGCGCGGATCGTGATCGAAGACGTCTTTCAGATATTTGGTCAGCACTTCGACCATGAGGCGTGATTGCGCAAACACGATCGTCTTCATCTTCGCGCGGATCGCGTGCCGCGCCAGACGCATTGTCTGCGAGCGCGCCGAAGCACGAATGCCGAGATCGGGATTGATCACCGGCGGGTTCCACAGCAACACGTGACGCTCGCCACACGGCGCGCCACTCTCGGTGATCGCGTGCACCGACTCGCCGAGTAGCGCCTCGGCATGTTCCTTCGGGTTGCCGATCGTCGCCGAGCAAAGAATGAAGATCGGCGAGACACCGTAGAAAGCACAGACCCGACGCAGGCGACGAATCACGTTGGCCACGTGCGATCCAAATACGCCGCGATAGGTATGCACCTCATCGATGACGACATAGCGCAGCGACTCAAAAAACTGCGCCCACTTGGTGTGATGCGGCAGGATCGCCTGATGCAGCATGTCCGGATTGCTGACGACGATATCGCCCTTGATGCGGATCGCCTGACGCGCATCGCTTGGCGTATCGCCATCGAAAGTGAAGGCGCGTAGCCCGAGTGCGCCGGCGGCATTGAGTTCGAGCAGTTCAGCCACCTGATCCTGCGCGAGCGCCTTGGTCGGGAAAAGATAGAGCGCTTTCGCCTTCGCCTCGCGTACCGCTTCGATCACGGGCAGGTTGTAGCAGAGCGTTTTTCCGGAAGCGGTCGGCGTGACCACAACAATATGTTCACCGGCCTGCACGTGATCCCACGCTTCACGTTGATGCGAATACAACGTCGTGATGCCGCGTCGCTCCAACGCTTCGCGGACATCGTTGGATAGACCGCACGGGAATTCGGCAGTGCGTGCTGCTTGCGCGGGCCTGCGGAAATAGCCGGTGATGCGATCGCCATATTTCCTCGCCCAGCGCTCGACAAGCCTTTCAACCGCGGGCAACGAGGCTTCCTGCACCACGGGTTCGTTGGCAAGTGTCATGGGAGTGATCCAGAGACGGAAGCCCGCTTGTATAGAGTCCGGCGTTCTCAGAATTTGAGACGCGTGCGCATCCATCGCATTCCGCTTACCGGGCTTTCTCGTCAATCTGTGAAGCGTGATGCTTGGCTCGCGGCGAGTTAAGCCTGCAGAAGGCCGACCGCTTTATGCTTTGACGTCTCCGGGGCGCAACGCCTCATGGCATCGTTTACGGGATTGGAGATCGTTATGGATACCGACATTGTTCCGCTTGATTGGCACCGACTTCTGCTCGGTGAGGCCCCACCGATGTATCTGTTTGAAATCGTCGTGCGTGTGCTGATGCTGTTTGCGGTGCTCGTGATCTTGGTTCGCGTGCTCGGCAAGAGAGGGCAAAAGGATCTGAGTCCGATGCAGCAAATGCTCATGATTGCGCTCGGCTCCGCTGCGGGCGTTGTGATGCTGTACCCGCAGTTGTCGATGGCGTATGCAGCCACGGTTCTCGTCGGCGTCACGTTGCTGACCATCCTGGTCGAGATTTCGGCGAACCGGGTTCGCGCAATCCGCAACTACCTGGAGTCCGAGCCACGCGTTCTCGTCAAGCATGGTGCGCTTGACTTCGACGCGCTGAAGAAAGAAAGAACGACCGAGCGCGAGTTGCTTGCCAGTTTGCGCTGCAGCGGTGCCGTGGCGCTTTGCCAAGTCGAACTCGCGGTGCTTGAAGTGACCGGCTCGATCAGCGTCGTTCTCAATGACACCAAGCCGAAGCAGCGAGATCTGATCGAGTATCTCTTGAACGGCGACCCGCGACCGAATTTCCGACACGGCAAACGCTGATCAATCTCGGCTCCAATGAGCGAGCCTGGCTAGCCTCATGATGAGTGGTGAACGGGTCCACTTGTAGCATTTGAATAGTGCAGCGCGCTCGTGGCGCGAAAATGTGCTGTCAGCCATTGCACATAAACGAAAGTGAAAAAAAGATTCAGGTGAATATCTGATTCATGAATACGTTCGCGTCGTGTGGCGGAAATTGGCAAAGCGTTCATGCCCAAACGGGCCTACTTGCCAACCACGAAACACAAGTCCGATTTTCCAAGGAGCACGAACGATGAAGAATATGAGCACGATGAAATTGGCCCTCGCTGCAAGTATCGCAATGCTGATTCCGATGCATGCCGCGCTTGCAAGCGATGGAACCAAGGATGAGATGCAGGTCAGAAAGTCGGCAAGGACAGATCAAGCGCATCCAGCCGACAACACGGCACGAAACAAGCGTGACAGCGGTGATTCGACGACCGTTCCGACCGATCAACCGAACGATCAGGCCAGCATCGATCTGGCTGCCGCTGTGCGCTCGGCGATCGTTGGTGACGACAGCCTTTCGATGGCGGCCCACAACATCAAGCTGGTCGCCACCAACGGTGCGGTAGTGCTGCGTGGTCCGGTCGAAAGCATGGCAGAGAAAAGCAAGATTGCAGCGATCGTCAAGAACGTTGCTGGAGTCACTTCGATCGACAATCAGCTCGAAATCAAGACGCCCTGATCAACACGTCTGAAAAAGATTTGCGCGTTCGAACAAAACACCTTTACCTAATGGAGATTCAAATGAAAGCATCAGTCTATTGCACAGCAAAAACCATGGCTCAGGCCGAGTTGATCGTCGATTCGCTCAAGACGGCGGGATTCACCAGCAATGATATTTCTGCGCTGATGCCGGACAAGCGCACGACCAAGGATTTTGCGCATGAGCACAATACCAAGGCGCCTGAAGGAGCTACTGCCGGTGGTGTTGCCGGGCTCGGAGTCGGTGCCGCACTCGGTTGGCTCGCAGGCATTGGCGCTCTCGCCATTCCAGGCGTAGGTCCGTTGATCGCCGCTGGCCCGATCATGGGTGCATTGGCGGGCGGCGCCGTCGGCGGCGCGACCGGTGGAATCATCGGTGCGCTCGTCGGCATGGGTATTCCGGAGTTTGAAGCGAAGCGTTACGAATCAAAGATCCGTGAAGGCAATATCCTGATCTCGGTGCATACCGAGGACAGCAAGCAGCGTGACGTTGCAAAGGACATCTTCAAGCGTCTTGATGCTGACGATATCTCGACCGGATCGGAAGCCTCGGTCTAATAGCGTACGGACTGGTCGGCGAGGCGGCACTGCCGCCTCGTCGTTTGCCGGTTGGAGGCGGAATGCGATAGTTGTAATGCTGTCTGTTAATGCCGTTGTTTCGACGAAGTGCAGAGAGTGGGGAGCCACCCCTCGCGGTGAGGGGCGCCGCATCCCTCGAATTCGTCATTCCGGCCTTCGCCGGGAGGACGACGGGTAAAACGCAGCGGCTTCAGAAGCGCGCGGCGTTTTACGCGACTTCGGTTTGCGGTATTGAATTGGGCAAGAAGCAGCAACTAAATTCGCTTCGATAGCCACACGCAGAACTATCAAAACTATAAGGAGATCGCGATGCAAGTCGACCACCACTGTGCCAACCCGGGTTGCAAGTGCAAAGTTTCGAATGCAGGTGCGTATTGCGACGATCACTGTGAAGCACGAGCGACAAGCGCATCAAATCCTGAAAGCCATTGCGAATGCGATCATGCCGACTGTGGAACCTCGACACCCGGCATGATGGGAAATCCGGATCAAACACGATAGCGATTCTCAGCTCATCAAGAGATCGAACGTTTCTGCGAATGGATTGAAACATCGAGCAACCCGACCGGCGTCACCGCTACGATGCGTTCGCCTTCTTCCGCTGGCGATTCGTGCAACCCGGTGAGCGAACCAAAAGCCGGCAAGATACCCATCTGATGGGTGAATCGGAATGCTGGCAGTCGATGTCGGCGCCAACCATCACGTACTGAAATTCCTGGGTGCACATGCCCGGCAAGCACGTAACCCCGTGTACTCGCGGCGGGTGCGTGACGCAGTACAAACGATTCCGCGATCAGTTCCTCGCCGATGATTTCGAAGCCGAGCTGTTCGGGATCGAAGTGTCGATCGTGATTGCCTGCAATCAGACGCATCGAGACGGACGCGTGGCGATTGCGCCAACCGGTCACCTGCTCGACCCACGGCGCATCGAGGGAAGATCGTCCATGAACGAGATCGCCGAGCACGATCAGCTCGCGCGGCTGGTAGCGCTCAATCAGCTGATCGAGTCGCTTCAAGTCCGTAGCGGTTTGCCCGGTTGGCACCGCGATCCCGGATTGGCGCAACACCGATCCTTTGCCAAAGTGCACGTCAGCGAGCAGAAGCCGCCGTGGCCGTGGCCACCAGACGGCTCGACTGTTGTCGAGGATCAACCGTTCGCCGGCGACGTCAATCCGCATCTCCATCATTGTGTTGCCGCCTTTTCCAGTTGTACCGCCATGCGTTCGACGCGGCTTTTCCAATCATCGGCATGGACGCCACCGCGCAGGCGCTCCACCCAAAGCGGAGAGGCGAACGGTGTAAGCCGCGCCGGTTCGGTAAAGATGATCTCGCCGCGCGCGCATCGGATCAGGCAATCGCGCAAGCGTGGATAATCGAATTGTTGATCGAGCACTTCACGCTCGGCCTGCCACAGCAGCGGATGTAACGGATCGTGCTCGCGCAACACATCAAACAGCAATCCACTGGAGACCTGCAGTTGCCTCGTAGTTTTCGCAGCACCCGGATAACCGGTGAAGACCAACCCTGCAACCCGCGCGACCTCGCGGAATTGGCGACGCGCGAGTTCCGTCAGATTGACGCTTGCGCGGATATCACGACGCAAACCCCACGGATGCAGCAGCTCGCGCATTGCATGAACATCGAGCGCGGGAAGTCTGCCTGCGGTGATGGCGAGGCCGTAATCGTTGACCGCATAGCCGTAGTCGCCTTTCGCCAATTGCGACAGGCGCCAGGCCAGCACCGCGGCCAATCCTTCATGCGCCAATCGGCCGGCAAATGGATAGACGAAAAGCGTATCGCCATCACGCGTAACCGTGCGCTCAATCAACACTTGATCCGCGCGTGGCACGTGCGACTGTGCGCGCTGGATCGCGAGCAGTGGTTTCAGCGCGCGCATTTCCGGCTCGTTCGCATCGACATCGGCAAGCACGTGGCGCAGCGCGTCGGACAACTCACCCGATAGCGGCAATCTTCCGCCCATCCAGCGCGGCACGCCGCCGCGTCGGCTGGCGGCCTGACGCACATACGCTGTCATGTCGCGCACGCGCACCAATTCCAGATGACGTCCGGCGAACAGAAAGCGATCGCCGGGTCGGAGCCTTGAGATAAAACTCTCCTCGACGGATCCCAGGCGCGCGCCTTTCAGATAGCGGACTTGCAGACTGCCATCCGCCGTGATCGTGCCGATCGACATGCGATGCAGCCGCGCCACGCGACGGCTTTCGACATGGAATCGACCGTACTCATCGCGTGCCAGCTTCTGATACTCGGGATAGCCGGCCAACGCCGTTCCGCCATTCAGCAGATACGCGAGCACGGCCTCGAACTGCGCGCGCGTGAGTGACGCATACGCGCGTGTGCTGCGCACTTCGGCCAGCGCCTCGTCGGCTTCGAAGCCTCCGCCGAGTGCGCGCGTCAGGAGATGTTGCGCGAGCACGTCGAGGCCTCCACGCAAGGGTCGGCGCGGTTCGAGATGATTTGCCGCCATCGCACGCCGTGCCGCCGCAATTTCGGCGAGCTCGAGCAAATGCGTCGGCACACAGAGAATTTTTGACGGCACGCCCGGTTGATGACCACTGCGTCCTGCGCGTTGCATGAGGCGCGCGACGCCTTTGGAACTGCCGATCTGAATCACTCGATCAACGCTCGAAAAATCGACACCGAGATCAAGGCTCGACGTAGCCACCACGCAACGCAGCGTGCCCTCGCGCAAACGCTCTTCGGTGGCGAAGCGCAGGCTCGGATCAATCGACCCATGATGGATCGCCAAGCTATCGGGATGTTCGGGCCAGACCGAAGCGAGGGCCTCATGCCACAACTCCGCCTGCGAACGCGTGTTGGCAAACACCAGCGTCGAGCGCACTTCCAATACAGATTTGAGCACACGTGCGAGTTGCTTCAGACCGAGGTGGCCGGCCCACGGAAAGTGTTCGCCGGGCTCGGGCAGCGCGGTTTCGATCTGGATCTTCTTCGGCGTGCGTGCACCGATGAGTAGGCCATTGTCTGCGAGTGTTGCCATGGCCTCTTCAAGATTTCCCAAGGTCGCGGAAACGCCCCATACGCGCAACGCAGGCTTGAGCGTGCGCAGGCGTGCAAGTCCCAACTGCAGCAAGGTGCCGCGCTTGTTGCCGATCAACTCATGCCACTCATCCACCACCACACCGCGCAGGGAAGCGAATCGTTCGGCCGCATCGGGATAGCTCAAGAGCAAGGCAAGGCTTTCGGGCGTCGTCACCAGTAGCTCGCATTCCCCTTTGCGTAATCGTGCGCGTTCGCCGCTGCTGCTGTCGCCGGTGCGGCGCAACACGCGCCACGGCAGATCCATCGCTTCAACCGCGGTGCTCAGATGCTGCGCCGTGTCGGTCGCGAGGGATCGCAGTGGGGTAATCCACAGCAACTGCAATCCCCGCTCGGGACGCAGCACGCCGTCGATGAGCGGTCCGCCGAGGGCTGCCAGCGTCTTTCCGGTTCCCGTCGGCGCGTGAATCAAGCCGCTCCGACCTTCCGCCCACGCGCGCCACGCGGCACGCTGGAACGGCGCCGGACGTCGATCGAGCGTGGCGAACCACGCAACAAGGCGGGCCTCAGCCCGACGCCAGGCGGCGGAGGTCTTCAAGCTTGTCGGCTTCGTGAATGGGCTTGTCCGTTCGCCAGCGTGCGATGCGCGGAAAGCGCACCGCGACACCGGATTTGTGACGTTTGGATAATTGCACTGCTTCGAATGCGAGTTCGAATACCTGCACCGCCTCGACCGAGCGGACCGGGCCAAAGCGTTCGGTGGTATGCGCGCGAATCCAGCGATCAAGCTGACCAATTTCCTTGTCATCCAGACCGGAATACGCTTTCGCGATGGGCACCAGGGTCTCACCGTCCCAAACGCCAAAGGTATAATCCGTGAACAAGCCCGAGCGTCGGCCATGCCCGGGTTGCGCATAGAGCAGTACGGCATCGAGCGTGTACGGATCGACCTTCCACTTCCACCAGTCTCCGCGCTTGCGACCGACGCGATACGGCGAATCGAGTCGCTTGAGCATCAGGCCTTCGGTTTGACGCGCTCGCGATTGCTCGCGCACGTTCGCCAATGCTTGCCATGATTCGCCAGCGACTGGCGCGGAAATCATCAGTGGCGCATCGGTAGTTTCGAGCACAGTTTCCAGCTGGATTCGGCGCTCACGCAACGGTGTCTCACGCAAATCCGTGCTTGCGCGTCCGATCAGATCGTAGGCCATGAAACGAACCGGTGTGCCGGCGATGAGCTTCGCGCCGGGTTTCAATTTTCCGATGCGCTTTTGCAGCGCGATGAACGGCAGCGGCACATCGTGGTCGACGTCCCACGCGAGGATTTCCCCATCGAGCACGGCATCGCCCGCGATCGCCGCCGCGGCTTGCTCGATTTCCGGGAAGCGATCATCAAGGCGTTCCTCGCCGCGCGACCACAGACTGACCGACTCGCCGCGCTTCATCAGCTGCGCGCGGATGCCGTCCCATTTCCATTCGGCCAACCAATGGTCGCGTTCGCCGAGCGCGTCGACGTCCTGCTCCAGTGGTGAGGCGAGAAAAAATGGATAGGGCCGATCCACGAGGTGCTCGTCAAGTTCGGCATCCAGCGCCAGTGCCTGCAGCGCCGCTGCGGTGGGCTTCCATGGACCACTCATGCGATGCGCAATCAGATCGCTGGGCTGGCCAGACCATTGCGCAATTGCGTGAACAACAAGCTTGTGCGATACGCCGACGCGCAACGCGCCGGTGATCAGCTTGTTGAGGATGAAGACCTGCGAGGGCTCCAGCCCACGACACCATGCCTGCAGTCGATCAATACGTTCGATGGGTTCAAGCTTGCCAAATGCAGTCAACTTCTGTTCCATCCATTCGTGCATCGGCATATCCGCGAGCGATCCATCGCTGGGCGGCAACATCAACGCAATGGTTTCCGCGAGATCGCCAACTTGGCTGTAGCTGTCATCAATGAGCCAATCGGCAAAACCGGTGATCGCAGCGAGTGCTTGGCGCAATTCGGTCGACGTCGCGAGCCTGCGCAGCTTGCCGCCGCCGAGCACATACACCGCCCACGCGCCATCGACCGCCGGGGCATCGTGCAGATACGTCGCGATCGCCTCGCGCTTGGCGTTGGTTGATGTGGTGCGATCCAGCGCGGCATAGAGTTCAGCGAAACGTCGCATCAGCCGCCGCTCTCGCTGTCGTTCGGGCGAAGCACGCGCAGCGATTGCGCGTCGCGACCTTGATCGCGCAAATACCGGATCAACGCTTCGCCATCGCCGTGGGTGACATAGATGCGACTGGCTTGGCTTTGCTCGATGCTTTTCACGAGGCCCGGCCAATCGGCATGATCGGAAATGACGAAGCCGCGATCGTAACCGCGACGACGGCGCGCGCCGCGTATGCGCATCCAGCCTGAGGCGAAACCCGTCGACGCTTTTCCAAAACGCTTCATCCACGGCGAACCCGCGGCCGACGGAGGCGCCATGATCAGCTCGCCGGCGAAATCACGCCCTTGCGCTGATTCGCTGACAGGCTCGGTCGGGACCATCACGACGCCTGCTTCCCGGTAGCGTTCAACCAAACGCAACATGGCGCCGTGAAGGTGCACGGCACGATCCGTGCGCTTGGCCAGTTCGGCCAGAATTCGCTGCGCCTTGCCCAGCGCGTAGCAGAACAGAACCGCCGGAACCTTGCGCCTCGCGCAATCGTCCCACCAGGCGATCATTTCATCGATCACACCGTCCATCGAAGGCCAACGGTAAACCGGAAGGCCAAAGGTCGATTCAGTGACGAAGACATCACAGGCGACCGGTTCAAACGGCAAGCACGTCGGATCCGGGTCGCGCTTGTAGTCGCCTGATACCACGACGACACGGCCTTCATACTCCATCCTCACTTGGGCGGCACCCAACACGTGTCCCGAAGGATGAAGCGAAACCTCGACGTCCCCGACGCGAAACGTCGAGCCATAGTCATGGGCCGTGATCGCGGAGTCGCCACCAAGACGTTCCTGCATCAATCCAATCCCGGATGACGCCACGTCGTAGTGGCCGCTACCCGAGCGCGCATGATCGCCGTGCGCGTGGGTGACCACTGCCCTCGCCACTGGCAGCATGGGGTCGATAAAAAAATCACCCGAAGGACAGTAGAGACCTTCGGGTCGCGGCTGAAGCAGGGGGTCGTATGTTGGCACTACCGATGCGTGTCCGTTCGATGGAGAGCGAGTTCAGGGACATCCAGGGCGACGAGGGCTTGCGGAAAAGGGGCAGGCGATTCGTCACCCACCCATATGCGGCACCCCAAGCCAAATTCAAATGGCCTGGGGCGCCGCACACGTCAACAAGCAGTTATGCCACTGGCGGGTTCGCTCGCAAGGCGGCAGCCGCTTTCTCGGATGCCTGCGCCAACGCCTCGGTCACCTGCGGCGAAGCCTTCCACTGCGCATACTGTGCATCAAGCTCCGCGCGTTCTTCGGCGGAGAACAGTTTGCGCGCCATCGCGAACATCGTCTTCTCTTCTTCCTTCGCGTGATGCTCGACAAACTCGCCCATCACCTTCGCTCGACCGGCGAATTCGGTACTGGTCGGGCCGGCGGCCTCCAGATCCGGCAACACTCGAAGTTCAATGGCGCGATGTTCCTGGACGGCTTCAGCATGGGTCACCAATCCGTCGCGATCGGCGCGCTTCTTGAACTCCGGGTAGAACACCTTTTCTTCCCAGAGCGCGTGCGGCAACAGCGCCGCCTTGATCTTCTCGAGCAACTCCGGGCGGGCCTTCGCTGCCCGATCGGTCGTCTCGTTCAACTCCTTGAAAAGATCACTCACATGATCGTGCTCTTTTGACAGTGTCTTCAATATGTCGTTAGCCATTGCAGTCCTTCCGTTTGGTTGAGAGCGGACATCTTTACCGGTTTTGCATTAACAGAATTCGACTAAGCCCGGGCTTTGAAGGTCTCGTTAATCTCCCGGTTAATTTGAAAAAGTGGGCGACAGCGGTGGGTGAAAAATGGCCAGGGTGGCGCACAAAGGCATCGCGAGGGCTATTACGTCGCTTGGTGCCGCAGCGCGCGCGGAAACCCTGATGAACAAACTATAAAGTGCGAGCATCCTTGTGCCGTCGTTGAAAACAACCGTTCAGGTAAAATCTCTTATGGTTATTAATCGGAGGCGCCGCCTTCGACCGTCACAACGACGGCCACCTCTATCGGGGAACAAGACTATGGCAATACCAATCGACGGACAGAGAGCCGGATTTACCCATGTTTACGCGCCCGAGGCGGGCCATGAGTCAGGGGTAAGTTGGGGCGCGATCCTGGCGGGAGCTGCAGGAGCTGCGGCACTTTCCTACATTCTCGTCATTCTCGGATTCGGACTTGGACTCTCGGCAATTTCGCCGTGGACAGGCAGCGGAGCCAGCGCAAAAGCCATCGGCGTTGCGACCATTCTCTGGCTGGCATTCACTCAGATAGCTGCGGCGGGAATGGGTGGCTATCTTGCGGGAAGGCTGCGGTCGCGATGGTCATCCATCCATACCGATGAAGTGTATTTTCGTGATACGGCACACGGGTTCCTCAGCTGGGCAATTGCTTCGTTGGTCGTCGCAGCATTCCTTGCAAGTGCGATTGGCAACGCGATAAGCGGCGGTGCGGCAGTTGCGGAATCGGCCCTCAAAGGTGCGGCATCGGTCACAGCGGGTGCGATCGATAAATCGACTGATGCGATGGATGGTTCCGGCTATTTCGTCGATACGTTGTTCAGAAGTCCGTCGTCCGTCGCTTCCACGGATCCGCAGGCAACTCGCGACGTGCGAGCCGAAGCGGCGCGCATCGTCATTCAGGATCTCGCAGCAGGGAATCTGACCGCGCCTGACAAGCAGTATCTGGGAGAACTCATCGCTCCCCGAGTCGGGCTTACCCAGCAAGAGGCAGAACAACGCGTTGAGGCGACGTTCGCGAGCTTCAAGCAATCAGTCGAGTCGGCAAAAGCTACAGCCAAACAAGCCGCCGATGATGCGCGAAAGGCCTCTGCCTATGCCGCATTGTGGCTGTTCGTCGCATTGCTGATTGGCGCGTTTTGCGCAAGTTTGGCGGCAACTTACGGCGGTCGACGCCGCGACATGTTTCCCATCATCACCACACCCAGGGCATAAACGGAGAACAACAATGCGATCCTTGCTACTTCTGTTTCTAGGCATTCCGATTCCGATCATTATCCTGATAGCGCTTTTTGTTCACTAAAAATATGTTGGTCAAAAATTAAAGAAAAGGCGGCGCAAATTGCGCTGCCTTTTTTTTGGGGCCGGCAAAATCAAATGCTGAGGTATCTTTTTGCCCCATCAAAGCAGGACGGAGCGTTCCAGTTGGAAACGCAACCGTGAGCTTGCATCCATTCCCCTTCAGTTCACCGGCTACAGCCCACTATTACAGTCTTCTAAGCGGAGTTCGATATGGCAACTCGTAAAAATTCTTCCTCTCAATCGCGCAAGTCTGTTGACACGCCGACGGGCAAAGAGATTCGTGGAAATGCCGACGAGTTGCACCAGAAAGCCGGCGGCACTCATCCACCACTGACCACAAACCAGGGCGTGGCGCTTCGTGACAATCAAAACTCGCTTACTTCTTCGCCGCGCGGACCTACGCTTCTCGAAGATTTCATACTGCGAGAGAAAATCACTCACTTCGATCATGAGCGAATCCCCGAGCGAATCGTGCATGCTCGCGGTTCGGCCGCGCATGGTTACTTCGAGCTGACCCGTTCGCTGGCGAAATACACCACGGCGAAAATTCTCACCGAGGTTGGCAAGAAGACGCCGTTGTTCACGCGCTTCTCCACCGTGGCCGGCGGCGCTGGATCCATCGACACGCCGCGCGATGCACGCGGTATCGCGACGAAGATCTACACCAGCGAAGGCAACTGGGATCTCGTCGGCATCAACTTCGCCTCGTTCTTCATCCAGGATGCGATGAAGTTTCCCGATCTGATCCATGCGCTGAAGATGGAGCCCGATCGCGGTTACCCGCAGGCGGCCAGCGCGCATGACACG
>JBBQTY010000110.1:0-13829 GCA_038234445.1 Lysobacterales bacterium
GATAATCCCGATCGAGAATGCGCAACGTGACCGCTTCGCTCATACCTGATTCTGCTCCAGCGATTTGAGGCGGCTGATCATGGCCTCGACGCGACTGCGCGCTTGCTCGTTGCGGGCGAGCAGGCCGGCACGCTCGTTCGAAAGCTGTTCCTGGCTCTGGCGCAGACTGCGGTTTTCCTCACCCAGACGTCGGCACAGTGCGACCAGCTGATCGACCTGTGCGCTGATTTCGGCGAGGGCAGTGAGTGTCGGCTCTTTTTCGGACATGGGCGGAACTATACACCGGATGTGTCGCGCCGGAACTTGATCAGGATTTGCCCAATACCGAGCGGCGGTTGCGCGCGCGTTCGCGCAAAAACACGAAGCATTTATCCGGTGGCAGCGGCTTGGAAAGCCAGTGGCCCTGAATTTCATCGCAGCCCTGCTCGCGCAGATATTCGGCCTGCTCAGCGGTTTCCACGCCTTCGGCAATGACGTTCAGGCCGAGTGAGTGCGCCATATTGATGACCGTGGCCGTGATCGCCTCGTCATCCGGATCTGTGGTGATGTCGCCGACGAATTCCTTGTCGATCTTGAGCGTGTCGATCGGCAGGCGGCGCAGGTAACTCAGCGACGAATAGCCGGTGCCGAAGTCGTCGATCGACAAGGTCACACCGACCGCCTTCAGCTGGCGCAAGACGTTGATCGATTGCTCGGCATTGGCCATGACCACACTTTCGGTCAGCTCGAGTTCGAGTTGGTTCGGCGCCACGTCGTTGGCGGCAAGGATGTCGCAGAGGCGCTGGATCAAGTCACTGCGCTGCAATTGCAAGACCGACAGATTCACCGACATCGAAATATCGCGCAGGCCGTCCCGCTGCCAATGCGCGAGTTGCTCGCAGGCGCGCACCAGCACCCAGTCGCCGATTTCGATGATCATCCCGGATTCCTCGGCAACTGGGATGAAGGTGGCCGGCGAGATGTCGCCGAGTTCCTCGCTATGCCAGCGCAGCAGCGCTTCGACGCCGGTGATGTGCTCATCGAGCAAGGACAATTTGGGCTGGTAGACGAGGCTGAACTCATTGCGTTCCATGGCCTTGCGCAGGGCGCCAACCAGGGTCGCACGCATGCGCGCGGCGGCATCCATCGACTCGGTGTAGACCATGTAGGTTTTGCGACCACGATCCTTGGCCTGGTACATCGCGGTGTCGGCGAACTTGAGCAGGTCGGTCGGCGTCTGTGCGTGATCCGGATACAGACTGATGCCGATCGACGGCGAGATCACGACATCCTGTCCGTCATTCAGTTCGAGTGGTTTCTCGAAGGCACTGATGAGCTTCTGGGCAACGCGCTCGGCTTCACCGGCATCGGTCAGTTCTTCGAGGATCACGGTGAATTCATCACCGCCGATGCGCGCAACCGTGTCGCCATCGCGGATATTGTCTCGCAGGCGAGCGCCAGCGGCCTTGAGCATGCGATCACCGGCGGCGTGACCCATCGAGTCGTTGACATGTTTGAAGCGGTCGAGATCGAGAAACAGCACGGCGACCTTGCGTCCGCCGCGCCGCGCGCGGATCACCGCGTGGCCGAGACGCTCGGATAGCAGGGTGCGATTGGGCAACCCGGTCAGGGTGTCGTAGTTGGCCAGGTAGCGCAGTTCCTGCTCGTTGCGTTTGCGTTCGGTGATGTCGGTCAGCACGCCGATGAAATGCGTGCGTTGACCTTGCGCGTCGCGCACTTCCGAACTCTGCAGCCAGGACAGAAATTCCTCGCCATCCTTGCGTCGTTGCCACAACTCGCCACGCCACAGACCTTCGCGAGAAATGGATTCGCGCATGTTCTGGTAGTACTCGGCGGAATGCTGCGCGCAATTGAGCAGGGAGGCCGAGCGCCCGATCACCTCGTGCTCCTGCCAGCCGGTGATGCGTGTGAAGGCGGGATTGACCGAGACGAAATTGAAATCGAGATCACACACCGTGACCGCCTCACGCATGCTGCTCATCACCTCCTGAACGATGCGCCGTTCGCGATCCGCATCGCGGCTTGCGGTGATATTGCGTGCTGTCCCACAGATGCGTCTTGGCCGACCGTCATCATCGCGCTCGACGATCTTGCCGCGCGCCAGCACCCATATCCACTGGCCATTGCGCAGCTTTATGCGTTGCTCGGATTCGAATAAAGGCACCTTGCCATGAATATGGTCATCAAGGCGTTGGGCAATCGCGCGTTGATCTTCCGGGTGGACGTTTTCGCGCACCCAGTCGTAGACCGAATGGATCTCTTCGTGTTGCCTGCTTTGCAGGCGCGCCGCATTGAGTCGGATCAGGATGCCGCTGTCCATGTCGAGATCCCAGAACTCATCGCTGGAACCCCACAGGGCAAGGCGCAAGCGTCCTTCGCGATCCTGCAACTCAACCGCATGCAGACGCTGCTCCCTGCGTTTGCGACGGATCAGAAGCCAAATGCCGAGTGCCGCAATCAGCGCGATCAGTACATAAAGTACCTGCATCGCACGACTGTTCCACCATACCGGTGTGACCTCGATATCGACGGTTGCCTCGTTCTCGTTCCAGTAGCCATCGTGGTTGCTGGCGCGCACGTGGAAAACATAGTGGCCTGAATCGAGGTTGGTATAGGTCGCCTGATGGCGCGTGCCTGCCTCGACCCAATCGTCTTCGAAACCTTCAAGGCGATAGCGGAACTGGTTGCGTTCCGGTGCGGTGAAATCGAGTGCCGCAAAGTTGAGGTGGACCACGCGGTCAAGCTGCCGCATGCGAATGCTCTGCCCCGCCTCGTGATAGACAGACGGACCATTGCCGACGCGGATATCGCTGACCACCACCGGTGCCGCGAAGCGGCTCGCCGATACGGCTCCGGGCTTGACCAGATTGATTCCGCTGGTGCCACCAAAGGCGAGGCTGCTGTCAGCCAGTGTGGTGAACGCGCCGCCATTGAATTCCTGGCCTTGCAGGCCATCCTTGACCGAAAACACATGCATCGCGCGCGTTGACGGATCGAAGGCCGTGATGCCGCGATTGGAACTGAGCCACAAGCGCCGCGACGCATCTTCGAGGATTGCGTAGATCGTCGCATCGGGCAAGCCGTCCTTCTTGCCGATGCGATCAAATTTTGCCGGTGTAGCGACCAGGTCGGTCAAATGGTCGAGGCCTGCGTGGGTGCCGATCCAGAGGCTGCCGTCCGCGCTCTCGTGGATGGCGCGGATCACATTGCTGGAAAGGGAATGCGGGTCATTGCTGTCATAGCGGATTTGACGCACCGTCTGGTTGGCAGGATCGATCAGGTTGAGTCCATCGGCCGAACCCGCCCAGACGCGTCCCGAGCGATCCTCATGGAGGACGAATACGTAGTCGTGGCCAAGGCTCGCTGGATCGCCATCGCGGTGTTGCCAGGCGCGCCATTCTCGCGTTTTCGGGTCAAAACGGATGACGCCGATGTTGCGGCCGGAATACCAGATCGCGCCGTCCCGCGCGATCATCAAGGCGCGCCGGTGGTGATCGTCGGCAGCCTCCTTTTCGGCCGGGCCAGGCCCGAGAACGGTAACCTTGCCGGTGCCTGGATCGAGATGGGCTACACCGTAGTTGCAGGTAAACCAGATGCCCTGATCGGCATCGAGGTCGACGGATTCAATTTGCAGGATACCGGCTGGATCGACGCCGAACGCATCGAAAATGGGCTTGGCGTAATACTCAAACGTCCCTGATTTGCGATCGTAGCTTTTGAGGCCATCGCCATCGGTACCGATCCACAGGCGACCGCTGGCATCTTCGGCCAGCGAGCGAATATTGTTGGTGGTGTCCTGATTGCGGACAGGATTGCGATCGGCGATCAAACTGAATTTCGCACCATTGGGATCGACCTTGCTCAGGCCCAGCGAATCGCTGCCGACCCAGAGCAATCCGGATTGATCCACCATCAAGCGGGTGACCGCACCTTGCGGCAAGCCGCCAGGCATGTTGCTGTCGGGCCGGATCCAGCGTGCCTGCAAGGATCGCGGCGCAAGCATGACCAATCCCTGATCGCTGACCGCGAGCCAGAGCTTGCCGCTCTTGTCCTCGACGATCGCGCGCACTGCCGTGGTCTGCTCGCCTTGCCAGATGAGATCGGCTACGCCCGTGTCGGCGTTCAAACGCAACAAGCCGCGAGTCACTCCGACATAAAGCGCATGTTCGCTGCTTTCAAAAATACTGTAGGCGTCGCTGATCGATTCCTTTGCAACCTGCTCAAGTACATCTTTACCCTTGAGGATGCGCCACAATCCGGTGCTGCTGGCGATCCATACGCTGCCGTCATCGGCGAGCATCAGATCGCGAACGATGCCGATACCCAAGGTCAAGTCCGCAGGCACATAGTGCTCGCGCCCATTGCTCTCGGAGCTCAGCAGATCGAGGCCACCGCGACTGCCAATCCAGAGGCCACGCGTCGGATCCAGCAACAAGGTGGTCACCGCCTCTCGCGCATTGCGATCGACCGCGCCGGCGGCCAGCGCAAAGGAGTCGAAGCGGCCGCTGTCGGGATCCAGGCGTGACACGCCACTTGAGCTGGTTCCTACCCAGATTTTTCCGTCGAGTGTCTCGACCAAGGCGGTCGTGGCGCTGTCGGGCAGGCTGTTCGGATTGTCTGGATCGTGTTCGAAAACACGAAAGTGATAGCCATCGAACTGATGCAGTGCGCCCTGGGTGCCAATCCAGACGGTCGCGTCGGAAGCCTGCAGCAGCGAAAGCACCGAGTTCTGCAGCAAGCCATTCTCGTCGTTGATGCGGTCGAAATAGAATTCGCGTTCAACCGCCGATGTCGAGAGGCAGGCGCAAAGCATCAACAAGGACAGCAGCCAGCATCCCGCGCGCGCGGCGGCATGCAGTTGTGCTGGCTCCGTTGCACTCATGTTGCGGCATGGCTCCGTGGCGAGCGCAGACACGCCCTGGGACCAGTGTAGGCAATCCCGAACAAGCTTGCCATGCATGGGCAGGCGGATGTCGTTCAGGGTTTTTCAGCAGGCGCTGCATGTTTGCGGAAACCGCTTGCGCGATACAATGTGGCGAATGCTCAGAAAAAGGCTGGCGATGTCCGACGTGTCCATCAGTTACCCCGACCTCTCCGACACCCTTTCGCGCTTGAGTGCCGGCATCAATGCGAGCGATCTGCACGGTTCATTGATCGGTTACATCTGTGCGGGCGGCAAAGCCTCCGCAGATAGCTGGACCGACGCATTGGCGCTTGATCTCGCTGAAGCGGGCGATGCGGAAGACGCTCTCTTTGCAATGTTTTACCAACAATGTCGCGAACAACTGGACGATGCCGATCTCGGCTTCACGCCCATGCTGCCGAACGACGAGGTTGATCTTTCCGTGCGCGCTGATGCCTTGGTCGACTGGTGCCGCGGATTTCTTGGCGGCGTCGGCCTCGCCGGCAGCGGCAGCTTGCGTGGTGACCTCAGCGATGATGCGCGCGAGATCGTGCAGGATTTTGGCGTCATCGCGGCAACGCATTTCGACTACGCCGGCAACGAAGAAGACGAGATCGCGCTGGCCGAGGTGATCGAGTTCGTCCGTGTGGGCGTGCTTCTGCTGTACAGCGAGTTCGCACCTGCGCCAACCAGTCCTGCGGCGAACGCCCCGAGCAGCCGGAGCCTGCATTGAAGATCGACATCAAGGAATTTGCACGTCGTCGCCGTCAGCTCATGCGCATGGCGGGTCGCGACGCGATCGTCATTGTGCCGGCGGCGGCTGAGCAACTGCGCAACAACGATGCCCACTATCCGTATCGTCAGGACAGCGATTTCCATTACCTGACCGGCTTCGGCGAGCCCGACGCCGTGCTTGCCCTTGTACCAGGGCGCGCCCAGGGCGAAGTCATCCTGTTCTGCCGCGAGCGTGATCGCACGCGCGAGCAATGGGATGGCTATCGCGCAGGGCAAGAAGGCGCGATTGCCGATTTCGGCATGGATGACGCGTTTCCGATCGAGGATATCGATGACATCCTGCCCGGCCTGATCGAGGGACGCACGCGGGTTTACTACCACTTCGGGCGCGACACGGCTTTCGATCTGGTCCTCATGGGCTGGGTCAATCGTGTGCGCTCGAACGTCCGCCAGGGAGCCCGACCGCCGCACGAATTCGTCGCCCTCTCACACCTGCTTCACGATTTGCGGTTGTACAAATCGCGCGCCGAATTACGCGTGATGCGCAAGTCCGCACAGATCGCCGCCGAGGCGCACGTCCGTGCAATGCGTGCCACACGCCCGGGCATGAATGAGCACGAAGTCGAGGCCGAGTTGTTGCATACGTTCCGCAAGCATGGCGCGGTGCCGAGCTATGAGCCGATCGTTGGCGGCGGCGCGAATGGCTGCGTGTTGCACTACCGAGCCAACAACGCGCCATTGCGCGACGGCGACTTGCTATTGATCGACGCCGGCGCCGAATTTTCCTGCTACGCCTCGGACATCACGCGCACGTTTCCGGTCAACGGTCGCTATTCGCCCGAACAAAGGGCTCTGTACGACATTGTTCTCGCGGCCCAACTTGCGGCGATCGACAAGGTGCGCGCGGGTCAGTCGTTCGAGGCTTACCACGCCGCCGCTGTGCGCGTATTGACCGACGGTCTGATCAAGCTTGGCTTGCTCAAGGGCAGCCTCAAGGCCAATCTCGAAGCGCACACCTATCGCAAGTTCTACATGCACAAGACCGGCCACTGGCTCGGCTTGGATGTACACGATGTTGGCGACTATCGGGTGGATGGCGAGTTCCGCGAACTCGAGCCCGGCATGGTCGTCACGGTTGAACCGGGTATCTACATCAGCCCGGACATGAAAGGGGTGCCCGCGCGCTACCGCGGCATTGGCATTCGCATCGAGGATGATGTGGTCGTTACCGACGGCGATCCCGAAGTGATTTCAGCGGGAGCGCCCAAAGATGCTGATGAAATCGAAGCCCTTATGGCGTCTCGCTGAAAACTGCAACGCAGTCAGGCGCCCGGCACAGCCATCGCAATTGACGGATTGGCAGATCCATTCATTTGTGCGGCGAGTGCCTGTGATCGTCTGCCGCCGGCAAAATGCCTTGACCAGTAAGGCTCTGAGAGGCTGCTTACGCTGACGCGTTTTCCGCTGGACGGCGAGTGAATGAAGCTGTCGTCGCCCAGATAGATTCCTACATGCGACACGCGCTTGCCCGAGGTGCGGAAAAAAACCAGATCACCAATGCGCAGATCATTGCGCGCAACCTGTTGTCCCTCTCGGTACTGTGCGGCCGATGTGCGCGGAAGTTCGATGCCCGCGCCCAGATGGAACACGTAACGGACGAAGCCGCTGCAATCAAATCCGGTGGAGGGTTGACGTCCGCCGCGCTTGTAGCGGATGTCGCGCAGCTTGTTGGCAAGAGCGGTCAGCAACTGAACCGGAGAAAAGCTCGCTGCTTCGGTCGAAACGGTCGCTGCTGCGTCAGGTATCGGAATCTGGCCCGATTCAACGCGATTCGACACAACCGAAACATCAAAGCCTCGCTCGATTGACCACAGCGAAGTGGATTCCGCTTGGGCGCCGGTCATTGAAATCAAGCAAAACAATACGGCAAGCGCGAGCAGGCGGCTGAATGGCATGGACGGCTGGCTCCGGTCGAGTCGTTAACTGAACCCGACTCGAAGGCGGGCTCGCGAACACGAAAGTTAGCAAATCCCCGGACAGCAGGTGTTCAATTCTCGTTGGGAAGCGCGACTTTCTGTGACGCCGGCACGTATTTCACTGCGGCGGTAACGGGTCATCAGTCACCTTTTTGGCGGTGGCATCGGCGTTCAGCTCAAACCACATCGCATTGAGGATGGCGAAGCTGCAGGCGAGACCGACACCGAGAATCCAGCTGAAATACCACATGGCTTGCGTCTCCTTGCCCGGACTATTTGTGAATACGCATGATGATCGCGCTGGACATTGGATTCTCGGAGCGTTTCGCGATTGAGGCGATAGCGGGCTCTATCGCCGAATGAGTGAAATGCTCTGTGGATTCAAGGGGCAAGCGGGGGCGTGCGTAATTCATGAGTAGTCCGGGCGTTAGTAAAGTGAATGCGAATTGCGGATGTGTTGCAGGTTGACGCGGCCGCGTAGCACGCGATAGACCCAGGTCGTGTAGGCGAGGATCAGCGGCATGAAGATGATCACCGCTGCTACGATCCAGCTCGTACGCGGCAATGGCGATGGCAGAAATGTGCATTGCACAATGCGAGAATAGAAATGATGTCGACTGCGCCCGAACAAGGACTTTCAAATGAACTCAATGACCTCAACAGCCGTGCTCCTGCTATTCGCGGCGCTTTCATTCCCAATGCCAAGCAAGGCATGCACGACCGCTCCATTTGTCGAAACGTGGGCAAACAGCGGCACCGTGGATTGGTTCGACGATGCGGGCGGTTGCAGTTTGAATGCGAGCGTCAATACGTCGAGGCCCAGCGCGGCAACAGTGCATTTCCGCCGTAAATCACCTCAGCAACCTTTGCGATTGAGCTTTGTCGTCAATCCGCACCTGAATTCGTTGACCGGATTTCAATCTGCAACGCTGGCTACTGGAGTTGCCAGTAAGGTGCCGGTTGCTGGCCCCTACAAGGCTGCGCTCTTCCAGGTTTTGCTTCTTGGAGGGGGAGGTGTACCGAGAATCGGAATTTCCGCCGCATGCCACGTGGCGGCAGCACCGAATGGTGAGTGCACATCCGTAGCGCCAGTAGCGTTCGCAGATTTCCCTTTGCGCATCACCGCCGAAGTGCACATGGGAGCAGGGTCTGCCGGTCAGGTTCAGATTTGGCTTGGCGATGATGTCTCTGGTTCACCGACCCTTTCGCTAGATGATTTGGACAATGAACGCTGGATGGGCATTGATCGTGTCAGTCTGGGATTAAGCGATGTATCAGAAACGCTATTTGAGATGATTGGATCGCAGCCGTTCACGTTTTCCGACATTTCGATTAGCGATACCCAACTCTTCTCGAATGGGTTTGAGAATGATGTCGTCGGAAGCATTACGGCCAATGCGGGCGACATTTCGTCTATCCCTCTCATCGTCTCGGGAACTACATGCGGCGGGAGTGGTGAGCTACCCGTGATTGCTTTCGGGAGCACCCGATTGGGGATTCAGGCCGCCATCCATACACTGACGGTACCAATCGGAAACCAGCGATGGGTCCAACTATCGTCTCAACTGGAGTACTCACTCGGCCTGTTTGCCTGCCCGCAAGGCAGTGGTCCGTCGGGGCCGTGCATCCAGGCGCTCCCCAGTCCGGGGACAGTCGTGTTGTCACCAGGCAGCTACCAAATTGTCGTGAGTAGCATGCAGCAGCAATGCGGTCCCTACCAACTTCAGGTGGGAGGAACGCTAGGGCGCGCCCAATAGGTGGGGTAAAAGTACTGAACCGCAACGATTTCTATTGAACGATTTCCTTTCGTGGCGCCAAGGCGCTGACAGTCAATTCGCTGGAGGGTTGTCATCGGACACCTGCTTGGCGTTCGCATCGGCGTTCAGCTCAAACCACATCGCATTGAGGATGGCGAAGCTGCAGGCGAGGCCGACACCGAGGATCCAGCTGAAATACCACATGGCTTGCGTCTCCCACGGATTAGTAAAGTGAATGCGAATTGCGGATGTGTTGCAGGTTGACGCGGCCGCGTAGCACGCGATAGACCCAGGTCGTGTAGGCGAGGATCAGCGGCATGAAGATGATCACCGCGATCAGCATGAGCCCGAGCGTGTGCTGGCTGGATGAAGCGTCCCACACGGTCAAGCTGCTGGGCGGATCGAGACTCGAAGGCATAAGGAATGGGAACAGGGCCAGGCCCGCCGAAAACAAGGTGCCGATGACCATGAGCGAACTGGCCAGAAACGCGCTTCGATGGTGCTTGCGCCTGGCCAGTACAGTGACCAGCGCAGCCATCACGATGGCGAGGACCGCGACGGTACATGCCCAACGACCGAGTGCTCCGTCAGCCAGCCAATTTCCGCCGACCATCACCGACTTCTGCAGAGGGTTCGATGGCGCATCGCCGCTGACTGCGCTGCTGATCGAATAGCCGCCGATCGCCGTGGCCAGCCACGCACCGGCCGCTAAATACAGACCGATGTAAATCGGCGCCAACAATCCAAGCAGACGTTCGGCGCGTGAGGCGATCGGATCTTCAGATTTTACCGCCGCCCATGCGCAGCCATGCAGCATGAGCATGCTTAGCGAAACCAGGCCGACCAGCAGGGGAAATGGGCGCAGCAAGTCGAGCAAGCCGCCTTCGTAACTCATGCGCAGCGTGTCGTCATAGCGGAATGGCACGCCGAGAAAGAGATTGCCGATGGCGATACCAAAAATCAGCGTCGGTACGATCCCGGTCACGGTCAGGACCCAGTCCCAGCTGTTGCGCCAGCGTGGGTCGGCGACTTTGTTGCGAAAGCTGAAGCCGCCTGGTCGAAGGATCAGCGCGAACAACACGAGCATCATCGCCGCATAGAATCCCGAGAACGCGGCGGCATACAGCAGCGGCCATGCGGCGAACACCGCGCCTGCGCCGAGGATCAACCAGACCTGGTTGCCCTCCCACGTGGGCTCGACGGTTTCAAGCAAGGCGCGGCGTTCGACATCATCGCGTGCAAGCACACGGATCAGCGCGGCGATACCGAGATCGAAACCATCCATCACCGCGAAACCAGCGAGCAACGCGCCAAGCAACAACCACCAGATGATGCGCAGGTTTTCGTAGTCGATCACGAGTTCTGCTCCGGCCACATGCCGAGTCCGTCAGGGCCCCTGCGCGCGTAACGCGTCATCAGAAATGCATCGACTACGGCGAGCGTCGTATAGAAAATCACAAATCCGATCAGGCTGATCAAGACTTGCGACGCTGATACCGATGACACACCAAGAGCGGTCGGCAGGATGCCTTCGATCGCCCATGGCTGACGACCATGCTCGGCAACGATCCAGCCGAGCTCCGCGGCGACCCAAGGCAGCGGCAGGCTGCACAGCGCCATGCGCAGATACCATCGATGCTTGTCGAGCTGACGTTTCGAGGCGAGCCAGAATGAAAACGCGAACAGTGCGATGAAGTAGAGGCCGCAGGCAACCATGATGCGAAATGACCAGAACAGCACCGGCACGTTCGGAATGGTGCTGTTCGCCGCGCGCTGCACATCACCAGGAGTTGCCTTGAGTGGATCGACGTTGAGGCGGGTCAGCAGCAAGGCGTAGCCGAGATCCTTCTTGTGCGACTCGAACTGCGCTCGCGCCTCGACATCGTTGCGATTGACACGCAACTTTTGCATCGCCGCATAGGCAAGCTGGCCGTTCTCGATTCGTCCGGCGGCCTCGTCGACGAGTTCGCTGATGCCGGGCAAGACACCATCGAGCGAGCGCGTGCCGATCAAACCCATCACCCACGGGATATGAATCGCGTAGTGCGTCTTGCGTGCGGCCAAATCGGGAATGCCGAATAGCGTGAACGATGCGGGCGCAGGTTCGGTTTCCCACATCGCCTCGATCGCGGCCAGTTTCATCTTCTGGTTTTCGGAAATCGTGTAGCCGGATTCGTCGCCAAGAACGACGACACTCAGCGCCGCCGCGAGGCCAAAGCTCGCCGCCACGGTCATCGATCGCTTGGCAAAATCGACGTTGCGACCCTTGAGCAGATACCACGCGCTGATTGAAAGCACGAACATGGCTCCAAGCACGTAGCCCGCGCTGACCGTATGCACGAATTTCGATTGGGCGACCGGATTGAAGAACACGGTGCTGAAGGAGGTGACCTCCATACGCATGGTATCTATATTGAACTCCGCGCCGACCGGATTCTGCATCCATGCGTTTGCGGCGAGTATCCACAGCGAGGACATGCTCGTGCCAAACGCGAGCAACCAGGTCACGACCAAATGGGCAACGCGACTGAGGCGATCCCAACCGAAGAAGAAGAGACCAACGAAGGTAGCTTCGAGGAAGAACGCCATCATGCCTTCGATCGCCAACGGCGTGCCGAAAACATCGCCGACATAGTGCGAGTAGTAGGCCCAGTTGGTTCCGAACTGGAATTCGAGAGTGACCCCTGTGGCGACACCCATTGCGAAGTTGATGCCGAACAAGATGCCCCAGAACTGGGTCATGCGTTTCCAGATCTCGCGACCGGTCATCACATAGACCGACTCCATGATCGCGAGAATGAAAACGAGGCCCAGCGTGAGCGGCACAAACAGGAAGTGGTAAAGCGCTGTCAGCGCAAACTGCAGGCGTGAAAGATCGACAACCGTATGGTCGATCATCGTGGTTTCTCCTGTGTTTCAGATGTGGAAAAGTGCTGCTCTATCGCAGCTGGCGAGGTCTCCGCGCGCGGTTGCGGCCGGATAACGAGCACCCATAGAGCGCCAAGAAGGATCAGCTTGATCAGGATGATCAGGGCGAATTCGAGCGCAAATCGCCTTCCACCGCGTCGGCGGAACCAGGAACCACTGATCGGAGTGCGATTGGTCGGCATCGGCATAAACCTCGATGCGAATGGTAGCGCTACCCGCCGTGACCATTCGTGTGGTCCGCTGTCACAGCGTGACTCTGCGCCTCACTTGAAACCTCTGGTTTGCCGCTCGCGCAATTGCGCTCACAAAAAACCCCGCACAGGGCGAGGTTTTTTGATTGTCGTCCTTGCGGAGCAAGGCACTGGCCCGGTGTTCCAGAGTGGTGATCTGCAACCTTGACCTGTTTTTGGCAGCCCCGGATGGATTCGAACCACCGATGCCTGAGTCAGAGTCAGGTGCCTTACCGCTTGGCGACGGGGCTGTAAGCTGATTAGCGCTTCGAGTACTGGGTCGCGCGACGTGCTTTGTGCAGACCGACCTTCTTGCGCTCGACTTCGCGGGCGTCACGAGTCATGAATCCAGCCTTGCGCAACGGCGACTTGAGACTCTCGTCGTATTCGACCAAGGCGCGGGCGATGCCGAGACGGATCGCGCCGGCTTGACCGGTCGTGCCGCCGCCGCTGACGCTGACGAGGATGTCGAATTTGTCGGTGGCTTCGACGAGCTGCAGCGGCTGACGCACGATCATGCGTGCAGTCTCGCGGCCGAAGAATTCGTCAAGCGCCTTGCCGTTGACCGTGATCGCGCCGCTACCCTTGCGCAGATAAACGCGTGCTGCGGAAGATTTGCGACGGCCGGTGCCGTAGTTCTGCTGAATCGCTGCCATGACTATCGATACCTGAAGTTAAATATCCAGCACTTGCGGTTGCTGGGCGGTGTGCGGATGGTTCGGACCGGCGTAGACCTTGAGCTTGCGATACATCGCGCGGCCCAGCGGGTTCTTCGGCAGCATGCCCTTGACGGCGATCTCGATGACGCGCTCCGGGTGAGCTGCAAGCAGGTCCTTCAGCGAGGTCGTCTTCAGATTGCCGATATAACCGGTAAAGCGGTGATACATCTTGTCATTCAGCTTGTTGCCGGTGACAGCGATCTTGTCCGCGTTGACGACGACGAGAAAATCGCCGGTGTCGACGTGGGTCGTATAGATCGGCTTGTGCTTGCCCTTCAAGCGGCGAGCAAGTTCGGTCGACAGGCGGCCAAGCGTCTTGTTGGTTGCGTCGACTAGGTACCAGTCGCGCTTTACGCTTTCTGGCTTGGCGCTGATCGTCTTCATATCGAAACCTTGAATGCCCTTGATGGGCTGGATGCGGCGAAAGGCGCGGGAGAATATAGGATCGCCCGGCACCACGCAAGTCTGCACACCGAAAACAGGCGGCGCGCAGCGAGCCGTGAATGATAGCATCAAGTCATGGCCGATACGACCCACGAGCAGCCAAGTCTTGATCTTGCTGCCCTCACCGATCAATGCGT
>JBBQTY010000111.1:0-13779 GCA_038234445.1 Lysobacterales bacterium
GATCAACGCAGCAGTGTGGGCGATGTTTTCGCGGTGGGCGAGAGTACCGGCATTGGCGGTGTCGATCAGGCCATCGCGCAAGGCATCATCGCCGCGCACGCGGTCGTCGCCAATGCATGTCCTCAGCGCTATCGAAAGCAGCGCGATCGCGCATCGCGATTCGCACGCAGGCTCGATCGCTGCTTTCAACTGCGTCCTGCCTTGCGCGAGATGGCGGCTGCAGGCGACACCCTCATATGCCGCTGCGAAAACGTCTCGGTTGCCGTCGTTGCCGAATGCCGATCCGCACGCGAGGCGCGCTTGTACACGCGTCTCGGCATGGGCTGGTGCCAAGGGCGTATCTGCGGACCTGCAGTTGAATTCCTGCATGGCTGGAGCGTGCCGTCGCCACGTGCGCCACTTGCACCATTGCCAATCGGCCATCTTTCCTCTTCTGTTCACTCATCCACAAGGCAAGAATCATGACGACAAGTACGATCTGGCAAGGCGTAATGCCCGCTATCACGACCGCATTCGACGAAAAGCTCGAGATTGACCACGCGTTTGTCGCCAGCCATATCGATTGGCTGATCGGGCATGGCTGCCAAGCCATCATCCCGTGTGGTTCGCTCGGTGAAAGCGCGACCTTGAGCTTCGACGAGAAGCGCGCCCTGATGCGCACCTGTGTCAGCGCGGCAAAGGGTCGGGTGCCTGTGGTGCCGGGCATCGCCGCACTGTCGACCGACGAGGCCGTGAGTCTGGCCCACGCCGCGAGAGATGAAGGTTGCGGCGGCCTCATGGTGTTGCCGCCCTACGTCTATTCGAGTGACTGGCGCGAAATGCGCGCGCACGTTGCGGCGGTGATCGCTGCGACGGCGTTACCGTGCATGCTCTACAACAATCCGCCAGCCTACAAAACCGACTTCAGCGCCGAGCAGGTCGCCGACCTTGCCGCCGAACTCCCGAATCTTGAAGCGGTCAAGGAATCCAGCGGCGATTCGCGACGGGTCACGGCGCTATGTCAGGTGCTCGGCACGCGCTTGCGCGTTGGGGTCGGACTGGATGACATGGTTTGCGAAGGTGTCGCCGCGGGCGCCGAGTTCTGGGTGGCCGGTACGGTGAACGCACTACCCGGCGAAGCGGTCGCGCAATTCGAGTGGGCGCGCGCCGGGCGTCACAGCGAGTCACGCGCCTTGTACGATTGGCATCTGCCATTGTTGCGTCTCGATACGAAGATCAAGTTTGTGCAGCTGATCAAGTTGATCCAGGCCGAGGTCGGCATGGGCAACGAACGTGTTCGTGCGCCGCGACTCGAGCTGGTTGGACCCGAGCGTGACGAAGCACTCTTGATCATCCGCGGCGCTCTGGCGAAACGCCCGAAGTTGTCTGCCTGAAACACCCCGACAAAAAGGATCTCATCGCGATGGCAATCCATGGACCGACCCTGCAAGGACTTTCACTGATCGGTGACCAGCGCGGTTCGCAGGGTGGCAAGCCGTTCAGCGGAATCAATCCCGCCACGGGCGAATCCTTGCAGCCAAACTACTTTAGCGCGAGCCCAGCGGAACTGGATCGCGCGTTGCAGCTTGCCGACGCCGCGGCTCCGGCATTCGCCGCACTCGAGTGTGCTCGACGTAGTGCGCTGCTGCGAACGATCGCCGAGAGGCTCGAAGCGGCGCGCGGTGATTTCGAGATTCTCGTCCCGCTCGAAACCGGGTTGCCCATTGGTCGGGCGAATGGTGAGCTGGGTCGCACGATCGGCCAGCTAAAATTGTTCGCCGATTGGGTTGATCAAGGCGAATGGCTCGACCCGCGTATCGATCACGGCGATCCGTCACGCTCGCCTGTACCCAAGCCCGACCTGCGCTCGATGATGCGTGGCATAGGTCCGGTCGCTGTATTTGGCGCAAGCAATTTTCCTTTGGCATTCTCGGTCGCCGGTGGCGACACGGTGAGCGCGCTGGCAGCCGGTTGTCCGGTCGTGGTCAAGGCACATCCCGCGCACCCGGCGACCAGCGAGCGCGCAGGCCTGGCGATTCAATCCGCACTCAAGCAATGTGGATTGCCGCCCGGATGTTTCTCGTTGCTGTTTGATTCCGGCAATGCGATCGGCAGCGCGTTGGTCAGCGACCCACGCATTCGCGCTGTCGCATTTACCGGCTCGCGCCAGGGCGGCCGCACGCTGATGGACATTGCCGCGGCACGCCCGGATCCGATACCGGTGTTTGCCGAGATGGGCAGCATCAATCCGGTCTTCGTGCTCGCTGCAGCTTGCGTGAATCGCGGAATGCAGATCGCGCAAAACCTGCATGCCTCAGCGGTACAGGCTGTCGGTCAGTTCTGTACGAACCCAGGCCTGCTGGTGATTCCTTCAGGCAATGCGGGAGATGCGCTCGTTGCCGAGCTGAAGCGTACCTTCACCGATACCTCACGTGCAGCGATGCTGACGGCTTCCATTGCGACGCGCCACAACGAAGGCGTTGATGCGTTGTCCGACTTCGCCGGCGTTGAAGTTCTCGTGCGCGCAAAGAACGAAAGAGGGCAGGTGGGTGCGAGCCTGCTCACCGTCAGCGCAGCAGATTTTCTCAAGCAACCGGAATTGCAAATGGAGGTGTTTGGCCCGTGCAGTCTCGTTGTTCGCTATGCGGATATTCAAACTGCACTCGCGATCAGCCACGCACTCGAAGGCCAGCTGACCGCCACTCTGATCGCCGACGAAAGCGATTACGTCGACGCACAAGCGCTGCTCGCACCACTGACCCGAATCGCCGGTCGCGTGCTGATGAACGGTGTACCGACCGGTGTCGAGCCCACTCACGCAATGCTGCATGGCGGTCCGTGGCCGGCCGCCTCGGAGTCTCGATCGGGATCCGTCGGTACGACTGCCATTGAACGATTCTGTCGACGCGTCTGCTATCAGGATATTCCGGATTCCATGCTGCCGATGGCGCTGCGCGAGGCCAATCCATTGGCATTGGTGCGCTTGATCGATGGCAAGCGGCAGGCATCCTCCGTCTAGTTGTCCATCTTCAAGTTTCGCGTCACCCGTGCAAAGACAGGATTCAAGTGCCTCGTCCTGTTTAGAGCACGCGCCTTCGTCGCGCGGCATCCCTGCCGTTTTTCACTCGCCTCAGGCGAGCGAGCCACCTTTCTTTGCTTGGCCAAAGAAAAATGGCCCAAAGAAAGGCCACCCCACATTCGCGCCTTGCGCACAGTCCCTGTGCTCCAGGTGCGCGAGCCTGCTACGGGGTTCGCCGACAGTCCATCCATGGACTGGCTTCGAACTGGCCCACATCGTGTGGGCCATCCTTCGGACTTGTCCTTCGCAGTCTCGCCGCGATCGAGGGGACCCGCTAGCGCGCGTCGTGCGCGCCAGAGCGATGAGCAAAATCAAAGCTGCCTTCGGCAACTGCTTCGTGCGTTGCCCTCGACGGTTATTCCCGACGCCGGTCTACCTCCCCCATCCATGGGGTCGTAGTTCCTGGATCCCTGCGGTCGTCATCCGCCGTCCTGGCAGGTTCGCTCGTTGCGCGCGAGCAGGAAATTCCAGCGCAAAGCAGCAACGTGCAGTAATTCGCTTTGTCTTG
Source organism: Lysobacterales bacterium (assembly GCA_038234445.1). Taxonomy (GTDB): domain Bacteria; phylum Pseudomonadota; class Gammaproteobacteria; order Xanthomonadales; family Rhodanobacteraceae; genus Dokdonella. The sequence continues at coordinate 3,567 of JBBQTY010000111.1, forward strand.
GCTGCGTAGGATGCGCAGTAAACGGGCCCCCTGAGCGGCGGCGAAGTGACGTAGGAAAGCCCGCAGGGTGGGCGCAATGGATTGCGCCCAGTTTGGCGTCAGTCCATGGATGGACTGTCGACAAACCCCGGAGTCGCTTCGCGGACTCGCAGGGCAGGATGCCCGGAGAGCGTCGCTTTGGGGTGGCCTTCTCTTTGGTGCCTTTCTCTTGGCCACGCAAGAGAAAGACACTCGCTCGCCGGGAGGCGAGTGAAAAACCGGCACGGATGCCGCGCGACGAAGGAGCGTGCTTTGTGTGAGTAAAACATGAGGGCCGATGCTTGAGTAGTGGGACGTCAAGTTCGTTGCTAGCCGCGTCGGCAACGCTCGTTGCAACGTTTTCCATAGCGATCAATTGAAGATGAAATAGTTGATTGAAATACAGAGCCACGATCCGTCGGCAAACGACGAAGTGGCTTTCAGTCCTCTACTGGTGCCGTAGTTCCAATATCAGGGTTTGTATAGCGCCTCACCCACAAACCGTTTGCTAGAATTTCAATCGGATTGAAGCGCATCTTGTAGTCCATCTTCGGATGCCCCTCGATCCAGAAACCTAGATACAGATGATCGAGGCCATGCTCTTGGGTAATCGCGATTTGCTTTAGGATCGCGAAAGTTCCAAGGCCGCGATCGCGAGCCTCAGGATCGTAAAATGTATAAACGGCAGACAATCCGGGTGCGCAGAAATCGGTGACGGCCACGGCGATCAAGCGGCCCTTGTCGCGAAACTCGATGAAGCGCGTCGGACTCCAGTGCGTGTAGAGGAATCGCGAAAAATCCTCGGGCTGTGCATCATCCATGCCGCCATCGGGGTGACGCCATTTCAGGTAGCTTTGGTATAGATGGAATCGCTCATCGCTGTAGCGCGCAGGGACAATCTCGACGGTGAGATCGACGTTGTCCTTGAGGCAACGTCGCTGGCTACGATGCGCGACGAACGCTGCAACCGGAATTCGGCAGGCGATGCAGGCGCGACAGGCTTGGCAGCGCGGAATGTAGACGTGGCCGCCGGCACGCCGATAGCCGCGGAGCAGGGCAATTTCATAGAGTCGATCGAGTTGCGGCGAGCTCGGATCGATAACCAGATTCTGAGAAGTGCGATCAACGTAGTAACCGCAGCCATGCGGCAGAGTCTGAAAGAGGCGGACGACATCGGAGCGCATGCCGCATTCTGACTCAGCAGGAGGGTAAAAAGTTGCCTACTCGTCAACGGAAACAAAAATTCCCGTTCGGCATGTCTGCTCAACGCATCAAATAGCTGATCGCTATCAGGAGCAGAACGCCGCCGATCAGGCCGAGCAGAACCATGCGGATCCGCATCGAATTGGCTTTGTGTCGACGCGGATCGCTCGGCGAGCGCGCGGCGGCGAGTTCATCGGCAAATCGGATCGCCGGTTCAAGTCCGGCTTCGCGAAGTAGTTCGCGGGCACGGGTCTGATCGTTCGAGTCGGTCACCCAGACCTGAGCCCAACCTTCGCTTTCGCCACGCTCGGAGTAGCTGAAGCGCTTCCATTGCCCGCCTTGCCAGTCGCGGCGATTGCGGATCGTCGTGGCGATGTGTTTTTCCTCGAGCAGGGCGACGACACGTTCAACGTTTTCGTAGCGGGGCGATGTGTAAATCTGGCGCATGCGGAATCCTGTCAGTCCTTGTCGACAACTCGAATCAGGCCTTCCTGTGCGGTAGAAGCCACCAGAACGCCGTCGCGGGTGAAGATCATGCCACGCGCCAGGCCTCGCGATTGCTGGGCACTCGGGCTATCGCAGGAATACAGCAACCACTCATCGGCACGGAAAGGACGGTGAAACCACAATGCATGATCGAGACTGGCCATGCGCACGTTTGGCTGCAGGTACGAAATCGCATGCGGAAACGTGGTCGTGCCGATCAGGTGGAAATCCGATGCATAGGCGAGCAGCGAGCGATGCAGCACCGGACTATCCGGCACGCGATCGACGAGGCGGAACCACACATTTTGATACGGCGGCTGCTTGGTCGGATTGAGTTCGTTGCGCGGATGCACATGGCGGAACTCGAACGGGCCGGCCTTGTTGAGCCAGCGCTTGCGCTTGGCCGGAATCTTGTCGAGTTCATTCGCGGGGATCATGTCGACCAGCGGCAGATCTTCGGGCTTCGGAACCAAAGGCATCGGGAACTGATGGTCGGCACCGGGCTCAGGCGCCTGGAATGAGGCGGTCATGTTGAAGATCGGCTGGCCATGCTGGATCGCCACGATGCGCCGTGCCGAGAAGCTGCCGCCATCGCGGCTGCGTTCGACGTTGTAGATGATCGGCGCTTCGACATCACCGGCACGCAGGAAGTAGGCATGCAGTGAATGCGCATGGCGGCCTTCATCGACGGTTTGTTGCGCGGCCGACAAGGCCTGGCCGAGCACTTGGCCACCAAATACATAGCGCGTGCCGATATCGCGGCTCTGGCCGCGGAACAGGTTGTCCTCCAGGCGTTCGAGCTGGAGCAGGTCTATCAATTCGCTGACGATCGATTCGGGCATGACAGCGGACAGTCGGTTCGGCGGACCAGTATAGCCAAGCCGCTGCTGCAGTGCGTCAATCGACCTTTTCAGCGGGCCAGCGCTCGAGTCTGCTACCTGTGACAACGTCAGTCCACGGGAACATCGGCCCCGGATCAATCCGTCGCGGCAACAACAGATCGGGATTGTCGCTGGATGGTTCGGTACGCTGATCGAGCTCGTAATGCCCCGCGATCCAGCGCAGATTCGGATAGTCGTGGCGCAATTGCTTGAGCAGGGCAAGCAGCGATTCAATCTGCGCGGCCGTGTACGGCTCGGTCATGGCCTGATGGCGCGAATCATTCCAGTTCGGATAGCGCCCGAGATTGACCAGCTCAATGCCGATCGAACGCGGATTGAACTGGTAGGTGTGGTGGGCCACACGCAGATCGCTGACAAAACGCAATGTGCGGCCGTCGCGATCGATGTAGTAATGACCGCTGTTGCCTGTCTGGCTGTCCTCATAGCGAATGCGTTCGCCAAATTCACGCGCCATCGCCATGTCAGGCAACTCGGTGCAATGGATGACAACGAGGTCGATTGCCGAAGGCAGTCGTTCGGCGAGGCGTTCTTCGTAGGGCAGGGGCCAATCTTGTATCGGTAGGTCGGTCATGCGCCGAGTTTCTCACGAGTTCGAGCGCGTGGCCGTTTCCCTTACAAAAACCGAGTGGCCAGCGCGGGTTTCTTCGGCGGGTTTTGCGTTGCTGCTTCGTTGTTGGAAGGCGCTAAGGCCTCTCCCACAGAAGCCGAGCGGGTGGCGCGAGTTTCTTGGGTGGTCCTCGCGTTGCTGCTTTGTTGTTGTAAGCGGCTTCAGCCGCTTGTCTACTCTTGGTGCGTTGCCTTTCGGTACGTCGCGACAAAGGCATCGCCCCCAAGAGGGGACAAGGGCCTGAAGGCCTCTCCCACAGAAGCCGAGCGGGTGGCGCGAGTTTCTTGGGTGGTCCTCGCGTTGCTGCTTTGTTGTTGGAAGTGGCTTCAGCCACGATGCTCTTCGCCAACCTCGCGGAAAAGCATCGCCCCCAAGAGGGGACAAGGACCTGAAGGCCTCTCCCACAGGAGACAGCCGAGAAGCGCGGTCTTCAGTGTGGGAAGTGGCTTCAGCCACGATGCTCTTCTCCAACCTCGCGGAAAAGCATCGCCCCCAAGAGGGGACAAGGGCCTGAAGGCCTCCCCTACATTAGCCAAGCGAGCAGCGCGGGTCCCTGAGCGGTTCCCACGAAGCTGTTTTGTCGTAAGTGTTAGCATCGCGCGTTTTGACGGAGCCGCATTCGTGAAAGGAACCATCATTCTTTCCCATGGCCTCGAAAGCGGGCCGGACGCGACAAAAGTCACGGCGCTTGCCAGGATCGCCGAAGAGCTGGGTTGGGCCAGTATTCGCCCCGACTACCGGGATCTTGATATCAGCCGCGATGTCGAGGCGATCACGGCGCGAACCGCGCGGGCGATCGCAGCGGCGCCGGCAAGCGGTCGCGTGATTTTCGCCGGCTCGAGCATGGGTGCTTTCATTTCGGGCTTTGCTTCAATGCAGCGAGAGTGCGAGGCCTTGTTCCTCATGGCCTTGCCAGTCGGTGTTGAGGGCTATGACTACGACTACAAGGCCGCAACTGTTCCAACCGTCCTCGTGCATGGTTGGCGCGACGACTTGTGTCCGGTCAATGCCGTGATTGAATTTGCCCGCGAGCGCGGCGACACCTTGCATCTGGTCGACGACGACCATCGACTAGGCGCGCATGTGGATTATTGCGCGCAAGCATTCCGCCAGCTCCTGCGCACATTGGACGCATGATGAAGCAGTTTTTTGCCACCTGTCCGAAAGGACTTGAGTATTTGCTGCGTGACGAGTTGGTCGCACTCGGCGCGAGTGAGGTGCATGAGGCGCTGTCCGGCGTGCATTTCAGTGGCGAACTCGTCGATGCCTATCGCGCCTGCTTGTGGTCGCGCCTGGCCAGCCGCGTGCTGATGCCGATCAGCGAATTTGCAGCCGCCGACGAGCAAGCACTCTATGACGGCGTGCAACTGATCGACTGGTCCGAGCATCTGACTGAAGAAGGCACCCTGGCTGTTGATGCGGTTAGCAATGCCAGCTTGCTTCGCCACACGCGGTATCTCGCGCAGAAGGTCAAGGATGCAGTCGTCGACCAGTTCCGCGATCGCAATGGCAACCGTCCCAGTGTCGATCTCGAACAGCCGTCGATACGGCTGAATCTGTTGTTGCGCAAGGATCGTGCCTTGCTGTCTCTTGATCTGTCCGGGACACCCTTGCATCGTCGCGGTTATCGAGTCGGTCAAGGTGAAGCGCCACTCAAGGAAAATCTGGCCTGCGCGATGCTGCTTCGCGCAGGTTGGCCCGATATTTTCAAGGCGGGGGGCGCGCTCGTTGATCCGATGTGCGGTTCTGGAACGCTGGTGATTGAGGCCGCGCTGATGGCAGCCGACGTGGCGCCTGGCATTCGTCGCAGCTATTTCGGATTTCTCGGCTGGCTCGGCCATGACACGGCAGCATGGGAAGGCTTGATGGCCGAAGCGACTTCACGTGCGGAAACAGGTTTGCGTGCCTTGCCTGCGGCTTTTTTTGGTGATGACGAGGATCCGAATGTCCTCAACCAGGCCAAACGCAATGCGCAGCAGGCTGGGGTGATCGGTTTCACACGATTTGAGCGCCAGTCGGTCGAACATCTGAAGCGTCCAACCGATGCCAGCCAGCCGGGCCTGCTGATCTGCAATCCTCCGTATGGCGAGCGCATTGGCCAGCACGAGGCATTGGCGCCGACCTATCGTGCGATCGGCGACAAGGCTCGGGAAGAATTTGATGGATGGCGGCTTGCCGTGATCACCTCCGATGAGGATCTCGGTCGCGCCATCGGCCTGCGCGCGCACAAGCGCTATGCGCTCTACAACGGTGCGTTGGAATGCCGTTTCCTTTTGTTCGAGATCGGGGGCGCCGCGGCGCCGCGTGTGATCGACGAGCGCCCGATGACGCCGGGAGCCGAGGCCGTGGCCAATCGTCTGCGCAAGAACACAAAGCATCTGCGCAAGCGCCTCGATCGCGAGGAAGTTCATTGCTGGCGTGCGTACGATGCTGATATCCCCGAGTACTCGGCGGCCATCGACGTCTACACCGGGCGCGAGGAATCGCGACCCGACAAACTTGCGTCTACATGGCTGCACGTGCAGGAATACGCGGCGCCGAAAGAAATTCCCGAGCATGTCGCCGCGGTTCGCCTTGCCGAGTTGGTGCGCGGCGCCGGTGCCGCATTCGATCTGCCACGCGATCGCATTGCCGTGAAAACACGCTACAAGGCCAAAGGGGGCGGCAAGTATGGACGCATGGATCAGCGCTCGAGTTTCCTGATCGTCGAGGAAGGCGGACTGAAGTTTCGCGTCAATCTGCACGATTACCTCGATACCGGCCTGTTCCTCGATCACCGCCCGGTGCGCTCACGTTTGCGCGAAGCAGCGCGGGGTGCGCGGTTCCTCAACTTGTTCTGCTACACGGCGACAGCAAGCGTCTACGCGGCCTCCGGTGGCGCTCGCACGACAACGAGTATCGACCTTTCGGCTACGTATCTGGATTGGGCGGCGAAGAATCTTGCTCTTAACAACTTCAGTGGGGCGGCGCACCAATTGATCCAGGCAGATTGCCTGCAATGGTTGGCGCATGATCGTGGTGAATACGATCTGATCTTTGTCGATCCGCCAACATTCTCAAACTCCAAGCGCGCCGAGGATTTTGACGTTCAAAAGGAGCATGCAAGACTTCTTTCCCTGTGCTCGGAAAGACTCGCGTTCGGCGGCAGTATCGTGTTCTCGAACAACTATCGCCGCTTCAAGCTCGATACCGTGATAGCCGAACAGTTTGACGTGCGCGACATCAGTGCGGCGAGCATCCCATTCGACTTCACGAGAAATTCACGTATTCATCAATGTTACGAACTGCAACCACGCTGAATATTCAGAATCATTTCAGTCGCGATTCAGTCTCGCAATCGCAGCATGCAGGCGTTCCTAAGGAGGACTGTTGCCATGTTGTTTTCTAGCCGTAAACGAATTCGTCTCGTTCCCGTACTTGTCACGCTGTTTGCTGCGCTGATGCTTGCGCCGAGCGCGTTCGCGCGTGGTGGTCATCATGGAGGTGGGTACTCGTCGGGCGGACACCACAGCAACTGGGGCGTCAGTCTCGGTTTCACGGGCCCTGGCTACAGCATCGGCTATTCCGATTGTCGTGGCTGTGGAAGAGGCTATGTGAGTGGTAATTTCTATGGTGGCTATTCTTCCCCCAGCTACTACGGCGGTGGCTATTCGAACGGGTATTACGGTAGCTACTATCCGAGTTACAGCTCGGTTTACTACGACAGCTATTATCCGAGCTACAGCTCGGTTCACTACAACAGCTATCCATCCTACCCACGCTATCGACCGGTGACGCGTCGCGTCGTTCGCTACGAGAACTATTACGATAACGACTACGGTCGGGATCGCGATCACGATCATCATCGCGGCAATCGACACGAATCCCGCCATGATCGCGACGACGATCGCGGCTACTCGCGCCGAGCGGCTTACTACGACCACCGCAACTAGTTCATCAATCGAGCAAGGTCGACTGCATGTTTACTTCTGCAGTCGACACTTCGGGCCCCGCGGACATTTCCCCTGATCTCCGCGGGGTCATCTTTTTGTAAATATGCAGCGCCCACTAGAGGGCGAATCTTCTAAGGGGACTTCTCCAGGTGCTCGCCCCTTGAGGGTCTCCTACTATGGAGCGTTCTTTGCGAGCAAAAAATCACGGCTGGGTTACCCACGCAGATGCCCGTTCGCGGGTCGAATGGCGTGGGAAGTCTTTCGTATGAAGATCTGGCAGGCCATCAGTCATTCTGGTTGAATTTGCTGGCCGGTGTTACGCTGCCACCATCCGCATCCACGCTCTGCGTGTGGTTGCTTCAAACCGGAATTGAGCATGACTCTAGTTGACCCGCCGATGCGGGATCGCTTGGCCAAATCCGATCGCGCGGTGGGCAATTGGACATTCTTCCGGCAATGGTTGAAGAATCCTTTGGCGATTGCCGCCCTCTCGCCGTCCAGTCGGATCCTGGCGCGCGAAATGATCAATCAGTTGCCTGAGCATCCCGGACGCGTCATCGAATTGGGTGGGGGAACCGGTGTGTTTACCCGCGCTTTGCTGGAGCGGGGCGTTGAGCCGGAGAACCTTCTCGTCGTCGAGCTGAATGCAGAACTTCATCGCCTATTGAGCGAGCGCTTCCCAGAGGTCAAGGTGGTGTGCGGCAATGCCTGCGAACTTGATCGAATCATCGAGAGCGAGGATTTCGGCAAAGGAGGTGGTGTCGACGCTATCCTCAGCGGTCTCGGTCTGCTGTCGATGTCGCGTTCAACCCAGCGCAGTATCCTCTCCGCCGCATTTTCAGTGCTTGGAAACCAGGGCCGCTTCATCCAGTTCACCTACGGCCCGGCCAGCCCGGTCTCGCGCGAGTTGCTCGGCGAACTCGGTTTGCATTCTGTTCGTGGCGGCGTCGCCTGGCGCAACGTGCCACCCGCCGCCGTTTATGTATTCACGCGCAAGAGCTCCACATCGATCCGCGCAGTGCGTACGCACAGGCGTTGATTCGCTAACAGGCAGAGCGGAACCACCGCATGTGATTGCACTGTCAGCGCGAGCAGGATGCCCATTTGCGAAGGCGTCGCATAAACACAGGACTACCGATATCCCGTAGGAGCCCGTTCACGGGAGAGCTTCTTGCTTCGCGTTGCCGAAAGGCTCGCCCCTGAAGGGGCTCCTACGGATGGCAGCGACGGAATCACCGTAGGTGATTGCATTTTTAGCACGAGCAGGATGCCCATTTGCGAAGGCGCCGTATAAACACAGGACTACCGATATCCCGTAGGAGCCCGTTCACGGGCGAGCTTCTTGCTTCGCGTTGCCGAAGGGCTCGCCCCTGAAGGGGCTCCTACGGATGGCAACGACGGAATCACCGCAAGTGATTCCGCTGAACCAGGCGCCATGGTGATCAGGTTGGCGCGAAACTAGGCCAACGCCGCTTCACGCGTCAGGCGTTCGGACAGATCCTTGCCGAGCCAGCTGTCAATACCTTTGCGCAGCAGGTAGATCAGCGGAATCAACGCGATCGCCGCGAGCACTTTGTAGCAATAGTTGACCGTGCCGACAGCAAGCCAGAGATTGGTACTCCAGTGTTGCGGACCAATCACGAATGCAATGTAGAGCACGAGGAAGCTGTCGATGAACTGCGAGACGACCGTCGATACGGTGGAGCGCATCCAGATGTGCCTTTCGCCGGTGCGCTGTCTGATCGAGTGAAAGATGCGCACATCGATGAGCTGGCCGACAAGGAAGGCCGTGATCGATCCTCCAATGGTCCACAGACCTTGTCCGAACACATACGCATAGGCTGCCTGCAGGTCAGGCACACCGCTGTCCTTTGCCGCACCGACCCACCACGAGGCAGGTGCCAGCGAGATTGCGATATAAGCAAACAGAAAGGCGTAGGCGATCAAGCCGACCGCGAGCCAGGACAAGAATCGTACGCCGCGCTGCCCATAAAACTCGTTGATCACGTCGGTCATGATGAAGACGATCGGCCAGAGCAGGGTGCCCGCCGTGAAATTCAGCGAACCTGTCTGCTGGAACAGATTCCACTCGAACGGGCGCAGGCCGAGAGTGTCTTCGAGGGCAAATATCTTGACCCCGATGAATTCCGCGATGATCGCGTTGGCGATGAAAAAACCGGCGAGTATGAGGAACATGCGCTGCGCGCGCGGCGCCGATGCCGCGGGAGTTTCGATGGCTGTTTCGCTCATGCGTCGCTGGTTTCGTCTTCGGGTGGGAGATGACCATTGCCTGGTCGCGATTGCAACTCGGCGACGACTTCCTGCAATTGTGCAACCAGACTCTCAAGCTGACTCACGCGATCGTTGAGGCCGCCGGTGGATCTTTCAGAGGGGTCGGAAATCGACATCGCTGCGTCAAGCGAAACCGGGCCGCACAGCAGATGCATGTAGCGCTCTTCGCGCTGACCCGGTGCGCGATGCAAACGCACGACCATCGCCGGCGTCCTTGATGCGAGGCGATCGAGCACGCTGCGCACTTCATCCGCATCGGGAAAATCACTCAGTCGTTCGCTGCGCGAGAAGAGTTCGTTGAGCGTCTGCGGGCCGCGCAACATCAACAGGGCCAGCAACGTGCGCTGGCGCGAGGTGATGTTGTAGCCGGTTTCAAACTTGTGCGCATAGCGCGATGCGCGCGCACTCAGCGTGCCGGTGACCAGACCCTTGCCTTCGAGCTGGCGCAGCGCGTGGCCGACGGCGCCGGGTTCGTAATGCGACATCGGTTCGCGGTTCGATTTCTGATTGCAGGCGGCGACAACGGCATTCAACGTGAGCGGATAGGCGTCCGGCGTCGTTGCCTGCTTCTCGATCAGAGAACCGAGAATGCGCGCCTCGATCGCCTCAAGCTCGACCAAGCCGCTGCCATCCTCGGCAGCCGATTCATCGTTGTGCTCCTCGACCGGCATCTCAGTTCTCCGCCTTCGATCCGGCGCGATGCTTTTCAAACCAGCCAATCGTGTTGAGCACCTGACCGATCATGTTGCTCGGACGCGAGTTGATGTGATGCG
>JBBQTY010000112.1:0-13533 GCA_038234445.1 Lysobacterales bacterium
TCCGGAATCATGCCACCAGAAATTCCGCGCCGCTTGCGATTAGCCAGTAGCACCAGCAAGCGGGATTTTTCCGGCGTTGGACGCTTCTTCGATCCTCGACTACCGAGCTTGGCGAGCTGAGTATGCACAGCCGATAACCGAGCGGGATTTCTCCGCGTAATTACCTAGCTACGAGACACCTTTTCCGAATTCAAGCGTATCCACCATGACACATATCTATCCCGAAGATCGAGGAACAAACTACGCCATTAGAGACGGTCGAATTGCGGCTCGGAGGATCGATTAATGCCTATGTTGAGATCGTTTCGCGCATCACAATCCCTAAAACCTGATAGGGCATGGAGCGTGTGGCACTCAACCGTAACTTGGTGGAGTGTGCCCCTGATTTCGGACCGCTGGGAGGTTTAGGATAACCCCAGCGGAGGAAGGATGAAGAAGCCGAAATTCAGTGATGTGAAGGTTGTCGAGATTGTGCGCGAATCACGGGCCGAGGGCGTTGCCGCCACGGCGCGCAAGCACAAGATCTCCGAACAGACGTTGTATACATGGCGTCGCAAGTACGGTGGCATGGAGGCGACCCAGGTGGTAGAGCTCAAACGATTGAACCAGGAGAGTGCGCGCCTGAAGAAGTTGCTTGCCGAGCGCGACTTGGCGATCGAAATCATGCAGGAGATCGCAGCAAAAAAATGGTAAGCGTATCGGGGCGCCTGGCCCAGGTCCGGTACGCACAAAAACGCGGCATGTCCTGGACAAAGGCCTGCTCGGCAGTGCAAGTATCGCGGTCCATGCAGGGGTATCAACGTCGGCAACCGGTCAAGGATGCCAAGCTCTTGCGGCGGATCCGTCCGATTGCCCGCCACCATTCGCGTTGGGGACATCGCTTGGTCGCGGGTCGTCTTGGGCTATGTGGTGCTGCCGTCAGCCGCAAGCGGGTGCTGCGACTATGGCGGCGTGAGGGCTTGCAATGTCCCCCACACGCGACGAGGCGGAAAATTTGCACGGGCGAACGTCTGAATCCGGCGGCTCTCAAGCCCAATGACGTGTGGTGCTACGACTTCGTGCACGATGCGTTGGTCAACGGTGAGCCGTTCCGAGGCCTCTTGGTAAAGGACGAAGCCAGCGGCTACGCCTTGGCCATCGATATCGCACGATCCTTCAACGCAACCGATGTGAAAGCGATTTTGCTGCGCTTGTTTCGACTCTACGGCGTTCCACGCCATCTACGATCGGACAACGGTCCGGAATTCATTGCCAAAGCGTTGAAGGAATGGCTCGCCGAGCGTGGCACAGAGACCGCCTACATCGATCCAGGCAAGCCTTGGCAAAACGGATTCAGCGAGAGCTTCAACGGAACGTATCGCAACGAGGTGCTCGACGCAGAATTGTTCTACAGCATCGGTGAAGCACGCATCATCAGCGGGAGTTGGCGCAGACTCTCCAACCAGAGGCGTCCACACAGTTCCAACAACTACCGACCGCCCAACACGGCGTACCATTTCAAGGCAGGAAAGAGAAAGGCAAGCTAACCAAAACCTAAACTTTCAAGCGGTCCGAAGGAAAGGCACCAACCAGCGTAAATTGAAAATGGAGGTTGGAGTACACTTTCGGGGACAAGGGGGTTTGCCTTATGCGTGGAAGCTCCCCAAGGAAAGGAACTTCATGCCAGATCTGCCGAAGAACTCTGTCGACGACGAGACGGGCGATGCCGAACAGCGGCGTGCTCGCGCAGGCGCAGCCTTGCTGCATGAAGCATTGCAACCGCAGACCACGCCAGTCGACGTTGGCGTCGATCCACTTGCGGACCTCGAATCCATATCAAGCTCTCCCCGTGACGGCGAACGCATCGGACCGTATTGTCTTGGCCATCTGATCGGCATAGGCGGCATGGGTGCGGTTTATGCCGCGACGCGCGTCGACGGTACATTTGAACAACGCGTCGCGATGAAGTTGTTGCGCAGCGACCGCACAGCGCCGCAGACGCTGGAGCGGTTTCGGCGCGAACGAGCAATCCTGGCGCGGTTGCAGCACCCGAACATCGCCGTACTGCTCGATGGTGGCGTTACGCCGGATGGCGAAGCCTGGTTCGCGATGGAACTGATCGATGGCGTGCCGCTGATTGAGTACGCGCAACAACGGGTGCTGGCCTTGGCGCCGCGCTTGTTGCTGTTTCGCCAGGTGTGCGAAGCCGTTGCGTTTGCTCATCGCAATCTGGTCGTGCACCGCGACCTGAAACCATCGAACATCATGGTCGACTGCGATGGGCGCGTCCGCTTGCTGGATTTCGGGATTGCAAAACTGATCGAGCCCGATGTTGAGCTCGCCGAGCGCCCGCTCACCCTCGCCGACGAGCGGGTTTTGACTCCGGACTATGCCGCACCGGAGCAGATTCTCGGGATGCCGGTCACTACAGCCACCGACGTCTATGCGCTTGGACTTCTGTTGTACGAGTTGTTGACCGGCCAGCAGGCACAGACGCTGCGCGGACTGGCGTGGGCCGACATGGCACGTGTGTGCAGCGACGAATCACCGCTTCCAAGCCGTGTTGTGCCTGGGATGGAGATGCAGGTTGGCGTTGGCGTGCGCCCCGATTTGCTGCGTGGTGATCTCGATGCGATCGTGCTCAAGGCGCTGCGCAAAGAGCCGGCGCATCGTTACGCGAGCGTGCTGGCGCTGGCCGAAGATGTCGAGCGCTATCAAAATGGCCATCCGGTTGCGGCACGCGTTGGCAGCACGCGCTACCGCTGGTCGCGGTTTCTGCGGCGCAATCGTATTGCGGTTGCAGCATCGGCTTCGGTGCTGCTGGCACTCACGCTTGGACTCGGTGCGGCCTTATGGCAGGCGCGGTCGGCGCGACTGCAAGCGCAGCGGTCGGATCAAGTGCGCGGATTTCTCGTGCAAATGTTCAGCAGCATCGACCAGAACGTAAGCGCCGGCCATGAAGTGACGGCACGCGAACTTCTCGATGCGGGCGCAGCGCGGCTGGAACACGATTTGAGCGGACAGCCCGAAGTTCAGGCCGAGCTGTTCGCCACGCTCGGTGGCCTGTATCTGAAGCTCGGTCGTTTTCAGCCTGCGGCCGAGATGTTGGCGAAGTCGCTCGGAATCCTGCGCACGTTGCCTGATCCGAACAGAATGATCCTGGCGCGCACGCTGCTCGACTCGGCAGATGCGCAGGCCGCCATCGGACACTTCGCTGATGCCGCAGGGCTGATCGAAGAAGCTGGCCGCCTGGTCGTCGACGGGCAACCAGCGGCACTGATGGCGCGCGTACTCGACATGCGCATCACGCTGGACAGCTTGAATGAGGACGCGACAAAAGGTGAGCAGGACGCGCGCGCGCTGGTGGCGTTCGAAGGGCGCCGCAGCGGAACGCATAGCGCGGAATACGGCGCGGCATTGATTCGCCTGGGCGGCGCATTGACCACACTTGATCACTTCGAGGAAGCAGAGCGAACGATTCGCGAAGGGATCGCGTTGCGCGCCGAAGTTTTCGGTGCCAAGCAGCTTCGTCGGCCCGACTACACGAGGCTGATGACGGTACTGCAATTGCGCGGGCATTATCGCGAGGCGCTGGACGAAGCACAGAAGTTGTTCGATGCGAGTCGCGCGCGCAACGGCGACTTGCATATAGAAACGCTGAACAATCGCGTGCAGCGCGCGAGCTATCTTGCGCAGGTTGGACGTAGCGTCGAAGGTGAGGCGGAGATGCGCGCGGCAATCGCGGCGATGGAGAGCAATGGTCTCGGCGCGCCATCGCTCCAACCGGCGCTACACGCCTTGCTCGGGCGGTTGTTGAACGATCAAGGACGTTTCGATGAAGGTATCGAACCGTTACGACGACTGCTCGACTATACGCGTACCAAACGTGGCCCGAGCACACACGCCACACAGTACGTCGAACGCGACCTCGGCGCGGTGCTGAGCGCGCGCGGTGATCTGGACGAGGCAGATACGTTGTTGCAGCATGCCGCCCAGTTGGCGCGCACACACGAGGGCGAAGATTGCCTGCAACTGGCTGAAGTCAGGGCGCGCCAGAGTGCGCTTGAACTTGCGCGCGGCGATGCTTTCACAGCCGAACACCTCGCGCGACTGGCTCTGCCAGTATTGGAAAAGGGGCTCGGTTCCGAACACGACGAAACCGCGCTGGCCCATCACGCGCTCGGTCGCGCCCTGCTCGCACAAGGCAAGGCCAAGGATGCCGAACCGGAATTGCGCACCGCCGCCGAACGCTATGAAGGCTTGTTCACTCTCGCCGACGTTCGCACGCGCGAGTTCCGTTACGATTGGGGCGAGTCGCTTGACGCGTTGCACGATGCGCGTGCGATGACTCTCTTGCGCTCGTCGGCAGAGGAGCTCACTCAGGATGTCCGTTACGCGGGTCCGGTTCGTACCCGCGCACTCGCTTGGCTGGCGAAGCACGGGAAAAAGTCGGCAATGCAGTTGCCGGTATCGCCGAGATCGATTGCGACGGCGAGTGCGCGATGAGCCACTTCGAGACAACCCGTTGGAGCACGGTGCTCAAGGCCGGCGGTGACAGCGCTGAAGCGCGCGGTGCGCTCGAGACGTTGTGCCAGCGCTACCGGGAGCCAGTGCTGTCGTATCTTAGGCGTAATGGCCGCAGTGAAAGCGATGCGCAGGATCTGACCCAGGCGTTCTTCGAGCGACTGATCCGACTCAAATTGCACGATCGCGCAGATCCCGCCCGTGGTCGCTTCCGCAGCTATCTGTTGACCTCGCTGGACAACTTCGTGCGCGACGAACACATCCGATCGACGCGTCTCAAGCGTGGTGGAAGCGAGGCAATCCAATCACTCGATGCAGACGATGCATCGCGTTGCGATGTGGCGGACAGCAATACACCAGACGCCGACTTCGACCGCCAATGGGCGCTGTCGGTGCTTGACGCTGCAATCGACCGACTAGCCGCACAATGCGAACGTAATGGTAAAGGCGATGTTTTCCGCTCCCTCAAAGCGTTCGTAGTGGAACCTGCCGATCACGACTCCTATCAGGAGTTGGCTGTGCAACTCCGCTCTCGTCCGAATACGATCGCGGCCGCCGTTCAACGCCTGCGCCAGGCCCTTCGCCAGCACATTCGCGAGGAACTGGCCGACACGGTGCAATCGGACACAGACGTGGATGCCGAACTGATCGCATTGCGCGAAGCGCTTGCGTTCGCCGGCGCCTGCCGCGCGTAGCTGCACCCGAATAGCCGTATTCGCGTCAATCGGTCCGAAGCCGGCGTTGTCGCCGCACCTCCACCTACGACAAGAAAACCCATCGCGGTCATCATCGATTGCCGCGAACGTCGTAACACAGGAGGTACGTCCCGAAACGACCGGAGTTCGCCATGTCAGGATTCGCCCTTCCACGCTCTTCCTTCACGCTGGCCGTGGTTCTTGCTTTCGCCGCGTTGGCCTTGGGTCGATCGCCACCCGCCGTCGCCGCTACAACACTGACATGGCCCAACCTTGCGACCTCAGGGCCGTGTCTCGGCACCTTGCAAGCCTGCATCGACGGTGCTGCTGCGGGCGATACCGTGCAAATCGGCGTGGATGATTTCGGCTTGCCGGACCGTTACACGGCCATCAACGAAAACATCGCGATCAGCAAGTCACTGACATTGCGCGCAGCCGCTGGCATCGACGCTGTTTTCCTGGCGGGTCGCAACATCACGGTTACGCCGCCGTTTGTGCCCCTGGTCAGTTACACGATCGCGATCGAAGGGATCACGCTGGATCGTGGCAAGATCGCCATCAGCGATGACACATTCAACAGCAGTTTCCGCGTCGAGAATGTCCGCTTCAACGACGTGCCGGATGACCAGGTGGCGATCGACATGCTCTCGCAATTTGGCAGCAGCCCCAATTTCCAGGTGCTGCGCAACGTCATCCGTTTTTCGCCGCATGGCGCGTTGTCGACACGAGCGATCCGGATCAATCCGCAGGCGTTGAACGCATCAATCACGGTAGCGGGTAATCGGATCGAAGCGCCGCGCGGCGGAATGCAGCAGGCGATCGTGATTACCAGCGACGCGAGTGGGCCAATCACGGTGTCCAACAACACGATCGAAGGGCGCTATTTTCTTTCAGGCATCGCTGTCGGCCAGCCAATATCGAGCGGATCGGCGAACGTCTATGTGGCCAACAATTCAATCAGCGGGCAACACACGGACTTTGGCTCGGGTGCTGCCGGCCTGACGATTCAGTTGTCCAACGCAGACGCGCAGGTGATCAACAACACCATCGTCTACGGCTCCCGTGGCCTGATTTTCAGCGCACTCACTGCCGCGCCTTCCGTGACGGGCGTGGCTGCCAACAATCTGGTTGCTTACAACACCGCTGAAGGCGTCAGGGTCGACGCCGCCTACACCGGAATCAGCAACCGCAACAACCTTGTCTTCAACAATGGATCGAATGTCGGCTTCGTCGCAGGTCCGGGCACACTGACCAGTAATCCTTTGCTGACGACGCGAGGCTATCCACGTCCGACTGACCTGTCACCGGCAATCAACAGCGGAAGCAACAGCGCGCTGACCGCTATCGGCCTCGACCCGTACGATGCAGATGGTCATCCGCGGGTGATGCTCGCCACAGTCGATATCGGCGCGCACGAGGTCGGCTATGGCATCACGGATGTGCACGTGACCAACGCCGCCAATCTGGATACGGCGCCGACGAATTCCACCTACCTGTCGAGCCTGGCTGGGGCTGCCTTGGTGCCCTCGTCAGGATTGGTAGTCAATGCTTTGCATACGCCCGGCGCTGCGCTCGAGTTGGGTCAGAATCTCGGCATGTGGCTACCAGCAGGTGCTGGCAACCTGCCGCTTGCGATCTATCACGAATCCGGCGCGAACATGACGAGTGGCCGTCGCTTCGCGGTCACGGTGCCGGGTTTCGGACTTCTCGGCTACACGCATGTGAGCGCCGTCAGCAACGTCGTGGCTGAATACACGCGCTTGTCGAACGCGGCCTTGGACAGCCATCCTGAAGCGATCGCGGTGGTGACGCACAACTATCTCGAACTCGGGCCGTATCACGACCACGCGATCGGCCTGGAATACAGCGGCTCGAACTGGTATGTACGCAATGAGGACTTCATGGTCGACATGCTGGCTGGCCTCAGCTTCAACGTGGTCATCGCGCCGGCATTGTCGGAAAACGCATTTCGTGTGTTTGCTCCGACGACGACCAGCGAGATCGCGCTGACCCATCCGCTGCTCGACGACAACGCCTGCGCGGCACCGATAGTCGGGCGCGTGAATCGACCGGCATTGCCGCAGGTGTTCAATACGACGGCATTCAGTCTGGACTATCGTGCCGGTACAGGGGGCGCGCCCGGACGCTGGTTCATCCTCGCCGAAGGCGGCGGTGCGCCGGCATTTTTCCCCGCTGGCGCCGCATTCAACGTGATCATCGACGGCGCACAAGCGAACCGATGCCGCGCCGACGATGCAATTTTCTATGACAATTTTGAGCCCTGAGTTGGAGACGCTGTGCGCCGGATCGCGGGTCAATCAGGCGCTGCGCAGAGAAAACTCTCGAAGTGACGTCGCTCGCAAGCTCGACCCGATTCAGGATTGTGTGCTCCGGGCTGTTGTGAGTCGTTTTCTGCTGACAGAGGTCAACTTACCAGCAGGTCTCAGGCGCGACCATGCCTGGGCGCTGGCTTCGTTATCTGATTATGTTCAATAAGTAGAATGAAAATTCGATACTTTGATTCGATTCGGTGGGCTGCTTTGTACTTGTGCGATGTTGCCAATGCTTTCGCTGCGTGATCCACAATCAGCGTGAGGAATATGGTGAAAGACAAGATCGAGTTGCCAGTGGTAGTGAATTGAATCGTCAACCTCGTTAGCCGCAACGTGTCGACGGGGGTGTTCGGCCGCGAAATATCGCCGTAGTCCACGTTGAAACGGCATGCGAAGCTTGCTTTGGCCGCCGCTGCCGAGGCTCCTGGTTGCCTTTCTTGAAACGGCATGATTCGTTTTGCGTCTCTTTTCCGTCTTGTTATTCAGAAGGACGGCGCTCGCTCGCAATGGGCTTCGCCCAATCCATCCCTTGCGATCAGGAGACCCTCGATGCCATTAAAAACTATCTTCATGCTTGCTGCCGTCGCTATTTGCGCCGCAGGCGCGCCGGCAACTGCATTCGCTTTTCGCTTTTGCGCCAATAGCCAGGCGGCCATCCAGTTTTCGCTGACCGCTTCGCAAGACAATAGCCAAGACGACGAGATCGATATTCCGACCGGTACCTATTCGCTGACCAGCAATCTTGTGTTCAATTCAACCGAGAGCAATTCTTTGCTGGTCGTCGGCGGTTGGAACAGCGATTGCTCCCAATTTACCGGCGGTCGCTCAGTGCTCGACGGTCAAAGTACCGTCGCGCCTCTCACGATCAATTCAGACAACGGCGATGTTCTTGTGCAATGGATGACGTTCGCAGCGGGTGATCGCCACGGTCTCGCGGTCGTGACTCACAACAACCTGATCCAGATCGACCACAACCGGTTCTATCTCAATCACGGAGGCGGTGGCGATGCGGCGGCTGGGCTGCAGGCATCAACCATTGCAGGAGTTATCCGCATACGCGGAAATCTGCTATATCTGAACACGTCGACCGCTTACAACGGCGCTATGTCGGTCAATTCGAATGGAAGCGCCGCGTACATCGTCGGCAATACCTTCGCCGACAATACGGCAGGTTCCCCGGTGTTCGCGGGTGGGCTCGCGGTGTCCGGGGCGGCGCACTTCTGGGTCAGCAACAACATCATCTGGGAAAACCATACGAACGGGGCACCCGATTTCACGTCGAACACCGTGAACACGCTTATCAACAATGACATTGGCACCACAGCTGGCACTGCCCCAGATGCCTCGAGCCAAGGAAACCAAAGCGTGGATCCACAATTTGCGGCATGTAGCGGCTTCCTTTGTTTCAGCTTCGAGCTAACCCGCGCGTCGCCACTCGTCGACGCCGGCGTAGATGCGCCGGCGGGCGGCGCACTGGCGGTCGACCTTAACCGCAAGCCACGTATCGTTGGCGCGCATGCCGATATCGGCGCTTTCGAAGTCGACGTGCTTTTTGCGAACGGCTTCGATTGAGGCCTTGCGATATCGGTAATGAAAAACAGCAACAGGTTTACTCAATAGTGACGGACGTGAGTCTCGTCCCGTTCAGATAAGTGTGAGCGGACAATGTCAATGCTCGCGCTATTTTGTCTGTATCTGCCGACGTGTTTCCTCTGGACAAAGAGATCCGAAAACATTCAAGTCCACGCCGTGTTGCAGCGGCCATCGTTAGAAAGTGTATGCAAATAGTGTACAAAAAAGTACTGTTGCGTTAAACGGTCAGAAAAAGCTTGATCACAGGTCTGGTGTGAAATTCGAGCGCGCGGACACTCAAGAAATAGGGTCCCATGCCAGAATGTCGCAGGCTCCAGTCCGTCATCCTCGCGAAGACGAAACGTGTTTTCAACTGCCGCATGGCTGGTCGTCCGGTGCCAATGTGAATCCGCCAATTGCCGAAGTCGTTTGATTTCTGCTCTCGCAATATTGATGAAAAACGGAGCTTTCTGTTCACGTCGGGCTTGGTTCCGTTTGGCGATTCGAACTCCCGCACCGGCGCTGCTGAGCGGAGTCGCCGCGAGTTGATGCATGGCGAACGCCATACGGGAAGCAAGACTTCTATTGAAGTTTCATGACCATGACGAAAATTGCGAATACCAATGGGACGGTGGAAATGACCCCCCAAATCAACCATCGGCGCGACAAGGCATAGTATTCATTCTCGACGCTCGCATCCGTCAAAAGAACTTTTGCGAGTCGGGCCTGCTTTACCTGTATCGGTACCAGAACGGTCGCCCAGATCACGCCGGAAACGACGAAGGCGATTTGCCCATAGGCAAGCCAAGGTATGGTCAGGTCCAAGTGGCCCGTCACCACCATGCCGTATCCGCCGACAATGATCAGCAGAATCCCGCCTGCAGTGAATGACCAATCGGTACCTGTTACCAGGGACTGTCCGAATGCAACGATCGAGGTATTGCGCGTGCGATCCGCGAAGACTTTCCAGACCGCAGTGACCGTAACGTTTCCAATAAGAAGGATTACGCCCAATACATGCAGGAACTTGAATGTGAAATACCCCATAGATGAATCCTGTATCAGTCGCGCGCGAAGCCGCAAAGAATGCTCTGATGAGAGTGAAATTCGCAATTCCATTCACGCGCTACGGCGTCGTGTGATGGAGCAGTCGACTGTTCAAATTTGAGACTGGACAGCGGCAAGACATCGCAGATTCGAGGCGTCGTTTTATCTGTCGCGACAGCAAGTACGATCGACACTGCGACGCCGCATGTACTCGAGACGGGCAATTGTCGAGAGCGGCTGGAGCGCAAGAATGCGGCGGTTTCCGGCCTCGTTTGCGACGACTGAGAGAACCCTGTATCCCTCAAATCCATGTGTGACCATACGATACATAAGGGCAGGGTAACGCGGTGACGCCGCCGTCTCAGACCCTCCCAAGCGTCTGCAATGGCTGGGAATCAAGGTGGTCGAGGATGCGCTTGAGCGATGTGACACTGGTCTCGCTGTCGGCGCTCTCAAGCGCGTCCTGGAGTACTTCCCGGATGTCATCGGCGTCAACCCGCTCCATATCCCAATCCGGGTACAGCCGCTCGCGCGCTTCTTCGCTATGACTCAAAGTCACGATGTCGTGATGCCGCGCGTCACCATGCAGGTTCTCTACCAGCTTTTCGATCGCAGCCCGAGGTCCTTCAATCCATTGGAAGAAGACGCCGCTGCCGAAAACCAGAACGCCCGTGATGGAACGCGCAGGATTGTTGCGCTTCGCCGAAGCTACGATACGATCGACTTCGGAGTCATCGACGCCTTCGGACGCGCGGCTGCAGTAAACGAAATGGTAGAGAAGCGGCAGCAGTGAATCGTCCGCTTCTGCACCGCGCGGGAAGCCTGGTTCGTCAATCATCAGTCTGCGAGCTCCGTCTATTTCAGGTAGGCGTTTCCACCCGACAAGTGACCTTCATGATAGCGCAACCGCACTGATTTCCGAATTGACCCTGATCGCCCACGGCGTGCACGATGGTGATGAGGAAACTCCATGCATCAACCTTGTGCGCAGTCCAATCCAGGCAGAGGGTAGGTGTTGCGTTTGGCGCTTCGACGTTGACGACATCGAAGGCGATCTGTTCAGGAGTTCGCTGGTTTGCGCTGATGGATTCTTCCGAAATTGACGGCTTATCTTGACAGACTATTTTTCTGGCTTACGTTGCCAGAGACGACGATGCTCGGATGTCTTGATGGCCGGCATTAAAACAGCCTTCCAACGCCGTGGCCCCTCGTTTGGAGCAATGGCATGGAAGCGGGTAATGGCATCGCTCAAATCTCAAATTCAACATGACCACGCAGATGACAAGAATTAGAGCAACGCGACGGTTAGGGAGATCAGGCGACTCGAACCACGACGTCGGTGACACCTCGGCGCCGTGATGGGCTCCTGATCCACCGACATGGCGCAGCGAGGAAATCGCTAAGCCGCGGCCATTCAGTCGAAAGTGATCCAGCACAAACGAATCAATACGCGACGTTGTGCCAAGAATCGCGAACAGTGGCTGTCACCGATGTTGCGCAAGGCGCTCTATTCGCGTTTCAGTAAGCGCCCATGAAATCCTTCTTGCCGATCTCGACGCCGTTGTGGCGAAGCAGGTCGTAGGCCGTGGTGACATGGAAGAAGAACTGGGGCAGCCCGTAAGACACAAGGTAGGCTTGACCGCTGATGCGGCGTTCTTTTGGCGTGCCGGGGCGCAACACGACCTCGCGTTCCTCGCTGCCTTTGAATTGCGAAGCGTCCAACCCGCCAACGAAGGCTAGCGTCGCGGCGATTCGCTGCTGCAAGTCGGCGAACGTCTGATCGTCGGCTTCGTAGTCAGGTACTTCCGCGCCCGCAAGTCGCGCCGACACGCTGGATGCAAAGTCGCAAGCGACCTGAACCTGGCGCGCCAACGTGAACATGTCGGGGAACAGCCGTGATTGCAGCAGCGCGGCAGGCTCGATCTTGCGCTCGGCAGCATGGGTTTCAGCCTTGGCCAAGATGCCCCCCAGCGCAGTGAGCATTTGCTGAAAGACGGGAACGGAAGCGGCGTGCATCGAAAGGGACATGAGCGGATTCCGAGATTGGGAGGAAGCTCATGGTATCCGGCAAATCGGTCGTGATGCGCTCGCTCGCTGAAATCGTTTCGCCAACAAAGATGCCGAGGTTTCACGAGAACGACCGCTCCAAGCGGATGGCGGGTGCCTCCGATGTGGCGGAATGTTGCCGCTGTATTGGCCGTAATCCATGTCATTTGCTGTTCTTGTTATCTGGGCGGCACGCTATCGGCTCGTTCACGAAACGACTTTGCGGCACACGCAAGATGCCAACACGCCAAAACAAGGAGCGTCATGAAAGAACAAATGCGATGTCGTGCGCTACGCCGATTGCTGTTGGGCGTCATTGCGGTGATGGCCGCGACTGCCGCACACGCCGACGTGGTCTACAACGTGAATACCACCGCAGATCTTGTCGACGACGACACCAGTGATGGGCTGTGCCACACCAGCGCCGGAAATTGCTCGTTGCGTGCGGCGATTACCCAGTCGAACCATCTTCTGGCGCCTTTTTTCCTGTCGGTTCACGTACCTGCAGGCCTCTATCTCATCACGCGCCCGATCCCGCCCGATGGCTTCGACGGCGAAGACTCGGGTGATTTCAACCTGAGGTCTCCGCTGGGTCCGAACCAGACCCTCATTCTTGGTGCTGGTCCGGCGCTGACCATCATCGATGGCAATCAGCTTGATTCGATTCTCAGGCTCGATCCCGCGCGCACAGCGACGATCGACGGCGTGACCTTTCGCAATGGCAAATCGATCTTCTCGGGCGGAGCTATCCAGGTTGAAGGCACACTGACAATCAGCAACTGCGTGCTCGAGAATAACCAAGCGCGCATCGATGGCGGCGCGATCAACATGGGTATCAGCAGTGGCAGCTCGCTCAGTGTTATCAACAGCACGCTGCGCGCGAACGTGGCGGACAACGGTGGAGCCATCGCCGTCTTCAACACCGTCAGCATCCGCAACAGCACGCTCTACGGCAATACGGCAACATCAAACGGCGGTGGGCTCTATAACAACGGGCAACTCGTTGTCAGCAACAGCACGATCAGTGGCAATGTTGCAAATACCGACGGCGGCGGCATCTACAACCGCATAAACGCCTTCATGTACAGCACGTCTGTGGTCAACAACGATGCTGATCACGACCGTGATGAAAACGGTGGCATTGGTGGTGGCGTCTATAACGATGCCGGATCCCGTTTCGTTGTCGTAAACGCATTGTTCACCAGCAACACGATCCTCGACGCGCCGATCCCCGACAACTGCAATGGCGTGCTCGAGGTCTACGGCAACAACCTGTTCGACAATATCACTGGCTGCACGTTTGCCGGCAATGGCGGCGCAGCGTGGGACTTCATTGC
>JBBQTY010000113.1:0-13167 GCA_038234445.1 Lysobacterales bacterium
CATGTGTGCGCCCGATATCGGATCGGACATTCCATCGATCAGGGCAAGCGGAAGCGACGTGTTCTGCAGCGCACCGACCCAGCGCTCGCGATAGCGGATGCGCTCGGGGATATAGGCAATCAAGTCAGCCAGCGCACGCGCTCCGTTCTTGAGCGAAACGAGATGCCAGAATCCATCGAGCAGTTCGTCACTGGGTTGGGTATGCGGTCCGAAAATGCGCCTCATGCTTTGATCAAGTCGCTTCCGACTGGTCAGCTTCGCAATCAAAGGACCCAGCGGCGAAAGCAGGAGTTGCTGGATCAGCAGCAGCCGATGGGTTTCCGGGAACAGTCCGCCGTTGAGCAGGCAGATGCTGCGCAAGCCGGATGCGCTGCTCGATTCGAGGTTGCGAGCAATCAACTCCTGGGCAACGGTGTCACCGTAGTCGTGGGCAAGGACGTCGTAGGTGTTGATACTGAGCGAATCCAACAGCTCCTCGTGGATATCCGCCTGTTCCGCGATCGAGTAGCGATGACGAGCTGGTTTGTCAGAAAAGCCGAAGCCGAGCATATCCAGCGCGATCAATCGATAGTGGCTGGCGAGCTCCGGCCAGACCGCGGACCAATCCCACGACGAGGTTGGAAAGCCGTGGATCAGTAGTAGGCATGGGCCATCGACAGTCCCGCCCTCGCGCCAGAATATTCGTTGTTTTCCGCGCCCGAACAGCCGTCCCGAATCGTGCCATTGCCCGATCCCGATGGCAGACATCAGCGCGCAGCCGCCTTGGCCACTCGCGCGGCTGCTTGCCGAATTCGAATCAGGTCATCGGACAGCTTCACGGCCATTTCGGCGCGAGCATACGCTTGTGCCGAGTGGTGAGCGGCGACCATTCGATAGCGCCGATCGCCGAGGCACGCAAGCGTCTCCAGCATCTTTTGCAGATGAATGCCTACCTCGACGATGCTCGCGCCGTCCCGAGCGATTGGGATGAAAAAGTCGTCGAACAATTCCTCCAGCTCGATCGGTGGCACATGCACGTTCGGATAGTGAACGGTTTGGCTGTCGACCTTGATCGCATCGGGCTGATTCTCCGACCACAATGAAAGCATCCGCGCACCGCGGCTCAGGATATCGATGGCCGTGCCGGGATCATTGACCGCCGGAGAGAGGGCGCGTGACGCAATTTCGGAAAGTACGCAGACACCGAAACGGGGGTCTTGATCGAAACTGCGTTCTGCGGAAATACTGAAAGCATCGCGGATGGCTTCGACACATTCCTCATTCGGCATCATCGTGACGCAGGCCAGCGGCTGCGCCGCACCGGCATAGTGGCCGGGCAGGGCGACAAGATAGATTTCCAGTTTTGCTTCCTCGGCTGCATCCTGAAGCGCCTGCATGTCAATGTGCTCGACGTAGCCAAAGCTGTCCGTGTGAATAGACAGGGTCCCTTGCGGAATGCCGGCATCGCCCGGCCCGCGCGGCTGGCCCGACAAATACGGCGAAGCGCGACGACGTTGAATCGCCGTCGTGGCCACCGATTCAACGCGATCGCAGGTCGGCCCCACGCGACCGAGGTGGAGCACATAGTCGGTCCAGCGCAGCAGTGTCAATACGATGAGGATGATCACACCGAGCGTCACCGCGTAGAGCACGACGCGACCGTTGTCGCCATAAAGCCCGGTCTGCAGGACAATGATGCCGACCAGACTGAACAGGAACGCGCCAAGAAACGTCGCCAGGGCGTTTTGTGCCGTGCTGTCCGACGTCAACAACTGAGTTGCGCGTGGCGTTGTGTTGGTGGTCGCCGACGCATAGGCGGAGACGATCGTACTCAGCGAAAAGATCATGACCGACAACATGCTAGTCGCGATGATGTGTAGCAGCCCGTCGACTGCATCCGAGCCGATCTTCGCTGGAATGTCGTCAGGAATGTAGTGCTTGACCAGCAGTGCGATCAGGGCGGTGACGATGCCCAGCACCGAGAATGCGGTTGCACGCACCCAGAGCCGGCGCGAGAGTTGCAGCAATAGCCATTGCAGTCGCGAGAACATGGGAATTCGGTGGGCAGAAAGAGCCCCATGATGCCCGAGGGAACCCGGCCCTGCGATAGCTGTGCACGAAAATGAATGCGGGTTGCAAGAAATTCCCACTCGGAACGGTCTTCACCTGTGTGGGCAATCCTTCCCGCGAATCGGGAGCACGCGCGGTGAGAATCTGTCACGCATTTCTGATCGTCGTCGACATCAGCGGCTATACGCGCTTCATCACCGAGCGTTCGCTTACGCTGGAGCATGCCGAGCAGGTCATCAGTGATCTCATCAATACGGTCCTCGACCAGACGCGTCATCCGCTCGTGCTCAACAAGCTCGAAGGAGATGCCGCCTTGATGTTTGCAGAGATCGATGGTTCAGGTCCGCAAGCCGCGCGGGAAATCCTCGGTCAGGTGCGTTCGTTCTTCCCAGCGTTTCGCCAACGTGTCGCCGACCTGAGCCAGCAGCGGCAGAACTGCAGTTGCGATGCTTGCCGAAATATCACAGCATTGAGCCTCAAGGCTTTTGTCCATACCGGTGAAATCTTGCTCAAGAAAATTCGCCAGTTTGATGAGGTCGCCGGTGAGCCGGTCATCCTGTTGCACCGTCTGATGAAGAACAGCGTCGTTGGCAGCGAGTACGTCTTGCTGTCGGATGCGGCAATGCGCGGTGCCGGACTCGATCCGTTGCATCTGCGCAGTCATGTCGAGGAGATTGAAGGCATGGGCTCACAGCAACTCTGGCTGGCTTCGTCGGATGAGTTGCCCAGTTCATTGCTTTCGCGGGAGTCGGCGGCCAAAACGCAGGGAGAGGCGATTCGAACGAAGATTTTTCGCAATCTTCCCGAACCTGTCGATCCAGTTCGTCCTTCGAGCCTTATTGCGCGACTGTGGAAATCATTGAGCGGTTGAAGGCCGGTCAGTGGCGTCGATCCGTAACAGCTCCTGTTCAATACGATCGACATGCGCATCGCTGTCACCGAGTTCGCGCAGCGCATCGGCAAGGCGAAAGAAGTAGTCACGATTGAGACCGCTAGGCCCTTTGGCAGTGTCGATATGGCGTGCGATCTCGATGTCGCTGGCGTCGCCGAGGAAAGCCTCATTCTCAGGACCGGCGATATAGACCAGTCCTTGCGCGCTTCCACCGGCACAGAATTCGATGCTCACGATCTCACGGAGGTAGCCGTTTTTCTCACGAAGATCGAGATGGTCGAATACTTCAGGCGTAGTCAGATAAGCCATGCCGATACATGCAACACCGGGATCGACGACCAAGGTGGCGACGCGCCCCGGAGCCGCAGGTGTACCCCGATGGTCCTGCGAACCTTGCCAGAAACGTCGCGACCAGCCATGAATGCGCGCAGGGCGACGTTCGATGAAGGTGAAATCGGCTTTCCAGATCAGCGAGCCATAGCCGAACAACCAGACCTCGTCATGTCCGTCGAATCGATGCAGGAATTGGTTGGCGGCAATCGTATTGGTAGACATTGCGGCAATGCTGACGATATTTGAGAAGCATGGTAGCTGTCCAGACCGCGACTATCGAGATAATCGATGCCAACTGTTGTTGTTTGAAGTTGAAAAGGTATGCTCGCTGCACGTGTCGAGGAATCCCATGAAATCTATTTCGCTACCATCTCGAGAACCATTCGACGAAGACATGGCGCTGGCACGAGCGACCGACTTCGCCAATCAGTTGGATAAACGTCGGACCGTGCGTGACTACGCACCACGCGCGGTTTCGCGCCAGATTATCGAGGCATGCCTGCGTGCCGCTGGCACCGCACCGAGCGGCGCCAATCAGCAGCCTTGGCATTTTGTCGCGATCGCCGATGCGGCGATCAAGCAACGCATCCGTAATGCCGCCGAGGCCGAAGAGCGCGAATTCTACGACCGGCGGGCGCCTGAAGAGTGGCTGCAGGCACTGGCTGAACTGGGCACCGATGCAGACAAGCCGTTTCTCGAAATTGCGCCGTGGCTTATTGCGATTTTCTACGAACGCACGGGGCCAAGTCTCGACGGGCACAAGGCCAAGCGCTATTACCCGCATGAGTCGACGGGCATCGCGACCGGTATTTTGATTGCCGCCTTGCATCAGGCAGGCCTTGTGACACTGACGCACACGCCGAGCCCAATGGCATTTCTCAACGAAATCCTCGATCGACCAAAGCACGAAGTTCCATACCTGCTGCTGGTCGTTGGCCATCCGGCCGAGGATTGCCGGGTTCCGGACATCTCGCGCAAGGCGATGGAGCAAATGGCGAGCTTCATCGGATGACATCGATCCGAACTCGCAACGGTTCTGCATGCGCGAACCGATCATTCATCTCGCATAACCCCGCACACGCATACGCTGCGTTGCATCATCGGCCAACCATCATGAGGACTGATCCATGCGTACCCACCTTGTTGTCGCAATGGCCACGGTATGGAGTTCGACTTCCGCCATGGCAGAAACACCGGACTATTCGCTGACGATTTACAGTTCGGCGCAACCCGGTCAGATCAGTACCGAACGTCTGGCTGACTACGGCGGAAACCTGCCTGGCTATGCCTTGGTGCGCGATGGACGCAAGATGACGCTACAGGCCGGAAACGGCGTTTTGCGCTTTACCGATGTGGCAAAACGGATCGATCCGACGACAGTCGCGTTCGAGTCGCTGACCGATCCGGCCGGAACGCGCGTGGTCGAGCAGAACTACCAGTACGATCTGGTCAACAGTGAAAAACTGCTGGAACGCTACGTCGGTGAGAAGATCAGCGTCGAACAGTTGCGCGGCAACGAGGTCGAGCGAATCAACGGCACCTTGCTTTCTGCACAGGGCGGTTCGCTGATCCTGCAGCGTGACACCGGTGAAGTGTTGAGTTTGTCGAACTATAGCAATGTTTCGTTCCCGAGCCTGCCGGGCGGCCTGATCACCAAGCCAACCCTGGTCTGGCTGGTGAATGCGAAGCAGGCCGGATCACATGACACGCGGGTCTCCTACCAGACCAAGGGCATCACCTGGTGGAGTGACTACAACATCACCTTGCGCGAGTCAGAGGACAAGTGCGCAATGGATCTTTCTTCGTGGGTCACTATCGTCAATCAGAGCGGCGGCAGCTATCCGGCTGCTCAGCTGAAGCTCGTCGCAGGCGAAGTCAATCGAGCCCCGAGTCCGCCGCAAAATAGCGCGCCGATGATGAAGGCGCGAGGGGGTGTCTCGCTGAATGAGGATCAGGGTTTTTCGGAATCCTCATTGTTCGAATATCACCTCTACACCCTTGGCCGACGCAGCGATCTGCCCGACAACTCGACCAAGCAGCTTGAGCTGTTTCCAACCGCCATTGATGTGGCGTGTAAAAAGCAGCTCGTCTTCACAGCGTCACCGACGGCGAGTGGGTATTGGTCGCAACCGATTGCGGACCAGGGCTATGGTGCGACGACTACCGGTACGGTCGGTGCGTATCTCGAATTCGACAACAAGCAGGCCAATCAACTCGGCGTTCCGTTGCCGGCAGGGCGCATGCGCGTGAATCAGGCGTCCGCGGACGGCAGCCTCGAGTTCATTGGCGAGGATGTCATCAAGCACACTCCGCGCAATGAGACGGTGCGCATCAAGCTTGGCAACTCTTTCGATGTCGTGGGCGAGCGCCGCCAAACCGGTTTCACAGTCGACAGCAATGGCAAGACGATTGACGAGACTTTCGAGATCAGCGTGCGCAACCGCAAGACATCTGCGTCCACTGTTGTGGTCCGAGAATATTTATATCGCTGGAGCAACTGGAAAATTACCGCGAAAAATCACGATTTCGACAAGCGCGATGCGCAGACGATCGATTTTCCGTTGACCATCCCGGCCGATGGCGAAGCCAAGTTGACCTATAGCGTGCGCTATTCGTGGTAGCCGTGAGCTGACGATTATTGGAAAGACAGAAGCGTTCGATCACAGATCGAACCCACCAAGAGCAAAATCAGAAACCCGTTGATATATATGCGCAGCACTCTCGCCTGACCAGGAAGCCGCATCGAATGAATTAAGATTCGCTGCCCTTGCCTGAGGCGGAAGCCTGTTGTGGAATTGATCCTCGTTGCGCTCGATCTGATCGGAACCTTCGTCTTCGCGATCAGCGGCGCAACGGTCGGCGTCCGCCATCGTCTTGATCTGTTCGGTGTGCTCGTGCTGTCGTTTGCCGCCGCGGTTTCCGGAGGCATCATCCGCGATGTACTGATCGGCGCAACGCCGCCCGCGGCTCTGGTTGGCTGGCACTACGTTGGCATAAGTTGTCTGGCCGGAATCATCACGTTTCTGCGCTACGAGGATATCGAGAAACTGCGCAATCCCGTGCAGATCTTCGACGCACTCGGTCTGGCCCTTTTTGCCGTGACCGGGGCGACCAAGGCGCTGGCTTTCGGACTCGGTCCGGTATCGTCGACCTTGCTCGGCATGCTGAGTGGAATTGGCGGCGGCATGGTTCGCGACATCCTTGTCGCCCGAACGCCCGTGGTTCTGCGCTCGGATCTTTATGCCGTGGCCGCACTGGCGGGCGCATCGGTGATCGTCATTGGCAACACCCTTGCGTTGCCGAAACTGCCGATGCTGATCCTCTCCGCTCTTCTGTGCTTTGGCCTAAGGTTCGGTGCAATCCGATTTGGTTGGCGCCTGCCGGTTGCTTCGCCTGAAGTGGATCAGGATCTCGATCAGTAGAGAACGCGCGTCCGAAGCGTACCGGGGATCGCGCCTAGCGCGTCCTTCAAGGCTGCAGCCTGTGTCTCGGTCGTCGAAACGTCGACGACAACATAACCGATGCTTGCGTTGGTTTGCAGGTACTGGCCATCGATGTTGATGTTTTCACGCGAAAAAATTTCGTTGATGCGCGAGAGCATGCCCGGCATGTTGCGATGGATATGCAGCAAGCGATGGCTGTGCGGATGTCCCGGCAAGGTCGCCTCGGGGAAATTCACCGCCGAAAGTGTTGAGCCGTTGTCGCTGTAGCGTACGAGTTTGGCTGCAACTTCGATGCCGATGTTGTCCTGCGCTTCGAGCGTGCTGCCGCCGATATGCGGGGTCAGAATCACGTTCTCCATGCCGACCAGAGGCGAAACGAACATCTCTCCGTTCGCCTTTGGCTCATGCGGAAACACATCGACGGCTGCTCCCGAAAGATGACCAGCGCGCAGCGCGTCGGCCAATGCATCAATATCCACAACGGTTCCGCGCGAAGCATTTATCAAAGCACTGCCTGCGCGCATTTGCGAAAGTTGATCAGCGCCGATCATCATCGCCGTCTGCGCCGTCTGCGGAACGTGCAGGGTGACCACATCCGAGCGCTGCAACAGGTCATCGAGGCTGGCCGCGGCACGCGCATTGCCAAGGGTCAACTTGGATTCGATATCGTGGAAGATCACGCGCATGCCGAGCCCTTCCGCGAGCAAGCCGACCTGCGTGCCAATATGCCCGTAGCCGACGATGCCGAGCACCTTGTCGCGTACTTCGAAGCTGCCGGTTGCCGATTTCGACCAGCCGCCGCGATGACACTCGGCGTTTTTTTGCGGAATCCGGCGCATCAGAAGTATGGTTTCGGCCAGTACCAATTCAGCCACGCTGCGCGTATTCGAATAAGGCGCGTTGAACACCGGAATACCTAGGCTCTGGGCAGAGTCGAGATCGACCTGATTCGTGCCAATGCAGAAGCAACCGACCGCGATCAGGCGTTTGGCCTCGGCAAGGACGTCCGCACTCAGCTGCGTTCGGGAACGAATACCGACCAGATGCGCCTCGGCGATGCGCGCCTTCAACTCATCTTCGGGCAGAGATTTGTCGTGCAGTTCGATCTGCGAATAGCCTGCTGCCTTGAACGTTTCCACCGCACTGGCGCTGACGCCTTCGAGCAGCAGCACGCGAATGTCCTGCTTGGGGTATGAGGTCTTTTTCATGATCCGGGTAATAGGTAATGATGGTTGCAGCGGATACCAACGCGCCTGAGGGCGCGGTCACGACTATGCCAGATCCTGGGCGATTTGCGGCAGCGCAACAGTAGACGTCATGCGGGATCGCTGGCAGGCTTCCATCGCGTGGCAAAAGTACGAGCAGCGCCATCAAGCCTTAATTCACAACGTGGACCTACTTCGCATGACCGATTCACCTTTGGCGCGTTTGATCCAGCGATTGCCTGAACTCCTCTTGAAGCAGGAACCTGCCGATCTTGAGTTTTATGGGCGCGACTGGACGCGGCGCTGGACGCCGGCGCCATTGGCGATCGCCTTTCCGGCGACTAGCCGTGACGTACAGGAGATCGTGCGTTGGGCGGTGGAGGAGGGCGTTGGCATCGTGCCGTCGGGGGGAAGAACTGGTTTGTCCGGGGGAGCGGTTGCGACAAATGGCGAGCTCGTGGTCAGTTTCGAGCGCATGAACCGAGTGCTCGGATTCGATCCGGTCGATCGAATCATGACCGTGCAACCGGGATTGATCCTCGAAGCTCTGCAACGCGCGGCACTCGATCATGGATTGATTTATCCGGTCGATTTCGGCGCGCGTGGCTCGTGTTCAATCGGCGGAAACATAGCGACCAACGCAGGCGGCATCCGGGTGATCCGCTACGGCAACACACGC
Organism: Lysobacterales bacterium; assembly: GCA_038234445.1. Classification (GTDB taxonomy): domain Bacteria; phylum Pseudomonadota; class Gammaproteobacteria; order Xanthomonadales; family Rhodanobacteraceae; genus Dokdonella. The sequence continues at coordinate 8,602 of JBBQTY010000113.1, forward strand.
GAGTGGATCGCCGGGTTGAAGGTGGTTACCGGAAACGGTGATCTGCTCGATCTGAATCGTGGCCTGATCAAGAATTCCAGCGGTTACGATTTGCGCCACTTGCTGATCGGCGCGGAGGGTACGCTGGGATTGATTGTTGAGGCCAGTGTGCGCCTGACCGAGTTGCCTAGCGAATCCAATGTCATGGTTTTCGCCGTGCCTGCGATGGAAGATCTTATGCAGGTGTTTGCGGTGTGTCGAAAGAAGCTCAGTCTCAGCGCATTCGAGTTTTTTACTGATCGCGCCCTTGCGCATGTGATCGCGCACGGCGCGCAAAATCCGTTCGAGCAAATGTCTCCGTTCTACCTGATCACTGAATTCGATGCAGTGGATGAAACCCAACAAGCGCGTGCGCTGGAAGTATTTGAGCAGTGTTTCGAGAAAGGCTGGGTCAACGATGGCGTGATCAGTCAGAGTTCGGCACAGGCAGCATCGCTCTGGCGGTTGCGCGACACAATCACCGAAAGCCTCGCGCCGCTGAAGCCCTACAAAAACGACATTTCGGTTCGCATCAGCGCGATCCCGGCTTTCATGCAAGCCATGCGTGAAATCTTTGATTGCGAATACCCCGGTTACGAAATCGTCTGGTTCGGGCATATCGGAGACGGCAATCTGCACATCAATGTGATCAAGTCCGCTGCTGAAACCGAGGAAGTTTTCATCCGCCAATGCGAACGCGTCACCGCGCTGCTATCGGAAACCCTGGCGAAATTCGAGGGCAGTATTTCCGCTGAACACGGCATCGGTCTGGTCAAGAAGAAGTATCTGGCCGGCACGCGCAGCGAGGCCGAGATCGCGATGATGCGCGGAATCAAGCGGGTGCTCGATCCTCACGGCATCATGAATCCCGGCAAGGTTTTCGACAGCGACTGATGGCGTTGCCGATTCTCTATTCGTTCCGCCGCTGCCCGTACGCAATGCGCGCGCGCATGGCCGTGCAGATCAGCGGTCAAGCGGTCGAATTGCGTGAGGTCCGTTTGCGTGAGAAACCTGCGCACCTGCTTGCGGCTTCGCCAAAAGGCACCGTTCCTGTATTGATCGACGCAAACGGAAGGGTGATCGATGAGAGCCTCGACATCATGCTCTGGGCCTTGCAGCAAAACGATCCCGAAGGCTGGCTTGCGAACTCGAGCGCCACCGAGATCGATATGTCCGAGCTGATTGCGCGCTGCGATGACGGGTTCAAACCGATGCTTGATCGATACAAATATCCGCAGCGTTTCGCGGGGTTGGACGCTTTGGCCGAGCGTCAGTACGGCCTTCCATTTCTGGAATCTCTGGAGCATCGACTTCAGCACGGCACCTGGCTATTCGGAAATCGCGCCTCAATGGCGGACTTTGCGCTCCTGCCTTTCGTGCGTCAGTTCGAAATGGTTGATCCAGAATGGTTTGTCACCTGTGCGTTGCCAAGCATGCGCGACTGGCTGGCGCGATGGATCGCATCACCACTGTTTGAGAGAATCATGATCCGAGTCGAGCCTTGGTCGCCCAATCAGCCTGGGGTGATTTTCCCGGCGGCTGCAACTTTGCGTTGACTGCCTTGTACTTGCGTCCGCCGTCGCCACTTCATTAGGCATCGACTGAATGTGCGAGGACATCATGAGCGACACGACATTGCTGGTTCCCTGTCTCAGCTGCGCGGCAATGAACCGCTTGCCTGAAGCGCGTCTTGAGGAGAACCCAACCTGCGGACGCTGTCACGCTATGTTGTTCATGGCCAAGCCCGCAGCCATTGGCACGGCCGATTTTGATGCCAAAGTGCTGCACGGCGATATCCCGGTACTCGTGGATTTCTGGGCGCCATGGTGTGGCCCTTGCCTCAACATGGCACCGCATTTTGCTGAAGCTGCGGTGCGTCTTGAACCCAAAATTCGCTTGGCCAAGGTTGATACCGAGGCGGAACAGGCGCTCGGAGCGCGCTTTGCTATCCGCAGCATTCCTACGCTGATCCTGTTTTCTGGCGGGCGCGAGATCGCGCGCCAGTCAGGCGGCATGACCACAGGGCAGATCATTCAATGGACGGCGCAGCAATTGCTGCAGATACCTTGAATGCACGATGGGCCAAAGCCACAGCGCCAGCGCCAGCGGATCCTGATCCGGCTGATTGCTGCGGATCGGGTTGCGTGCGCTGCGTATTCGATCGGCACGACGAAGTGATGCAACGCTATCGTGACGCGCTTGCTCAGTGGGAAGGACAGCTATCCGATCGCAAGAATGAATCAGGCGACCCGTAGCGGAATGCCAAGCGCCGCAAACTTGGCGCGTTCCAGGCGACAGTAGCCTGCGCCCATCACGAATCTTCTGCAGACCGAAGGGCGCTCTTCATAAATGCTGCAGCAGCGGTTGACCCGGTCGAGCGCGACACACCAACCATCATCGCCTTGGGCCATCGTGACGACCCCATTGTCGCCGCGAACTACCAGGTGCTCGGCGATCTGATCCGTTGTCTCGACAACAACGGTCAGCCGACAACAAACCGCCTCGCAGTTCGAGCATGAAACGCTCGGATCGGTCTTGCTGTCGTCGGGATGAATGTCCAAAGCCATGCGCTGGGATCTCAATCTCGCTCAGCGTTGATAGCTGAGCAGGCGGCCGCGAAACGGCGGGGTATCGCTTTCATTGAAGCGACTTTTGACCTCGGTGACGCTGTAACCCTGGCTGGCAAGAGCACGCGTGAAAGGCGCGCTGTTGCCACGCCCCGGATCGGTGAAAACAATCTCGGAGTTTTGCAGGGCATGACGTTTCAAGAGGTTTGCAAGCAAATCGATGTGATCGCGTTCGTAAAGAATATCGCTGCCGATCAGCAAATCGAAACGCCCCAGCTCGACATCGGGAATCGCCCAATGCAGATCCCTGTAGGCAATTTTCGGAAGTTTGTTCAATGCCGCATTGCGTTCAAGGAACGATTCGGCCAGCGGATGCTGATCGCTTGCGGTGATGTCGGCCTTGCGTCGTTGCAAGACGAGACTTGAAAGCCCGAGTCCACAGCCAATTTCAAGGATGCGCTTGCCGGCAATGTCGAAATCACACATCGCCTCGGCCAGCACGCGACCGGAAGGCCAGACCTGGCCGAACAAGCTCCATTGCGCGGACGAAATGCCGATGCGTTCGGCAAATCCATGCGGATCGGCGAACTGTTGCAGATCGCTCAGTGCCCGGATCTGGAAATCATGACCACCGAGTTTGACGACAAGGCGGCGGGTACGGTAGCCCGGCATGGGCACTCCCGTGGAGGCGTCAAGGCAGACATCGAGATGACGGCGCGAAAGGGGCGTAACGGCGACGGAGACTCGGCCGATCGAGACGCACATGAACTGTTGAATGCTCGACCATGCTACGCGATGCGCGCTGTCGGCGTCGGACTAATTCCGCTTCGTTGCCTGTGTCGCTCAGATCCAGATGTCGTTCGCCGCAGTCAAACCGCCGCCTGCTGCGCCGGTATTGACCACGCCGCGTGGTTCGATGATCAGGGCATGGCATTCGTTGGCGGCGCGCGTGATGTGTTCAACGCCCTTCGGCACGACAAACATTTCCCCTTGCTTCAGGGTGACGTCGCGATCACGGAATCCGATCTGCATTTCCCCGGCGACAACGAGGAAGACCTCGTCGGTAGCGTCGTGCTGGTGCCAGACGAAGTCGCCCTCGATCTTGACCAGCTTGAACTGGATGTCATTCATCTCGGCGATCACCCGTGGCGACCAATGCGCGTGGATCAGGGCCAATTTTTCGATCAGGTTGATGGCAATATCGGACATGAAGATGTTTGAAGATTGAACGAAATCAGCAGGTTCCGATTATGTCATGACCCTCGCATGTCTATCGCAGGGTCAGTCGACTCCGCTATCCTGCGGCGCTTGCCAGCGCGGATCCCCCGCATCGGCACCCGGACCGCAAGAAAGCCAACCCGATGAAGATTCCACCCGGCCTGCAGACCCTGATTGACGACGGCGTCATTGATCGCGTTGTTCGGCCTCTCAAAAGCGGCAAGGAAGCGGCGGTCTACGTGGTCGGCGCAGGCGATGACATTCGTTGCGCCAAGGTCTACAAGGACATGGCCCAGCGCAGCTTCCAGCAGCGCGTGCAGTATCAGGAAGGCCGCAAGGTGCGCGGCAGCCGCGAAGCGAGAGCGATCGGCAAGGCGACCAAATATGGTCGCAAGCAGCAAGAGGTCGCCTGGAAGAACACCGAAGTTGATGCTTTGTATCAGCTGATGGAAGCCGGCGTGCGCGTGCCGAAGCCCTACGGCTACTTCCATGGCGTGCTGGTCATGGAGCTGGTCACTGACGCCGAAGGCTACTCCGCACCACGCCTCGGCGAGGTCGAACTTTCCGCCGAAACGGCGCGCGACTATCACGCCTTTCTGATGGGGCAGGTCGTGCGCATGCTCCTGGTCGGCTTGATCCATGGCGATTTGTCGCCGTACAACGTCCTCGTTGGCGAGGAAGGGCCCGTCATCATCGACCTGCCGCAGGTCGTCAGCGCGAGTGGCAACAACGCCGCAAGAACGATGCTGCAACGTGACGTCAA
>JBBQTY010000114.1:0-13161 GCA_038234445.1 Lysobacterales bacterium
CGCATGGCTGATCTGGCCGAGTGAATGCGTCTTGACGGCTTCCATCAACGCCTCAAAAACATTTTGGCGGTCGCGTGCGGCTTTCTGCAGATAGCCGAGACCATGTCCGTCATGAACTTCGCTGACTTCGTCGTCTTCCGACGTGGTGGCATTGGCATGCGAAGTTTCACCGCTCGGTGCAAGTACGTTGCGATTCTTCTGGTAGGCAAGCACGTTCGTGATCTGCTGACTCTTCTCTTCTTCAGTCGAGCGGATCAGCTCGATTTCGGTGACGATGTCGCCCGCGTGCTCCTTCGGCAGGAACGTATTGACGCCAACCAGCGGCAACGAGCCATCGTGCTTCTTGTGCTCGTAATACATCGATTCTTCCTGGATCTTGCCGCGCTGGTACATCGTGTCCATGGCACCGAGCACGCCGCCGCGATCGCTGATCGCTTCGAACTCCTTGTAGACCGCTTCTTCAACGATGTCGGTGAGCTTGTCGACGATAAAGCTTCCCTGCCATGGGTTCTCGCAAAAATTGAGGCCGAGTTCCTTGTTGATGATCATCTGGATGGCGACCGCGCGACGCACACTTTCCTCGGTCGGCGTGGTGATGGCTTCGTCATAGGCATTCGTGTGCAGCGAGTTGCAGTTGTCAAACAATGCGTACAAGGCCTGCAGTGTCGTGCGAATATCGTTGAACTGGATCTCCTGCGCGTGCAGCGAGCGGCCTGATGTCTGGATGTGGTACTTCATCATCTGGCTGCGCTCGTTGGCGTCATAGCGATCGCGCATCGCGCGCGCCCAAATGCGCCGGGCAACGCGGCCAATCACGGTGTATTCCGGATCCATGCCGTTGGAGAAGAAGAAGCTCAGGTTTGGGGCGAAATCATCGATGCGCATGCCACGCGCCAGGTAGTACTCGACTATCGTGAAGCCGTTGCTCAGGGTAAAGGCGAGCTGGCTGATCGGGTTCGCGCCGGCTTCGGCGATGTGATATCCCGAGATCGACACCGAGTAGAAATTGCGCACTTTTTGATTGACGAAATATTGCTGGATGTCGCCCATCATGCGCAAAGCAAACTCGGTCGAGAAGATGCAGGTGTTCTGCGCCTGATCTTCTTTCAGGATGTCGGCTTGAACCGTCCCTCGGACCGAGCGCAGCGTGTCGGCCTTGATTCGTGCATAGGTTTCGGCGTCGACGAGCTGATCACCACAAATACCGAGCAAGGCGAGTCCGAGTCCGTCGTTGGTCGGCGGCAATTCACCCGAATAGATCGGCCGTTGGCGGCCATCAAAGAATTTGGCAATCTTCTTCTCGGCAGCGGCCCAGCGTTTTTCGTCTTCCTTGAGATACAGCTCGATTTGCTGATCGATTGCCGTGTTCATGAACATCGACAAGATGATCGGCGCGGGTCCATTGATCGTCATCGAAACCGATGTGGTCGGCGCGCACAGATTGAAACCCGAATAGAGCTTCTTCATGTCATCGAGGGTCGGCACGTTGACGCCGGAGTTGCCGATCTTGCCGTAGATGTCCGGGCGCGGCGCTGGATCTTCACCGTAAAGCGTGACCGAATCGAACGCGGTCGACAGGCGCGCAGCGGGCTGACCGACGCTGAGGTAGTGGAAGCGACGATTCGTGCGCTCAGGTGTACCTTCACCGGCAAACATGCGGATCGGATCCTCGCCGGTGCGGCGATACGGATAGACACCACCCGTGTACGGATAGCTTCCCGGAAGATTCTCTTTCTGCAGGAATACGAGCAGCTCGCCCCAGGATTTGTAGGTCGGCGCGGCAATCTTCGGAATCTTCTGGTGAGACAGCGACTCGCGGTAATTTTCCACCTTGATCGCCTTGCCACGCACTTCGTATTCGGTGAACTCGTCGGTTATTGATTTGAGACGACCGGGCCAGCTGCGCAACAGACGAAGCGAATCCGCACTAAGCGACTGGATCGCGTCGTTGTAGCGTTGGCGAAGGAGAGCCGGGAGTCGGGGGTCGGGAGTCGGGAGTCGTAATAGCGCGTCCGCGTAAAGTCCGAAGGATGGTGGCAAATCGGGGTCCTCCAGCTCACGAAGTGCTATCCATAGAGATTGGGCGCGAATGGCGATCTCGGACTGCTTTTCGATTTCGCCATTGATTTCCCTGCCCTGTTCGGCAATCTCGGCGAGATAGCGCACTCGCGCGCCCGGAATCAGCACGGTCGCCCGCGGCTCTTTCAGCGATGTATCGAGATCCGGCAGGAAATCGCATCCAGAATTTTCGAATCCCGAATCCTGCCCCCCCAATCCCAACTTGTGCCGTAGCAGACGGCACAAGTTCGAAAACATCCAGGTTACACCCGGATCGTTGAACTGACTGGCGATGGTCGGGTAAACCGGGACCTCGTCATCCTTGAGTTGAAACGCGACGCGGTTGCGCTTCCATTGCTTGCGCACATCAAGCAGTGCATCTTCCGCACCGCGTTTGTCGAATTTGTTGAGTACGATCAACTCGGCGAAATCGACCATGTCGATTTTTTCGAGCTGACTGGCCGCACCGTAATCGCTGGTCATCACATACATCGGGAAATCGACCAGATCGACAATCTCCGAATCGGACTGGCCAATACCGGCGGTCTCGACAATGACCAGATCGTAACCCTGGCCCTTGAGAAATCCCACGCAATCCTTGAGCACGATACTTGTCGCCGCGTGCTGTCGACGCGTCGCCATCGAGCGCATGAATACGCGATGGCTGCGCAAGGCATTCATGCGGATGCGATCGCCAAGCAGTGCGCCACCCGAACGACGGCGCGTCGGATCGACCGCGAGCACGGCGATGCGCATTTTTGGAAAGGCATGCAGGAAACGCAGCAACAGTTCGTCAACGACGCTCGACTTGCCCGCGCCACCGGTGCCTGTGATGCCGATAACCGGTGCTCCGCGCCGGTGGGAGTCGGGATGACCAGCCGACCGGCTGTTTGAAGCCGGGATTCGGGATTCGTTAGAGCGTGGCTTTGCCCATTTTTTGCGTAACTTTACTAACTCCTCCTCGCTGAAATCCCCATTCTCAATGGCCGTCAGCATACGGCCAACTGAAATCTCGTCGTCAATATCGACCACAGCGTCAAATCGTGGCTTTGACGAATCCCGAATCTCGAATGCCGAATCTCGCGCCGTGCCAGCACGGCGCACCACATCCTCGATCATCGCCACCAAGCCGAGGTGCATGCCGTCATTGGGGTGATAGATGCGCTCGACGCCGTAGGCCTGCAGTTCGCGGATTTCTTCGGGCGTGATCGTGCCGCCACCGCCACCGAATACGCGAATATGCGAGGCGCCACGTTCCTTGAGCATGTCGATCATGTATTTGAAATATTCGACATGGCCACCCTGGTAGGACGACAGCGCGATGGCATCGGCGTCTTCCTGCAGGGCCGCTCGAACAACATCCTCGACCGCGCGGTTATGGCCAAGGTGGATGACCTCGGCACCTTGCGACTGGATCAGTCGGCGCATGATGTTGATTGCGGCATCGTGGCCATCGAACAAGCTCGCCGCGGTAATAAAACGCAAAGGCGCTGAGTCGCTGGTGGCTTCAACGGCAGGCAGGGTTTCGGCAGTCGTACTCATGGCGGCGTCTGGGATTGCTTTGGAGTCCCCAATTCTACCGCGTCACCCCACATCCACGCAGAAGCTCATACGAGGATGCTGCCGCTACCAGGGCGCCACTCGATTTGCGCCATCAGTAAAGCCGATCGATCAACTGGGGATGCGAGTAGAGAAAACCCTGGCCTATCGTGCAGCCCATGCCGATCAGCGCATCCCGTTGCGCCGGAGTTTCGATGCCTTCACCGATAACCTCAACGCCCAACGATTCGGCCAACGCAATGATCGCCTTGACGACCGCGGGACTGCTGCTTTCGGCGCTCAAATCGGCGATGAAGGATCGGTCGATCTTGAGGGAATAGATCGGAAAACGATGCAGATAGCTCAGCGAAGAGTAACCGGTGCCGAAATCGTCGAGCTGCACGAGTACCCCAGCCTTGCGCAAGCGCAGGAGGATACTTCGCATCTGCTCGGGTTGATCGAGCAACGCGCCTTCGGTCACTTCAAGGCGCACACGTTGTGGAGCGAGACCACTCGCTTCAATAGTGCGAAGGGCGATCGCGTCAAAATCCGGCACGCGCAACCGACGAGCCGATACGTTGATCGACACGTAGGTTGATTCGGGCAGTCTCTGCGCTTGCTCACAAGCCATGGAGAACATTTGCCAGTCGATTTGCTCAATGCATCCGTTCTCCTCCGCCGCAGCAAGGAAATCCGCAGGTATCAACAAGCCCCGTTGCGGATGGTTCCAGCGCAACAAGGCTTCGTAACCAAGCACCCTGCCATCGATGAGCGAAACAATGGACTGGAAATAAGGTTCAAACTCGCGACGAACCAAAGCGTGGCGCAGATCGCTTTCAAGATCGAGGGCATGCATCGCTTCGGCGCGAAGGTTCTCGTCGAAGATTTCGTAACATTGACGTCCGTTGGCCTTTGCCCGATACATGGCCGCGTCCGCATCACGCAGCAACTCTTCAGCGCGCGCATAGTGGGGATCGGAATAGGCGATGCCGACACTCGCCGAGGTGAACATCTCCTTGTTTGCCACACGGATTGGATCGACCAAGGCATCGATGAGACGCTGGGCAACAGTCACCGCAAGGCGGCGATCGGGCAAGCTGTCGACGAGCACGGAAAACTCGTCACCACCCAGGCGGGCGACCATGAAGGGCGCGCAGGCACTGGCCAGGCGCATTGCCGCCTGTTTGAGCATTTCGTCGCCGACAAGATGCCCGACGCTATCGTTGACGACCTTGAATCGATCAAGATCAAGAAACAATACGGCATAGTTCTGGGTGGGATCAGCCTGGTAGCGATGCATCGCGGTCGCGAGGCGCTGCAGCAACAGTGCACGATTGGGTAGCCCGGTCAGAACATCATGAAACGCCTCATGAGTAAGGCGTGCCTCAATACGTTCGCGCTCAAGAATCTGTCCGGTCAGGTCGCGATTGGCGAGGGCCAGCTCCCGGGTTCGCTCATTGACTCGCGCCTCGAGTTTGACGTTGTCATGGATCAGCGAATCCTGAGCACGCTTGCGCTCGAGTCCGTTGGCAATGTGATAGGCGACAAATGTCAATAATTCCTGGTCGCGAACCGTGAATGGCGATTTGGTCGAATAGCTTTGTACCGCCACCACTCCAACTGCCGCCTCATTGCAGACCAAAGGAACACCGAGCCAAAAATTGGCGCGCGTTCCAAATCGCCGTACCTCTCCGGATTCGACGAGTTCATCGATCTTCGAACGATCGGCGAGCAGGGTCTCACCCGTGCGCAAGACGTATTCGGTCATGCCGTTGGCCATGGGTCGCCGAGGCCGTACCGGATTGACCTCATCGACCGAATAGGGAAACTCTAGGTCGTGGCCGCCCTCCGCAATGAGCGCAATATAGAAATTTCTCGCGTTGAGCAGACCGCCGACGATACCGTGCACGCTGGCATAGAACTCGGCCAGCGAGTCGGCAGCAGCGGCACACTCGGCAATCCCGAAAAGTGCGCGTTGCAGGCGCTCGCCACGTTGTCGCTCGGTAACCTCCAACTGGAGCTTGCTGATGGCATCCGCAAGTTCGCGGGTACGTTCCTTTACCCGGCTTTCAAGCTCCGTCTGAGCTTGTTTGCGCTCGAGCGCAGTCAGGATGTGTTGCGCCACGTAAATGAGGATCGCGCGGTCTTCTTCCGAATAGCGTGCGTCCGGGAGATAGCTTTGCACCACGATGGCGCCACGAATCGCCGCAGCTGCACCAATCATCGGAACGCCGAGCCAATCTTCAGAATCCGGTCCAACTGCATCATCACTCATGATGCCCATGACGCCGCGCACCTGTGCTGACGGCCCCATCTGAGATTCGCCACTGCGAATCATCGCGAGGGTGAGGCTGTTCGGCAGATCCGAAGCTGCTATTTCTCGACTCGGGCTAAATGTATCCTGGTCTACCGTATCTACAAAATATAGAAAGCGCAGACTATCACGCTCAGGCTCGTACAACGCAATGAAGAAGTTTTCTGCATACATGAGCCAGCCGACGATCTCGTGAATGCCATGCAACATATCCGGCATATCAAGGTCGGAACTGGCCATGTTGGCGATCGCGAACAAGGCGCGTTGAACATGTTCCGCGCGCTCAAGCCTGCGCACCGAGAGTGTCAACGAGTCCCGTTGCAGAATTCGCTCTGAGACAACGGCAAGATCGTTGAGGAACTGATCCCAAATCGCGCCCATGCGATTGCTGGAATTCGGTGCAGGAATCCATGCGAGCTCTGCGCGCATCCCGCTGGCCGAGTTGAACAGCGGAATTCGGCGAACATCAGGGCCGTCGATAACATCAGATGGATAACAACCATGCGATTCGCTGCTCCCATCGGCGCGGATGCGCTCGGTGTTCCAGGACAGCGCGAGCGCCGTCACGCCAAAGCGACGTCGGGCCTCGCGCGCCGCAAGCTCGGCCAGCACAGACATTTCAGAGACATGCAACAAATCACGCACGAATCCGTCATCGGGCCCGTCCGCTACGTTTTCCGGATTTTCCTGAAGCGACGACATGTGACCTTGACCCTTCCCTTCCCTTGCCGCAATGCCGCGTGGAATTCCTCGCTCACATCAAGTCTGGCTCGCACCAGCGAACCTGCACTCTATGGGAATAGGCAACCATTTGCATGCTGTGCAGGGCAATTGCCCCGCACATGTCGCTCAGCAACTCGCAAAACACCCGATCAAGCGGATACGGTGGCCGCGCTTTCGGTGAACTCTTCGATCTGATCGAAGTTCATGTAGCGATAGATCGCCTCACTGTTGACCTTGAGTATGCCCATATCGGCCATGTACTCGTCCTTGCTCGGAATTCGTCCAAGGCGCGAGCAGATCGCTGCGAGTTCAGCCGAACCGAGATAGACGTTGGCGTTTTTGCCAAGTCGATTCGGAAAATTGCGCGTACTGGTCGAGAACACGGTCGCTCCCTCGCGCACCTGTGCCTGGTTGCCCATGCACAGCGAGCAGCCCGGCATTTCCATGCGCGCACCGGCGGTGCCGAAGGTGCCGTAGTGGCCCTCCTTGGTCAGCTCGGCCGCGTCCATCTTTGTCGGTGGCGCAACCCACAGCTTGGTCGGGATATCGCGCTTGCCTTCGAGCAGCTTGGACGCCGCGCGGAAATGGCCAATATTGGTCATGCACGAGCCAATGAACACCTCGTCAATCTTGGCACCGGCAACGTCCGACAATGTTTTCACGTCATCGGGATCATTCGGGCACGCAACAATGGGCTCGTGGACGTCGGCGAGGTCAATATCGATGATCGCGGCGTACTCGGCATCCGCATCGGGCGCCATCAATTTCGGATCCGCCAACCAGGCTTCCATTGCCTTGATTCGGCGCGTGATGCTGCGCACGTCCTTGTAGCCCTGGGCGATCATCCACTTGAGCATGACGATATTGCTCGTGATGTATTCGATGATCGGCGCCTTGTCCAGATGCACCGTGCAGCCGGCGGCAGATCGCTCGGCCGACGCATCAGACAGCTCGAACGCTTGCTCGACCTTGAGATTCGGCAGTCCCTCGATTTCGAGAATGCGTCCGGAGAAGATGTTTATCTTGCCCTTCTTTTCGACGTTTAGCAGACCAGCCTCGATCGCATACAGCGGAATCGCATTGACCAGATCTCGCAGGGTCACGCCGGGCTGCAGCTCACCTTTGAAGCGGACCAGAACCGATTCCGGCATGTCGAGCGGCATCACGCCGGTCGCGGCAGCAAAGGCGACCAATCCCGAACCGGCCGGGAACGAAATACCAATCGGAAAGCGCGTATGCGAATCACCACCGGTGCCGACCGTATCGGGCAGCAACATGCGATTGAGCCAGGAATGGATGATGCCGTCACCGGGACGCAACGGAATGCCGCCGCGGGTGCTGATGAATTCCGGCAGCTCGTGATGCATGGTCACGTCGACCGATTTCGGATAGGCCGCGGTGTGACAGAAAGACTGCATGACCAGATCGGCGCTGAAACCGAGGCAGGCCAGATCCTTGAGCTCATCGCGGGTCATCGGGCCGGTCGTATCCTGCGATCCAACCGAGGTCATGCGCGGCTCGCAATAGGTTCCGGGACGGATGCCCTCGCCTTCAGGCAATCCGCAGGCGCGACCGACCATCTTCTGCGCCAAGGTGAATCCCTTGTCGCTGCTGGCGGGATTCTCGGGCAGGCGAAACAGCGTCGACGCTGGCAAGCCGAGCGCTTCACGCGCACGCGCGGTCAAACCGCGACCGATGATCAACGGAATACGGCCGCCGGCACGGACTTCATCAAACAACACATCGGACTTGAGTTTGAACTCGGCGATGACCTTGCCGTCCTTGAGCGCCTTGCCGTCATAGGGACGCAACTCGACGACATCGCCCATGTTCATTTCACTGACATCGAGCTCGATAGGCAAGGCGCCGGCATCTTCCATCGTGTTGTAGAAAATCGGTGCGATCTTGTTGCCGAGGCAGACTCCGCCGAAGCGCTTGTTCGGAATGAACGGAATATCTTCGCCGGTGAACCAGAGCACCGAGTTGGTCGCTGATTTGCGGCTGGAACCGGTGCCAACGACGTCGCCAACGTAGGCCACGAGATTGCCTTTTTCCTTCAGCGATTCGATAAACGCGACCGGGCCGCGCTTGCCATCTTCTTCTGGCGTGATGCCTTCGCGCTTGTTCTTGAGCATGGCCAGTGCGTGCATCGGAATATCCGGACGCGTGGTCGCATCGGGTGCCGGCGAAAGATCATCGGTATTGGTTTCACCGCTGACCTTGAGCACGGTGATGGTCATGGATTGCGGAACCGGTGGGCGGCTCGTGAACCACTCTGCCTCGGCCCAACTTTGGAGGACGCTTTGCGCATTGACATTGCCCTTGTCCGCCCGGTCCTTCACATCATGGAAGGCATCGAACATGAGCAGTGTTTTCTTCAGCGCTTCGCCGGCGATCGGCGCGAGGCTGGGATGATCCAGCAATTCGACCAGCGGATGGATGTTGTAGCCACCGAGCATGGTGCCAAGCAATTCTGTTGCGCGCTCCGGCGAAATGAACGCACAAGTTTCGGTTCCGAAGGCGACCGCGGCAAGGTACGAGGCCTTGACCTTGGCCGCATCGTCGACGCCTGCTGGAACACGATGAGTGATCAATTCCAGCAGAAAATCGCCGTCTTCGGCGCCAGGCTGCTTGAGCAGCTCGATCAGATCAGCTGTTTGATGGGCAGAAAGCGGCAGCGGCGGAATTCCAAGGGCGGCGCGCTCGGCGACGTGTTGGCGGTAGGCGGTCAGCATGGCAGGCATCCATTGAGCAGACGGAAATAGGGGCATAAAACCATCACGAGCGCAGACCAAGGCATCGAGAACCCATGAGAGCGATGATGAGACGCAGCGCGTTGCAGCGATCCAGTGCTGCTTCGGCAGCCTCCTATTTTAGCCATTTTTGGGCTTTTCCCGCAATCGAGGAACGCGCTGCGCGGCTCACTTCAGTCGGTTGCGGTGAAAGCGTTTCATCCCCATATGAAAACCACCCACGGAGTTACCAGCAAGGCAAAGCGGTACGATACCGCACCGTACTCCTAACCCGGATTTCGATACCGCGACAGCAAGGAGAATCGCCATGAACGACAGCTTTTCGACGCACGACACCCTCAAGATCAACGGCAAGCAGTATCGCTACGCGAGTCTGGCCAAGCTTGGCCAGCGCTTTGATCTCGGCAAGCTGCCGTATTCGATGAAGATCCTGCTGGAGAACCTGCTGCGTCACGAAGACGGCATCGAGGTCACCGACAAACAGATCGAAGCGGTTGCAACGTGGCAGGCGGACGCCAAATCGGATACCGAAATCGCCTTCATGCCCGCGCGCGTCGTGCTGCAGGATTTCACCGGCGTCCCATGCGTGGTCGATCTCGCAGCGATGCGCGACGCGATGGTCTCCCTCGGCGGTGATCCGACCCTGATCAACCCGCTGGCGCCGGTCGAACTGGTCATCGACCATTCCGTCCAGGTTGATGCCTTCGGTTCCAGCGATGCCATCGAAAAGAACGTTGAAATCGAGTTCGAACGCAACCAGGAGCGCTACTCGTTTCTGCGCTGGGGGCAGAAAGCACTGAACAACTTCAAGGTGGTGCCGCCGCGCACCGGCATCGTGCATCAGGTCAATCTCGAACATCTTTCGCGAGTCGTGATGACGGGCGAATTGAACGGCGCCGAGTGGGCCTATCCCGATACCGTTTTCGGAACCGATTCGCACACGACCATGGTCAATGGCCTCGGCGTACTCGGCTGGGGTGTTGGCGGCATTGAGGCGGAAGCCGCGATGCTCGGCCAGGCCTCATCCATGCTGATCCCGCAAGTGGTCGGTTTCGAGCTGACCGGCAAGCTGCCGGAAGGTGCGACCGCGACCGATCTGGTGCTGACCGTGACCGAAATGCTCAGGAAGCACGGCGTCGTTGGCAAGTTTGTCGAGTTTCATGGTTCGGGTTTGAAGCACCTGCCGCTGGCCGACCGCGCCACGATCGGCAACATGTCGCCCGAATACGGCGCGACCTGCGCGATCTTTCCGATCGATGCGGAATCGATCCGTTACCTGCACTTGTCGGGTCGCAGCGACGAACAGATTGCCCTGGTCGAGGCGTATGCCAAGGCGCAGGGTCTTTGGCATGACGAAGGATCACCAGCAGCCTCGTTCTCGTCGAACTTGTCTCTCGACATGGCGACGGTAAAACCATCCCTTGCCGGACCGAAGCGCCCGCAGGATCGCGTCTTGCTCAGCGATATGCGAACCAGCTATCGCGATTCGGTGAAGCTGATGACCGCTGGTCGACCGCATAAGGATCAGGAAGTCGCCCGTTTCAAGAATGAAGGAGGAAGCACCGCCGTTGGACATGATGAGGCGGCGGGCGAGCACGGCTCGGATGAGCCAATACGCGTCCCGCTGCGCGACGGGGCTGTGGTCATCGCGGCGATTACCTCGTGCACGAATACCTCGAATCCGGCAGTCATGATCGGCGCGGGTCTGCTCGCACGTAACGCCGCGGCAAAAGGTCTCAAGCGCAAGCCGTGGGTCAAAACCTCGCTGGCGCCCGGTTCGCTGGTAGTCACCGACTATCTGAAAAAAGCCGGTTTGCTGGTCGAGCTGGACAAGCTTGATTTTTTCCTGGTCGGATATGGATGCACCACATGCATCGGCAATTCTGGACCGCTCGATGATTCCGTGAGCAAGCAAATCCAGGGCGGCGATCTCGCCGTCGCCGCGGTGCTATCAGGAAATCGAAATTTCGAGGGGCGTATTCACCCCGAAGTGAAAATGAACTATCTCGCGTCGCCGCCTCTCGTTGTCGCCTATGCGCTGGCTGGAACCGTTGATATCGATCTTTCCACCGAGCCGCTGGGAACGGGCAGCGACGGCAAGCCGGTCTTCCTCAAGGATATCTGGCCGAGCAACAAGGAAATCAGCGATCTCATCGCGGCTACGATCAGTCCGGAGATGTTCAAATCGAACTATGCCGATGTATTCAAGGGCGACAGCCGCTGGAATCAGATCAAGTCGCCCGAAGACAAATTGTACGAATGGAATGGTGACTCGACCTACATCAAGAATCCACCGTACTTCGATGGCATGACCATGGCGCTGGCAACAGTCGAGGATATCCATGCCGCGCGTTGCCTAGGCCTTTTCGGTGACTCGATCACCACCGATCACATTTCACCGGCTGGCAACATCAAGAAGAGCTCTCCCGCCGGCAAATTCCTGATCGAGCGCGGCGTGACGCCCGAGCACTTCAATTCCTACGGCTCGCGGCGCGGGAACGATGACGTCATGGTGCGTGGCACGTTTGCCAACATCCGCATCCGCAACCAGATGCTCGATGGGGTCGAGGGTGGCTTCACCGAGCATGTGCCGAGCGGCGAGCAGTTGAGCATCTATGACGCCGCAATGCGCTACAAGCAGGAGAAAACACCGCTCGTCGTCATCGCGGGCAAGGAATATGGCAGCGGCTCTTCACGTGACTGGGCGGCCAAGGGCACTTTGTTGCTTGGAGTCAAGGCGGTCGTTGCCGAGAGCTATGAGCGAATCCATCGATCAAACCTGGTCGGCATGGGCGTGCTGCCCTGCCAGTTCAAGCCCGGCGAGAGTGCGAAATCGCTCGGACTTGATGGGCGCGAGAAATTCGAGGTAACCGGGCTTGAGGATGGCAACGCGCGCGAAGCGCAAGTCGTTGCAGAATCGAAGGATGGCCACCGCAAGGAATTCAAGGTCGACGTCCTACTGGCCACCCCGAAGGAGCGCGAATTCTACCGTCACGGCGGCATTCTTCCTTACGTATTGCGCCAATTGGCCAAGAGCGGAAAGGCTGCCTGAATTCGCGAGAACGACCGCGCCTGCTGATTGCAGTCGCGGTCGATGCGGGATCTGGCCCCAGCGAGCAAGCTAAAGTGAGCGTTCCCAACCGGCATTGATGCAACGCCAATGTCCATCCTGTTTGCGCCAACCACTTTCGATCCGCTGGATCGAGCCGCGCTCGGGACTCCATCGGCCGTTGCCACCGGTCAATGCAACGCTTGCGCGAACGGTCGCGCGATCGCCCTGCAGTTCCACCTCGACCAGCGAAAGAGTCACCCCGATATGAGCGTTGGTGAGAGCCTGGCCGCGCAGCAGATTGTGCAACGCCGCCCGATCCAGCGTACCCGCCTCGCCGGTGAAATCATCGGCGACATGGGTCATGAAATCGGCTGGCTTGCCGGCCTCAACGGCGTTTTGCATCGCTGTGAGCGCATCCCGGATCTGCGTTTCATCGGAGGGACGCGAGCAAGCGACACTCAGGATCAGGATCGCAACGACCGTCAGACCCATGATCGTGTTGAATTGGATATTCGCCTTCCACCCTGTCAGCGCTTCATTTTTCATCGCTTGACCTTACTGAGCTGACTGCTCGCCGCCATCGTCTGGTTCGTTGTCGCTGCACTGCGCCTTGCTGATCGTTCGCAGCCTGTGTTGCAATCGGGAAGTACGCGTCCGTACGGTATCAATCTTTACGGAACCTTTTGCCGCCACGACCAGGATCGACCTGGAGGAATCATGAC
>JBBQTY010000115.1:0-13079 GCA_038234445.1 Lysobacterales bacterium
CCCGGTTTGTCTGGTCGAAACGTCCAGACTTGTCACAGCGTTCTGTGGCCAAACTCCTTTGTTTTTTTCGGATTAAGTGAACTGATGATCAAGTGTCTCGCTGGCAGCCTCAGAGCTGCGCTCTCCTTCGCGCTGATCGCAGGCGCGGGTCATGTGTTTGCGGACGACAATGTTGCCAGTCTGGTCGGTGGTGACACGGCCTCGGGTGACCAGGCCACCGTCGCGCTGGATGCATCGATTCCGACTGCCTTCAGTTTTCAAAGGCCGGTATCGGGCGCGGCAACCGCGACCGCCTACTTCAATTCGCACGTGTTCTGTGCGGAGACGCCGCGTTCGCCGAACCAGCTCTCGCTGCAGCCGCGTTACCAGCAATCCACCCTGCTCGGCAGTGATGTCTGGCGTTTCCCGGATGTCTATGCGCACAGTTTTGTCTATCAGCGCAGTGGCGTGGGCAATGCGGGCGCGCTGGCATTGGTTATCGGCCAAGGTACCAACCTGGTCAACAAACAGTTCCGTTGCTTGAGCGCGCAGCCGACCGATAGCCTGCTGATGCCAAACGTCAGTCAAGGTCTTTTCGACACCGGCTTTGGCAACGACTCGACTCCGTCGGAGCCGAGCGGACCTCATCAGAACGTCACCGTTCGCGCGCAGATTTTCACCGGGTTTGCTGGCAAGTCGGTCAGTGTGGTCAAGGTCGCCACACAGTTCGACGCAACGGCGCCTGCCTCGACCGTGTGGACCTTGGTCGACGGAATCAACACCGCCGCGCTTTCATCCTCTGTTGATGCGGCCTGGTGTGGCCTTCCGGATCTTTGGGTTGAAGGAACGCCACCCCCGCCCCAATTGTGCGACGACTCGGTGCTTGCATTGGCTGGAGTGGTCAAGGAAACCGGACCGTTTGTGCGCCATCTGTACAGCGCGAGTGTCGGTTCAGGTCCCCACTATGTGCTGGTCTATCGCAACGTCGTCGGAGCGGCCACCGCGGGAACGCCGATGCAGGGTTTCGCTGCGCTGCGCACCGGCGGCGGCATGGTCGGAGTCGCCGAGGAATCGCAGGATTGGTTTTCCGACGACAGCGTCTGGTACAACTACTGATCCGGACGAACGCATCGCGGTCGCTGGAACCGGCCGCGTCGTCAAGCGATTTAATCGCTCTCGAGCGCGTCGGGCGTCCGCCAAGTGTTCGGGCGGATCGCTTGATTTTGCGTCGGTCCAGTGGGCGCTGATTCGGTAGAGTCATCGTGAAACCCGCGATTCCGGAATCGACCGTGTCGTATTCGAACACCGACGCTCTGCAGCGTATCGAGGCGAAGTTGAATGCCTCGACGGGCGTGCTTGAGCGATGGAACGCATCGACGGCAATCCGCAACGCTGTTCTCGCTGAGCTTGAAGTGCTCGAAACGGGGCCGATCGCGCGCACCGCCTTGCTCCTGCATGAAGCACTCGGGGCGGGTTGCCTCTTCAGTGACGCCGAACTTCAGTCTTTCGGTAGCGAAGTGGTTGATCTTGTCGAAGGTCAGCGCGCCGCGGAAAAGGTGTGGACGCTTTACGCCGCACGCAGCGGCACGGCGGCGGAAGGGCTTCGTCGTCTGCTGCTTGCGATCATCCGCGACTTGCGTGTGGTCTTCATTCTGCTTGCCAGGCAACTCGTGATGATGCGCCGCGCCGGCGATCTCGCCGAAGAAGAGCGGCGTGCATTGGCCCAAATGACCGCCGATATCCACGCGCCGCTGGCCAACCGCCTCGGTATCTGGCAGCTCAAGTGGGAACTGGAAGACTTGGCCTTCCGCTATCTGCAGCCGGATACCTATCGGCGCATCGCCAACCTGCTCGACGAGCGCCGCGGTGATCGTGAGCGCTGGATCGCACATGCCACGCATCTGCTTCGGGAGGCGCTGAGCGAGGCCGAGATCATCGCCGACGTCGCCGGACGGCCGAAACACATCAGCTCGATCTGGCGCAAGATGCAGAAGAAGGGGCTCGAATTCTCGGATCTCTACGATATCCGCGCCCTGCGCGTGCTCGTGCCTGATGTGCCGGCGTGCTATGCCGCACTCGGTGTCGTGCATTCACTGTGGCCGTTTATACCGGGCGAGTTCGACGACTACATTGCCAGTCCCAAAGGCAATAATTATCAATCTCTGCATACTGCCGTAATCGGTCCGGAAGGGCGTACCCTCGAAGTGCAGATCCGTTCGCACGACATGCATGCCTATGCCGAGCTCGGCTTCGCCGCACATTGGCGTTACAAGGAAGGCAGCGGCGGCGACGCGAGCTTCGAGCGCAAGATCGCCTGGATGCGCCAGCTGCTTGAAGGCCGCGACGAGCAGGATGACGATGCGACCTTGCTGGCCGGCTTTCGCACCGATGTCATCGAGGATCGGGTCTATCTGCTTACGCCAAAAGGGCAGGTGCTCGATCTGCCGAAGGGCGCCACCGTGCTCGATTTCGCTTATGTCGTGCATACCTCTGTCGGCCATCGCTGTCGTGGCGCCAAGGTCAACGGGCGCATCGTTCCGCTGACGTTTCAGCCGAACAGTGGCGATCGCATCGAGATTCTCACCGGCAAGACCGCCGAACCGCGTCGCGATTGGCTCTCATCTCATCATGGTTTTCTACAGACCGCACGCAGCCGAAACAAGGTACGCAACTGGTTTCGCCAGGCCGATCGCGAGATCAATGTGGCGGCCGGTCGCGCGGTGCTCGATCGCGAACTAAAGCGCCTGGCACTGCACAACGTCGACCTTGATCGCTTGCCGGCGCGATTCCAATTGCGCACGGTGGACGATCTCTACGAAGCGCTCGCGATCGGCGATGTCACGCCGACCCAGATCGCGCGTAGCTTGCACGAGGGCGAGCGCGCCACAGAACCCCAGCCTGCGCGGCCGGCATTGCCGAGCAAGGTTGTCGTTCCGAGCAAGGATGCCTTGGTCATTGAAGGTGTCGGTAACCTGTTGACGGTACTCGCACGCTGTTGCCAGCCGGTTCCGGGCGACCAGGTGGCCGGATTCATCACGCGCGGACGTGGAGTCAGCGTGCATCGTTTGGATTGCCTGCAATTGCAACGTCTGCGCTTGGTCGATGCCGATCGCATCATTGATGTCGAGTGGGGCGGTGGCAAGCAGCGCGCCTACGAGGTCAATGTGCTCGTGCGCGGCTATGACCGCAAGGGCCTGCACAAAGACGTCAGCAATGTGATTGCTGCGGCCAATGTGCATATTCTCGCGATCGACGCGCGCGTGGATCCGGCACGCAACGAGGTCAGCATGAATCTGGCCCTGCGCGTCGCTGACTTCGGCCAGTTGTCGACCTTGCTCGGCCAGTTGCATGCAGTGCCGAATGTGATCGAGGCGCAACGCAAGGCCTGAACGTGCATGGGTTCGAGACGGCGCAGGCCTTGGCCGGACTGATATGCTTGGCACCTTCGCTGCAGTGCGGCATTGGGCATGGATAGAATCCCGACGTGATCGAAATTCCCGGATACCGATTGTTGCGGCAACTCGGCCGTGGCGGCATGGCCACCGTCTATCTGGCGGTCCAGGAATCCGTGGACCGCGAGGTCGCGCTCAAGATCATGTCGCCAGCCTTGTTGGCCGATCCGAATTTCGGCGAGCGCTTTCTGCGCGAGGCCAAGATTGCTGCGCGTCTGCATCATCGTCATGTGGTTGGTATCCACGATGTTAGCCGTGCGGGCGATTACCACTACATCGCCATGGAATACCTCGCCGGTGGCCCGGTGCTCGGCAAGGACGGGCCGGGGCGGCCGGTGTCGTTCGCTTTGCGCGTCACCCGCGAAATCGCCGGCGCGATCAACTATGCGCAGCAAAAAGGCTTCATCCATCGTGACGTCAAGCCCGACAACATCCTCCTTCGTGATGACGGCTCATCGGTACTGACCGATTTCGGTATTGCCCGCGCCAACAATTCAGCCACGCGCATGACGCGTACCGGTGCTGTCGTCGGCACGCCGCACTACATGAGCCCCGAGCAAGCGCGCGGCAAGCAACTGGATGGTCGCGCCGACCTCTACAGTCTCGGCGTCGTGCTCTACGAGATGCTGGTCGGGCGCGTGCCTTACCAAGCCGAGGATTCGCTCGCCGTAGGCATCATGCACATCACCCAGCCGGTGCCGAGATTGCCCGAGTCGTTGGCTGTGCTGCAGCCACTCGTGGATGGTCTGTTGGCGAAGGAACCGCATGACCGCTTCCAGACCGGCAACGATGCCGCGATGGCCATCGCCCGTTATGAAAAGGCGATCAGCAATGGCGAGCTGCCGGGGCTCGATAGTACGCCTGACCAGATTGCTCGTGACGCACGATCCGCCGATACGCGCGTGTCGCCGGCGCCCTCTCCCATCGGATCGCCCCGGCCACACTCCGGCGATGCCTCCTCACGCAATCGCTCCGATCCGAGCATGGGGCGGCTCGAAGAGATTCTCGCGGCGACCGACGATCACATCATGCGTGCGAGTCGCGTATCGAATCGAAAAATCAAGCCGAAGCGACGTGTCAGCGGGCTCATGATCTTCCTGATCGTGCTCATGCTCGGCGTTGGCGGCGCCGGTTTCATGCTCTGGAAACACCAGGATTGGCTGCGCGCGTTGCTTCCGAATACCGAGCTCAACGATATCCTCGCGCGAGCGCAGAAGGCGCTCGATGCCGGCAATCTCGATGGGAACCAGGGCAACAGTGCGCGCGAATTGTTCCAGAGTGCGCGCACGCTGGATTCCGACAATGATATTGCCCGTCGCGGCATGCGCGATGTCGGCGACAAATTGCTTTCTCGCGCACGCGATGCGCTCAAACGCCAAGATCCGGGTCTCGCGCGCCAGGCGGTAGCGGCGGCGCGCGAACTCCTCGGCGGCGGTATAGCCGTCGAGGAAGTCGAGAAATCGATTGCCGCGATCGATGCGCATGGGACCGAATCGGAAGCCCTGCTGAGTCAGGCCCAGGCAGCATTCGATGGTGGACAATTGCTCGGCGACGATGGTGCGGTGGCGCTCTATCAACGCGCTTTGACGGGCGATGAAGGCAGCGCACTCGCTCGGGCAGGAATCAAGCGCAGTGTCGACGCGCTCGCGGTACAGGCGCGCGCAGCTTTCGCCAGCAACGATCTGGTTACCGCCTCTTCGCGGATCGAGGACATCGCGCGCATTCTACCGGCCTATCCCGAACTGCCGGATTTGCGTGCGCGGATCGGCAGTCTGCGCGATGCAGCGATTGACTCCCTGGAAAAGGATCTCGCACAAGGTGAAGCGCAACTTCGTGCGGGTCGCTTCACGGGCAATGCGGAATCGGCGCAAGCCCTGTTCGAGTCAGTGCTGCAGCGCGATGCCAACAATGTACGGGCCAAGACGGGCTTGCGCCGAGTGGCACAGGCGCTCGTCTTGCAAGCACGTGCGGCCATCGAGAGCAGTAATACCGGAGCGGCCGATCGGCTGCTCAAACAAGCCCAGAAACTGCCCGGCGACTTGCCCGATCTGCGCGCCGCGAGTATTGACCTGCGCGAGTTGCGCGAGCGCCTTGCCATCGCCGCCGAACGACCTGCGCCAACGCCGGCCGATCTCGACCGCATGCGCAACCTGATCATCGAAGCTGACGCAGCCGCTAGCGCCGGGCGCCTGATCAATCCTCCAGGCAACAGCGCCTACGACAAGTACCGGGCCGCGCTTGCCATCGATGGTGACAACAAGCAGGCCCAGGCCGGACTCGACAAGCTTCCTGGCCTCGCTCGTGAACTGTTCGACAAGGAGCTTTCCAGCGGCGGCCTGAACCGAGCGCTCGGCATGCTCGAAGTCGTTCGTCAGACTGCGCCTTCCGATCCATCGCTGCTGCCGATGTCCGAGCGTCTGGCCAATGCCTATCTGGATCTGGCCGAAAAGCGCATTGGTGAAAAACAGGCCGATGACGCCGAACGCGCCGTGCAATCCGCACGCAAGTTGAGTCCGGCCAATTCACGCCTTGCAGCGATTGAAGAGAAATTGCGCGGGCTCGCGCCCACGCCGGGCTGACGCCTGCTTGGGGGCGCGATGATGCGACTCCGGCACCGAAAAGGAATCCAAACCATGTGCATCCTGCTGATCGCGATTGACGCGATGCCCGAGTGGCCGTTGCTGCTGCTCGGCAATCGCGATGAGTTTCATGAGCGTCCGAGTACAGATGCAGCGCCTTGGCGGGGTGATGCGGATTGTCTGGGCGGACTCGATCTGCAGGCCGGTGGCAGTTGGCTTGCTCAGCGCAATGACGGTCGTTTTGCCTCGGTTACCAATGTGCGCAGTGGCTTGCCGGAAAAAGCGCCGCGCTCACGTGGAATACTGGTGCGCGAGTTTGTCATCGGCAATGCATCCGTTGATGATTTCGCGGAGCGCGTGCTCAGCGATCTCGGCGAGTACGCGCCGTTCAATCTTGTTTTTGGCGATCGCACCGGCGTCTGCTTGATCGATGGCAGCAGCAAGACGTTGCAACGGCTGAAACCCGGCATCCATGTCGTCGGGAATGGTCCGTTCGACAGTTCATGGCCGAAAATTGAGCGCTTGCGCACACGCTTCACGAAAGCGATCCGCAGTGGCGACCGTGAGGACAACACGTTCCTGTCATTGCTCTCCGATACGACCCAGCCTGATGACAGCGATCTGCCCGATACCGGGGTAGGCGCAGACCTCGAACGCGTGCTCGCGCCCATTTTCATTCGCGGCGAACGTTACGGAACCAGAGCGAGCACATTAGCGATGCGGCACGAGGATGGCAGCGTGTTCTTGCGCGAACGCAGCTTCGGCCCGCTTGGCGCTCCGCATGATGATGTGCAGTGGCAATGCCTGAACGTTGACGGCGAGTGGGAGCTGTCAGATGAATAAGGCGCGTTTTCGACAGTAGCCAACTAGCGGCCAGCTGCCTGCTCTGGAATCCGTTCACGGGTGCGCTTGTTCGCCAACGCGAAGTCAGAAGCTCACCCCTGAAGGGGCTCCTACGCATGCGGATGGCCGCGATCCGACAGCGTTGCACGTAGCGCGCCTCGTAGGAGCCCGTTCACGGGCGAGCTCTTCTGCCGGATCGCCCTTGGCGGTCGCTGCCGTTCGGCTTCCGTCTGCCGCTTTCATCTAAAATAGAAAAATACGTTTTATCGCCTTTTCCGCAGCCTCGAATGAGAAATGCATGCGGACGTTGTCGAGCCCCTTTTCGGACAGCCGTTGCCACAAGTCTTCATCGTTGTAGAGCGCGATGATCGCGTCGGCGTAGGCATCGGCGCTGTCTGCGATCATTACTTCATCGCCCGATTGCACATGCATGCCTTCGACTGCCATCGGCGTCGCCACCACCGGCAAGCCATAGCTCATGGCCATGTTGACCTTGCCCTTGACCCCGGCGCCGTAGCGCAGCGGCGCAATCGAGATGCGTGCCTCGTCCATGGCCGGAGCGATGTCCTCGACAAAGCCGTGCACGATCACGTGCTCGCTGGCGAGCGCATGGATGGCATCGGTAACCTTGCTGCCGATCACGTGCAGGCGAAGCTCAGGAATTGAACGCAGCACACGCGACAGGATTTCACCGACAAACCAGATCACCGCATCGCTGTTCGGTGGATGCTGGAAGCCGCCGACAAAAAGTAGATCACGACGTTCGCCAAACGGTTTGCGACACCCGTAAACCTCATGCACGTTTGAGAGCACGTCAACGGCCACGCCGGGCGCGTCGCGCGACAGGATTTTCTGCTCGACCGGACTGACCACAAGGGTCACGTCGCACTCGCGCATGATGCCGATTTCCTGCGCGCGGGTTTTCGCCGAAACGCGAGCAAGATCCTCGCGTCCTTCGAGCTCGGCGGCACGCAGTTCACGCAGATAATGCAGATCGACGGTGTCGAAAATCAGGCGTGCCTTGGCCGCGTAGAGACGCGCGAGACCGATGTATTCGGCGGCGACATAGTGGCGCGAAAGCACAATCGCATCGAATTCGGAACCGCGCTCGCGGAACAGGTTCGCCGGATGATTGTAGGGATGATGCAGCACCTCGATGCCGAGCGACTGCAAATCGCGTGTGTAGCGCTCAACACAGGCCAGGTTGCTCGGCAGGAACGCGACATGGTGGCCATTGGCGCGCAGGATGCGCATCAGGTTGACCATGCGCAAGGAGCCGGAATCCTGATCGGGCATCGGCGTGACCGCATCAATGATCAGGATGCGATGGCGCGCGCGATGGGTCGCCGCAATCTGGATTGGCGTGCCCGGCACAGGTTGCTGATGCAAGGCCGCTTGCCATTTGTCGAGGAATTTCTGCTGGTTGATGACCTGAAAGCGCTTCATGCCGCTGCCGGTATCGGTGCCCGCGGTAACGCCCTCGAAGTGCACTACGCGAGAGCGCGGTTCGTAAAACACCTTCAAACCGGCCGCGCGTACGGCGAAGGCGAGATCAGTATCTTCGTAGTAGGCCGGCGCATAGCGCTGATCGAAACGGCCGAGCTGCTCGAACAGTGCGCGACGCAGCATGATCGCCGCACCCGAGCAGTAATCGGCTTCGCGGCGGAACGCAAAGCGGGTGTCGTCCGGATCTTCAAAGCGGCCGTAATTCCAGCCCGAACCGTCATTGAAAATGATACCGCCGGCCTCCTGCAGACGACCGTCGGGATAGACCAGGCGCGAGCCAACCAGGCCCGCTGCCGGCTCATCGTCGAAACAGCGCAGCAACGCTTCGAGCCAGTCGTCGGTGACGACGGTATCGTTGTTGAGAAACAGCACATATTCGCCACGGGCCATTTCGGCGCCGGCATTGCACGAGCCGACAAAGCCGAGATTTTCGGCATTGCGGATCGATCGGATGCCGCTGATCTCGGCTAGTCGCGCGGCGCTCACGTCGGTCGACAGATCATCAACGACGATGACCTCGAAAGGTGTTGCACCGGCATGCTCGGCCAGCGAGCGCAGGCACGCCGCCGTATAGGCAAACTTGTTGTGGATCGGGATGATGATCGAGACGCGCGGCTGCTCGCTGCCCGGCACCACGAAGGGCGAAAAATCCTCACTCGGCGTGGCAAACGTTTCGCGTGCATGGATCGGCGCGGCACCGCGCATCTCGCGCAGCAAGCGCGTCCAGGTTCCGCCCAGACCATGCTGGACGAGGCTTCCACGAAAACGACGGAACTGCGAGAGCAGGCGTGCTTTTCGATAGGCCAGCGAGGCGCGAAGATTGCGCAAGCGTGTCGCGGTATTGCGCATGGGTTTAGTCAAGCGCCACGATCGGCTCGCGATCACGGTGGCGTAGGCGGGTTCAAACGGACGAAGTCGCTCGACCTCGCTGTCGAGTCGTTGTGCCCAGGCCGTGCGTATTTCGAGTTCACTTTCAAGGCCATCGACCTGTTCACGCGAGGTGACCAACTGACGATCGAGCGCATGACCCCAATCGCCGCGGCGTACAACTTCGGTTTCGAGCACGAGTTGCTGCTCGCGCAGCTCGACGATGCGTTTTTCCGCACGCGCGAGTTGATCGCTGCGGGCCGCAATCATCTGCGAATCCACATGGGTCGAGATCAGTGGGTAGCGCAAAGCGACCACGTCCGGCAGGCTCAGCACGCGCGCATACGCGCCCGCCATCGACGCCAGATCCGGCTCGCGATGTGTGCCGAGATATTCGCGGACGCTATTCAAGCGATCGCGATGCGCGGCCAGATCGCGCAATCGGGAAACTATCGCATCGGCATCCGCTTCGACGAGAAAGCCGTCGACACCATCTTTGATGCGTTCAACGTAGGCACCCATGCGTGTTGCAACGACCGACATGCCGAGATCGCGCAGTTCCGATAGCGTATAGCCGAAGGTCTCGGCAACGGTCGGCAACAGCACGGCGGCATCGGCGCTCAAATCGGCGAGCAGACTCGGCAGATCTTCGCGACGGTAGTCGAGCAGGATGTGCACGCCATCCATGCCGAAAAACGCATGCGCGTCGCTGCCTGCGCCGAGCAGAAACACCTCGGCGAAATCACGCAAGCGCGGCAACACCTGCTCAAGCAATTCGGCGCCCTTGCCACGACGTACGCGACCCGGAAACACCAGGCGCAGGCGCTCGCGCGTGGGTGGAAGGACTGCGCGCGGCACGTTCTCGTCCGGCCATGCGGACAAACCGTGCGCGATGATCGCCGAGGTCAGGTGGATCAACTCGGGTGCCAAGCGTAGATCGTTGTCGAGCGCGGACTGACTCGGTGCGATCAATTGCACCTGGCCATTGCGCATCGCTTCAATCGCGGCATCGCGCAATCCTTTCCAGTGTGCGGGATTGGTATTCGCGAACTCGCGATCACGCCCGAGTGCGGCGAGATCAGCCGCGCGCTGCGCATCGTCGAATGCCAGCGTGGTGTCGCTGAAATTCCGGTGCAGCACAGGCCACAGCGGATAGTGATCGTGCACGATGCGCGTGGTCGGCAAACCCGTGCGCAGCACATCGAGGCTGTGACCAATCAGCGATGAAACAATGATCGCGTCGACCGCATGCTCGATCAGCAGTTCGTCAAGCAGGCTGCGATAACCCGGATTGGAAATATCGGTATCGGCGATCGCGCAGGGCAGGGCAATGCGACGCAGCGCGGGTCCGCGCAACGATCCGTCATGCAATTCCAGCCATTCGCCATGGCGACTGCGCTGATGGCTACCGCTGGATTTGAGAACAAGGTGATCGGCTTCGGAAAACGCAGCGCAGAAATCGCGCACCCAACGTTCGGCGCCGCCGCCCCAGCCATGCAACACATGCAGGATCACCGGCCGTGCATTGAGTCCGGCCATGCATGGCGTCAGCGGCGTGCCGATTGCTTCGGCCATGCGCTCCCGCAGCTCCGCGAGCGGCGAAGGCGGCAACGGATCGCGCGGATCCTTGCTTTTGTCGGCGCCTTCAAGCGTGCGACTGCGTGCAGCGACATAGCCGTGATCGAGCATGACCGTGCGCAAGTCAGCGCCGCCATCGCGCAACCGCCGGCCATGCCAGGCGGATGCCAAAGGCGACAACACGTCGACATCAATCAGTTGGCGTCGCGACAACGCGTAGCAGAGCGCATCAATACGCTGTGCCTCGACATCGCTGTGCAAACCCGCCGGAAGGGGAGAGCGTGCGTGTTCGAGGTTGTCGAGAGTACCCGCGCCGAGCACGTCGTCGTGTTCGAGTGCGCGCAGCAGGCGTGGCAAGGCTCGCTCCGGCAAAACGGCATCACTGCGCACGAGCAGCAAATCGCGGCCAGGCAAATGAGCAGCCAGCAGCGTTGCCAACGCGTGGGCGGAATCTTCACGGACGTCGGCGAGGCGCAGTGCTTCGGCATACCCCTGCGTCGATGCGCAAGCGCCGAGCAAAACCAGATCCGCCGCACCATCCAGCTGTGTCATGACTTCGGCCAGCCAAATCTCGCTGCAAGCCTCGACACCATGGACGCAGAGACAGACGGGTTGCGACGAAGATTTCTGCACGATGGTCCAGACGGCGAACGGACGCGGATTATCGGCGATGCTGGCGCACCCTGTCACGGCAGAGTCCGCGCGCCAGCGCATTGCACGTAGGCGATCTGTGCTGATAGATGCTGACAAGCACGGGCCTGGTAGCGCATTGCGAACGGTTAAACCGTTCGCTCCTTCGCGCTGCTCCTTCAGGAACGCGACGGACCGAAGGTGTTGGGCCCCTGCCCGTGCAGGGGCGACGAGAGGTGGATGGGCGCGCGCATTCTTCAGTCCACTTGCGCAAGTTCGGGGACCCGACCTGTTGAAAGTGATCCTCGCCATTCAATCGTCGCCGCCCCTGCGCGGGCAGGGCCCCAGCGCCTTTGCGTGGTCCCACGATCTTTTGCTGCGGCGTGTCCCTGCGATCTTGCGAAAAATCCGGGCTAGACTGTTGCGAACTTCACCCGTGTGATTGACCTTGCTACGACGTCTGTTTTCCTTCATTGCTTTGCTTTGGCGTGTTTTCCGTGCTCCGATCTTGCTTGCGTTCGGTGCGCTGATCGGATTTCTCGTCCCGTACACGATCACGCTTGATCATCAGGTGCGCGAGCGTTTCGATGATCTGAGCTGGCAGATTCCGAGCCGGGTCTTTGCGCGTCCGCTCGATCTCGCGCCGGGGCGGCCGCTGAACGCCGATACCTTGCTGCTTGAGCTCGATGCCGCGCGCTATCGCAGTGCGCCCTCGGCAACCGCGCCCGGAACCTATACGCGCAATGGCGAGCATTTCGAGATCGCGCGGCGCGCGTTTGTCGGGCTGGAGGGGCGCTATCCGGCCCAGCGAATGTCATTTGATCTCGTTGCAGGACAGCTCGCCAATCTGCTCGACATGAAAACCGGCGCGGCCCTGCATCAAGCCGAACTCGATCCGGCGCGCATCGCGACCCTTTATGGATCGCAGCAGGAAGAGCGCAGACTGGTTCAGCTCGAACAATTGCCGGCCTTGCTGGTGACCGGCCTGCAAGCGGTCGAGGATCGGGATTTCAAGCGCCACCACGGCATCGATCCGATCGCAATCCTGCGCGCGGGTTGGGTCAATTTAAGCGCTGGCCGCGTGGTCCAGGGCGGTTCGACGCTGACCCAGCAGTTGGTCAAGAATCTGTTCCTCGATCGCGGGCGCAGCATCATGCGCAAGGTCAACGAAGCGTTGATCGCCTTGCTGATCGAATTCCGCTACGACAAGCGGCGCATCCTCGAAGCCTATGTCAACGAGATCTTTCTCGGCCAACAGGGCGGCCAGGCTGTTCATGGATTCGCCGCGGCTTCCGAGTTCTATTTCGGTCGCGAAGTCGAGGCGCTGGATCCCGCCGATATCGCCTTGCTCGTCGGTCTCGTCCAGGGGCCGAGCTACTACGATCCGCGACGTGCGCCGAAACGCGCGCTGACGCGGCGCAACCTGGTGCTCGAACAGTTTTTCGATACCGGTCTGATCGACGCCGGAACACTGGTTCGCGCGCGCGCCGAGCCGCTCGGTACCAGTGCGAATGGCGCCTTGCCGCGCAATCGGTTTCCAGCTTTTCTCGAACTCGTGCGCCAGCAACTGCGTCGAGATTTCGCCGATCACGAACTCGATGCTGCGGGCTTGACGATCCACACCACGTTGGCACCGTCCGCACAG
>JBBQTY010000116.1:0-12992 GCA_038234445.1 Lysobacterales bacterium
AAGGCCGTCGATACCTCCGCCGAAAAGACCCGCGCAAACGACGCATCGGGGTCAGGTGCCACTGCCCCCCCCGCGACAATGCATTGATATTCGGGCGCCGGACTCACCGAGATCCGGCGCCCATTCGCATGCAAGTCAACACCAACTTAGGCACGATCGAGACGTTCTACTCTGCCTTCGCGGCGCGTGATGGCAAAGCCATGAGCAGCTGCTATCACCGCGACGCGCATTTCAGCGATGAAGTGTTCGATCTACGGGGAGCCGAGGTCGGTGCCATGTGGCGAATGTTGTGTTCACGCGGCAAAGACCTGCGCGTCGAAGCAGCCAATTTGTATGCTGAAGGCGAATCAGGCAGCGCGGATTGGCAAGCCTGGTACGCGTTCTCGGCAACGGGACGCTCCGTCCACAATCGCGTTCATTCCCGCTTTCAATTCCTCGATGGGTTAATCATCGAACACGTCGATTCGTTTTCGTTTGCCACCTGGTCACGCCAGGCTCTGGGCACGATCGGCCTTCTGCTCGGTTGGTCGCCCCTCTTGAAACGCAAGGTTCGCGCCAATGCTCGTGTCGCATTGACGGCCTATATGGCAAATGAAATTTCTGCGCCCTGAGCGAACGATCGAAACACCGCGTTCATTTCATCGAGGGTAAACTGCGCGGCATGTCCGCCCTTCGCTCCGCGTCAACTGCGTACCAATCCAGCGCATCAATGCGCCTGCTCGCGGCACAGGCATTGAGCCGCGCCGCCGGTGCGCCGCTTATTACTGGCAACAGGGTCGACTTGTTGATCGATGGCAAGGCTAACTTCGATGCCTGGCTCGCGGCCATCCGTTCCGCCCGAGTGAGCATCCTGTTCGAAAACTACATCTTCAGCAACGACGAACTGACTCGCGAATTTCGTGATGCTCTGGTCGAACGTGCGCAAGACGGCGTTCGTGTTCTCGTCATGAGAGATTGGCTGGGTTGTATGGGGCAGTCGTCACGAAGCTTCTGGCAACCCTTGATTGATGCGGGCGGCGAATTGCGCACGTTCAATCCGCCCAATCTCGGCAGCCCGTTGGGCTGGCTCTCGCGCGACCATCGCAAGTTGCTCGTGGTGGACGCCACCGTTGGCTTCCTTGGCGGTATTTGTGTCAGTGCCAAATGGCTCGGCGACGCAAGTCGCGGTATCGAACCTTGGCGCGATACCGGAGTCGCCGTGCGCGGGCCTGCACTGCGCGATCTCGCCACATCTTTTTCCGATACCTGGTCGCGGCTTGGCACCGACTTGCCGCACGAATTTCTTGCTCCCTTTGAGAATCTCGAAAGCGCCGGTGAAATTGACTTGCGCGTCATCGCCACGGTGCCGAACCGGGCCGGGGTCTATCGGCTGGACCAGTTGATCGCCTCGATGGCCCGTGAACGGCTGTGGTTGACCGACGCCTACTTCGTCGGTATCGCGCCTTACGTCCAAGCCCTTTCCTCGGCGGCTCGCGATGGCGTCGATGTGCGCCTGCTGGTTCCAGGCACCAGCGATATCCCGGCAATCGGTGGCATGTCGCGCGCAGGCTATCGCCCACTGCTCGAAGCAGGTGTTCGCGTGTTCGAATGGAATGGCTCAATGCTGCACGCCAAAACCGCAGTTGCCGACGGACGCTGGGGCCGGGTTGGTTCAAGCAACCTCAACCTGGCCAGCTGGATGGGCAATTGCGAACTCGATATTGCAGTCGAGAACAGCGGATTCGCCGCACAACTGGAACAGCACTACGAAACCGATCTCGAGAACGCTACCGAGATTGTTCTCGGTGAGCGGCGCCGAGTTTTCAAACAGTCCGGACGAAGACCGCACCTGGTTCGTCAGGGAGGAAGCTCGGGGCGAGCTGCGGCAGGCGCCCTGCGACTGGCCAATTCGATGAGTGCCGCGATTACCAACCGCCGGGTGCTCGGTCCGGCCGAATCCACTTCACTCGGCGGAGGGGCATTGGTGCTTGCCGCGTTGGCAGCTGTCTCGATTTTCTGGCCAGCTGTCATTGCCTGGCCGCTCGCTGGACTCGCGCTCTGGTTTGCCATAATCCTGGCTGCACGCTATCTGGGCGCCCTCAGGAAACGCTCGATGGAAAAACAAAGTAATTAGCAATACGTGCAATTATTTAATAAAATGACTGGCGATCGTCTTTACGCTCAAGCCACCATATTCCAGCGCAGATCAGCAGCCAAACCAGAAACCATGGCCAGCGTTGCATTGGAACGCGATAGCTGGATGTGGCTGGATTTTCTTGGACGAGCTCTGAGGTAGCTTCACGCGTTTCCTCACGCTTCAATGTCTTCGCATCATCCGCTGAGTAGACATAGAAAGGCCAGCGCGAAGGGCCTTCAACGATTGCATGCCAGCCTGATTTCATCGGCCACCAGGCGGCACAGCGTATCGAATCCTTGCCGACCAACAGGTCATGTATTTGCCCGTCGGTATCCTCGAGCGCCGCAGCAGCATCGAGCTGGCAAAATTCGCTGCGCTGTTCAACCCGGGCGAACGTCGGCAACAACGGTGGCCGGATTCCGCGCGCACGCGCGATGGCGGCAAAAGCGTCACTCCACAATGTGCCATAGCGGCTGTCGTCGCCCTCCAGTTGCAAGCGGTAAGTATCGAGTGCAAGCCATAGCGCAACGCGGCCTTGCCCAACCGCTCGCCACGCCGCCAGCGTGGATCGATCCACCCCTGAAACCAGCGCGACGGAATCTTCTACACTGATGTTGAATGGTTCACGCGATACGGAAATACCTGACACCGGGTTCGCCAAAGTCACCGAGCGAGCGCCATCAAAAGACTCGATTTTGAATCCAAATGCGACCCATTCGGAACGAACCTGAGACGACAACGGTCCGGTAGTGCGCAGAATCAAGCCCATCCCCCTCTCGACGGAAGATTTGATCTGCGCTTTC
This sequence comes from Lysobacterales bacterium, assembly GCA_038234445.1. Classification (GTDB taxonomy): domain Bacteria; phylum Pseudomonadota; class Gammaproteobacteria; order Xanthomonadales; family Rhodanobacteraceae; genus Dokdonella. Next base: position 2,920 of record JBBQTY010000116.1, read on the forward strand.
TCGGCTGTCGAAAGACCCGCCCATGCGCGCTCATCAGCAATCAGCAAGTCGATTTCGGCGAGCGATGCGGCAGCCAGATCGACGGCGTTTTGAAGTTGCTCGATGCCCCGACTCAAGCCGATGCGGCTGGCAACCGAATTGCCGGAATCGACGATCCAGCGACGCAAGTACTTGAGCTCGGGGTCCGGAGCACCCGCAAGAATAAGCGTTCGCACCGCGCTGCCATCGGCAACCACCAAGGGCAACGGAATTTCTTCGAGAGTCACTTGTGCCGCATCAACGAGACGAAGTCGATATAGCGACTGGCCCGCCGACTTTGCCCGAACAGAAAGGGTAAATCGCCCCTCATCGTCCGCTGTTGCGCTGGCAACCGTCGCATCGCTCCGATCACGCAGCTCGACGTGTGCACGCGGGATTCCGGTGAGTTGTCCGCGAACCGACCACATTGCGCCCGAGCGAACGTCGGTCGACAACTGCAGATTGACAACACCGGCCAGCGTGTCGCCCGGCGAAAATTTGACTCCACGATCGCCAACCGCACCGCGATCCCTCGGCGGCAAGCCATCGCCGAGTATCTCGATATTGCCAATCTCCTGATGCCGCCGAAGTCCGCTGGCAAGATCAGGCACTCGGTCAATTGCCGGATCATTGAACTCAACGCCCGGCAAGGCGAGGCTCGGCAGGCTGTGATCACGATTCATCATTTGCGCCGCGGTTACCCCTGGCGTCAAGACGATACCTTGTACTCTCGGCCGCTCATTGACCGGCGGAAACAACAGCAAATAAAGCAGGCCTGTCATGAGGAACTGAGCGAGTATCCGCGTCCAACGCCACGCCCGCGAATCGCGAACCACGCGCCAGACGCTGACAATAACGGCAAGGCCGATGATCACGATGATGCCCAGATTGAACGAGCTCAAGGAGTTCTCTCCTCTTGCAATCGGTCGAGGTAATCGCGTCCCTTCTGATCGGGCGCAACACGCAGCTGTGTCTGCGTCGGCGGTGATGGCAACGCCCGCCATAGCTGATCGAGCAGTCGATTGCGGCACTCCTGACATTCGGGCAAATGACGGACTTCGTCTACCGCTGCGATCAGGCTCAGGGCGTCTGGCAGAGTCGATTCATGACTACGTAGCCAGGCGTCAAAACTTCCGAGATCAGCTGAGGTATTTGAGGCAACTGATTGATAGATATCTGATAACACTTTTCCGTCGCGATCCGATTCAACGAGAACACCCCGCGGGTCGCGGATATCCTTGCGCTCCCCCGAGAGTCGTCGGCTTTCATCGACAGGCGGCAGTTCGAGCCCAACGCGTGCCAGATAAATGCGTGTCGATTGCTGAACCTGCTTGATGAAAACCAGCGCCCGATTCTCAAACGGCAATGCCTTGGCCGGTTCGCCTTGACGCAAATGCAGTTCGGCCTGCCACATCTCTGACAGCGCGGATTTGAGGATTTTCTTGGTCTCTGGATCAAGCAGGGTTGCCGCTTCGGCATGGTCGTGGGTGTGGCCGTATTCGGCAAGAATATTGCCTTCATTGCCAAAGCCGTTCGTGACTGCCGCTGCGCTTTGGTGGCCATGATCGTCGGTGAGCGCGTCTTGCTGCGAGGCCTTTTCGTCCTTCTTGCCAGATTCCGCATGATGCTCAGCCGCGCCCGATTCAAACTCTTCGCCGAGAAACTGGCCGTAGCGCAATCGCAGGATCTTCTGATCGACACCTATCGTGTCCGAACGCGAAAGTATCCGATCGGCCGTCAATTTCACCCGCTCCGCCATCAGCGCTTCGGTGTCGATGATGATTTGGCGCTGGCTACGAAAATATGCGGGAAGGACTTTCTGCACAATGCCATCAACACCTTCGCTCTCACTCGCCAGATCCGGCGGCCAGCGCAGGATGTAACTGGCGCTGCGCGTGATGTTGGCAGAAGGCTTCCTGTTGTCTTTGACGATCAGGCGAACGATCAGATCACCGCCCACCGCGAATCCCGATGAGCCCAGATCGAGAGCGCGACGAAAGCGGCGATGACGCGAATCCTTGCCGGGATCCGCGCGCAGATGCTCGCTTCGCTCGCTCACCGTCACCTGCTCGCCACTTCCCTGGGCGAGGGTGATCGAAAGGCTCGCATCGGCGACGCCGTAGTCATCATTGACCTCGAATGTCAGCGGCCATGATCGTTGTCCCGCATCGAGCAAGGTCAAGGTCTTGTCCGGCGCAATCACTTCGATCTCGGGTGGCTCGTCAACAATCGCATCGAGGCGATACAGCGGGTCTTTAGCCAGCGGCGGCGCGGATTCCAGGGCGATTCGATACAGCGTCGATTGAGCCAAGGTCATTTCAGCGGTCCACTCACCGTCCTTGCTTAGAAGCGGGATCTCGCTGCCGTCGTGGAACGCGAGTTTCGCAGCGCCCGGATCGGGCGTGAACTCAATTCGCCACGTCAACTTCGAGCCTTCGGCAACCTTCGCATCGAGAGTGGATTCCGACCGAGCGGCAAGGCCGGTGTAGGACGGAGGTGCTACGTCGAGCTGCACCGATCGAATCACGGTCTCGCGCGCAACCGGTTCTGGCGATGCGGTGACGCTCGCTGTCACTGATTTCTTTACCTGGATTTTTGGCAAAGTCCAGAATAGTGACGCCAGCGCGAGCAACGCGCCTGTCGACAGAATCGCTGATCGCAGAGCCCAAGCCGGACGCAAATTCGGGAGCGGGCTTGCCTCAAGCCGCGTAACGATGCGCTGTCGTTGCAACGCTTGCAGGGCGGTCGGCGTCGCGTTGAACGCTAGCAGCAGGTCAGCACTGTCCTCAATGGATTGCGATGATGCGTCAAGACGCCGAACGACCATCGCAGAATCCACCGAGCGAACGGCGCGAATCAGCATCCCCAGCCAAACTACAGTCGCCAAGAATGCGACCGCGTATACGACTTTGGTTGAAGCAATTTGATTGGCGAAAATCAGCGCCGCAGCGAACGGCACGACCCAGATCAGCACATTCGCGATAGTGCGCTGGATGATCTGTGCGCGCAGTTTGCCAATCAACGGATGGTTCATGCCGTCCGCCTGCGCGTCGCGAGCACTCGCTCAACCAGGAAAACTGCGGCGATCAACAAGCCGAGCAAGGTGCTCAGTACGGTCACTCTCTCGGCACCTGGGCGATCAATGAGGGCGGGCTTCACCTCACGCGAGTACGCGCGATCGGAGGGCTTTCGCGCGGGCAGCAACAGTCTATGCAGTTGATTCGGAAAATCGGCGTCCAGCAGATCGGGCAGATGTGCGGGCGTCAGCGGTCCGCGCAAATGAATGACATGCCCTGCCCCGAGCGGTTCGTCGCTGGCGATCGTATCGCCCTGCTGATCGCGCCAGAGCGGACTGCCATGGCCCATCGGACCATCAACGACGAGCGCCCGCCCACCTTGCTTGACCCACGCGAGAACTGCTTCCGGCAGCGGGCCACCCATCCATATCAGCGCATCAAGCTGGGACGGCAGCGGCACGGATGCAGGTTGATCATCGACCTTCCATTGGTTGCCTTCGGGAGTTTTCCATACCGACGTGGCGGCACGAATGTAGCGCAACCCACTGGAAGCAACCGCTGCATCGGATCGAATCGCGACGACTGCCGCCACCGGTTGGCGAGCTGTTTCGGACGGTGTCGGCGCAGCAACCACTTCAATCCATTCGACCGGATGACCCAGAACAATTCGTTGCGCATCAAGCCCAGCGAATTGATCGGCAACCACGACCGTCAGTTGATCGTCTTTGAACAGACTCGCATCGAGTTCGCGCAGCAGACTCGCCTGCGGCTGATCGGTGCGCGTGATTGAGCCATCGACCGCGGGAAAACCCGGCATCAGCCAGACCCAGTGAGCGTTCTGGTCGAGAATCCGCTCTTTTGCCGCGGCGAGACTGGCATCGGTACTCACCGCGACCACATGACGCCGGCCACGCCACTCGCCCTTGAGCACGGGTACGGCCAGCAAGAGCGCAAGCAGACACAAAAGTACAAGGCGCGTGAGCAGCAACCAGAGATCGTCGAAGCGCAATCGACGCCGTGGGCGCTGACTTTGACGCAGCCAGCGCAAGGCCGCGAAGTCGATGATCTCCTGTTCCGGGCGACGAATCAGATGGATCAGCAACGGCACGATGAGACTCGCCAGCGCCGCGAGACCCAAAGGCAGCAGCAAGGCCAGGCTCACCGACGATCCGCCAAGCGCTGCGGATTGCCAAGCAATGCGCGAAGCGGCTCATCGAGCGGTCGATCGAGCACATGTTCGACATGGCGGATGCCAGCTGCGGCGAGCTTCATCGAGAGCTGCGCGCGCGCCGCGGCAAAGCGCGTGATGAAATCCTCGCGCGCAGAGCGCCCATCGACACGCAATTCGGCGCCTGATTCGGCATCGCGAAAAAGCTGCCCGCCCTTGAATGGAAAATCCCGTTCTTCGGCGCTGAGCAACTGGATCGTCAGCACTTCACGCTTGGCTGCAGAAAGGCGAATGGCCAGCTCGATCAACTCATCATCAAAGCAATCACTGAGAAACAACATCAGCGAACCAGGACGTACACGCTCCCATAGCGGGCGTGTTTTTTCAGACCCGACCAACACGCCGCCACTATCGAGCTTGTCGAGCTCAAGCAAGCAGCGATCGCGCTGACGCGCGCCCGCGGCATCCGGCACAAAGCACAGTGCATCGGCGGAAAGTCCGATCAAGCCAAATCGATCGCCTTGGCGCAGCGCGAGTTCGAATACACACGCGGCGAGCAACTTGGCGGCATCGAGTTTGCTGAAATCCGGCCGGGCGCGATCCGCTTGCGCCATCGATGCGCTGGCATCGACAACGATCCAGATCGTCAACGGGCTGTCACGCTCGGCTTCGCGCACAAAGTAACGATCCGAACGCGCGAAAAGTTTCCAATCGATGCGACGCGGTTCGTCACCAGGCTCATAGCCTCGATACTGGGCGAATTCAAGACCGGCACCGCGACTGCAACTGGCATGCATCCCAAGCCCATCGCCGCCCGCCGTGGATCGCGCGGTCAGGCGCAAATCCCGCAGTCGAGCGCGCAGTTCGTCGGGCAGCCGCATGGTCCTGCTCAGCCAGGCAATGCGACCGAACGCAACAGCACGTCGATCACATCGTCCGTACTGCGGCGCTCGGCTTCGGCCGCAAACGAGAGCAGCAATCGATGACGAAGCACCGGCGACGCCAGCGCCTTGACGTCCTCACGCGTTGCCGCAAGGCGTCCGTGAATCAAGGCGCGCGCTTTCGATGCGAGCACCAGGGATTGACCAGCGCGCGGGCCTGCGCCCCAGCGCACCCATTCGCGCACTTCGCTGATCTCGCTGTCCTGAGGTCGCGATGCGCGCACCAATCGGGTGATCCACGTCAGCAGATCCTCACTGACATGCACATCGCGAACGAGTGCCTGCAAAGCAATGACGTCCGCTGCGTCCATGACTTCATTGACCTTGCCCGACGAACTGCCGGTCGTGCGCGCGAGGATTGAGCGCTCCTCGGCTTCGGTCGGATATTCAACGCGGATATGCAGCAGGAAGCGATCGAGCTGCGCTTCAGGCAGTGGATAGGTACCCGCTTGTTCCAGCGGATTTTGCGTCGCCAGGACGAAGAACGGCTCGGGCAATTGATAGGTCGTCCCGGCGTAGCTGATCGTATGTTCCTGCATTGCCTCAAGCAACGCGGCCTGGGTTTTCGGCGGCGTGCGATTGAGCTCATCGGCGAGTAGCAGGCTGGTGAACACCGGACCTTTCTGGAACTTGAAGTAGCGCTTGCCGGTACCGTGATCTTCCTCGAGGATTTCGGTGCCGAGAATGTCGCTTGGCATCAGATCCGGGGTGAACTGGATGCGTCGGAACTCGAGGTGCAGGGCTTGGCCGAGCGAGCGAACGAGCAGCGTCTTTCCGAGGCCCGGTACGCCTTCGAGCAGACAGTGGCCGCCGGCGAGCAAGCCGATCAACAATTGCTCGACCACTTCATCCTGGCCGACGATTGCTTGGGCGATCGACTCACGCAGTTTCGCCAGCTTGCCAATGCGTTCTTGCACGTTCTCTTCTGTCACTGGTTCATTCATTTCCGATTTTCCGCTATTGCATCGAACGACATGCAAACCCTGTAGGAGCCCCTTCAGGGGCGATGCGCTTGCATGACAGCGTCAATGAAAGCATCGCCCCTGAAGGGGCTCCTACGGGCATCGTGTTTCTAATTGGTCATCGCATAGACAGCGATATTGACTGCGAATTTGGTGTTGTCCTCAGCCAGAAATCGCTTGTTGCGCCAGTCGTAATCCCATTCGCAACCATAATCCTTGTTGCTGTAAAGCACGCCAAGACGACCATCGATCTCGATCCCCTTGAGATATTCATGGACCAGATCATCACCCCAGCCATTCAACTCGAATCCGGTCGCTGGCGGTCCGTCAAAACGAAAGAAGCTCGAATACACCGAATGCGATTTCGGCAACTTGCGCAAGGCATCCCGACCGAAAATAGTCACCATCTCGCTTTCGAAGGATTTGGCAAACAAGCCATCGATATCGTGATTGCAGTCATCGACAAGGACGAAGCCACCGTTGCGTACATATTTCTCGAAATTGCGCCGCTCGTCCGGATTGAACTCGACCAGCTTGTGCCCGGCCAGATAGCAGAATGGCGCAGTCAGCATGCGTGGATCAGCCAGCGGCAGCACATGTTCCTTTGGATCGACACGCAACGTTGTGTACTGAATCAATGCATCAATCAGATTCGACGGCATGCGCTGATCAACATCCCAGTCGCCCGACTCATACATTAGCCGGGTGAACACGAAATCGTAAGAGCCGGGATTCGGGATTCGGGATGACCAGCCCTTCGGCTGTTGAGGACCGGGATTCGCAGACGCAACGCGAACCTTCGCGCTAGACGCGAGTGCGAGGCCGGCGACCACGAGGCGAAGGAATTCAGCGCGAGTCATGTGACAATTGTGATCGGAGATTCGTGAAAAAGATTCCGCAAGAGCGACCACGTCCTGGCAACTGGCAGCCTCTCTTGCGAATCTCGGATCCCCAATCCCGAATCCCCGCTACACAGCATCCGACAGCGAAGTAAACGTGAAATCACGAATCTTCAACGGCGGAATCATCATCACGAACGGCGACTCATCGTCACCGACGCGAACCGGCTTGCCGATCTCCTCGATGTTGTTGAGCATGATCACGGGCGATTCGTTGAAGCGGAAATTCTTGATCGGATACTTGATTTCGCCGTTCTCGATGTAGAAGGTGCCATCTCGGGTCAGACCGGTCAGCAGCACGGTCTGTGGATCGACCAGGCGGATGTACCAGGTACGCGTGACAAGGATGCCCTTCTTGGTCGACTTGACCAGATCCATGGTGGACTTGTCTCCGCCGACCATGATCAGGTTTCCCGGCTGACCGGTCGCCTTCTTCTCTTTGAGCTTGGCCCAGTAACGCGAGTACTGCATGTACTCGACCTTGCCCTTGGTGATGATCGGCGTACGCTCGCGCGCCAAGCCTTCGCTATCCCACGGCAACACGCCTGCCACCGAGTCAGCCGGATCGGCATACAGGGTCACGCGCTCGTCATAGAGCTTCTCGCCAACCTTGTTGCCGCCACCCTTCTTTGACAGGAAGCTGCGGCCCTCATCGGCCTGGCGCGCATCGAAGCCGAACATCATGAACGAGATCAAGCCCGCACTTGCAGCCGGTTCCATGATCACCGTGTACTTGCCAGGTTCGAGCGCTTTGGCATCTTTCGATGCCGTGGCTTTCTGCACGGCAATCTTGATTTCGTCCTGCGCATCGAATTGCTCGACGTCCGCGAGATTACGCGCTACCCAGCCCGAGCCCGTGCCGTCTTCGGTACGCACGGTGCAGGTGAAATCAACATTGGTACTGGTCTGATAGGCGAAGTTGCCGTTGCTGTTGGCAATTGCCGAGAAGCGTGCGCTGTCGGCAAAGAATCCGGCGGCGACGCATTTGGCCGATTTGCTCGGCGTGATCGAATCGGCGGCGACGCTCGCTCGGTATTCCGGCGTGATGGCCGCGGTCTTCTCGAAATACGTTTTGCTCTTGCCGTACGTCTGCTTGCCGATGGCTGGAACAAATTCGGGATTCTCCGGTGCTAGCTTGGCCAGTTCCTCAGCGCGGCGCACGACCTTTTCGAGCGACTTGTCGTCGAACTCGTTGATCGTCGCCGTCCCTACACGCTTGCCGAAAGCGACCTGTAACGCAAGGTCGGCATCGCTGACGATGCCACTGGTCGATACGGCATTGAGCGCGTAACGAATATTGCCGTCGATCGAACCTGTCAACGTGGCCGTGCATTCATCGGCTTTGGACAGCTTGATGACCTTGTCGAGGATCGCCTTGGCGTCCTTTTCGGAATAGATACTCATCGATAACTCTCCTGCTCTCAACCGAGGCTGCGTGCGGTGTTGATGACGTTGATGCCGTTGAAACGGGCCGTGCTCGAACCATGCGATACCGCTGACGACTGGCCGGGCTGACCCTTGCCATCGAAGAACGAACCGTTCAAGCGATAGTCACTCTTGTCGCAGACCGCGACGCAGGCGTTCCAGAATTCTGGTGTGCGGATCTGATAGGCCACATCCTCGATCATTTTAGTTATCTTGCCATTCTTGATTTCGTAGAACAGCTGGCCACCAAACTGCGCGTTGAAGCGCTGCTGGTCAATCGAGAATGACCCGTCGCCGATGATGTAGATGCCGTTCTCGACATTCTTCACCATGTCGGCAGGCGACAATTTCTCTTTGCCAGGCTCGAGTGACACGTTGGCCATGCGCTGGAACTGCACGCTCGACCACGAATCGGCATAGCAACAGCCCTGCGAATGATCGAGGCCGAGAATATGCGCCTGATCGCGAATGACCTGATAGTTGACCAGGATACCGTCCTTGATCAGATCCCAGCGCTGTGCCTTTACGCCTTCGTCGTCGTAGGCGACATTGCCGAGCGAATTGGCCTGGGTTTTGTCCGCGACGATGTTGACCTTGTCACTGCCCCACTGGAAATTCTTCGACTTCCACTTGTCGAGCGTGGCAAAACTCGTACCGGCATAGTTGGCTTCGTAGCCAAGCACACGATCGAGCTCGGTCGGATGGCCGACGGATTCGTGAATGGTCAGCCAGAGGTGGCTCGGATCGAGCACGAGATCGAACTTGCCCGGCTTGACCGACGGTGCCTTGAGTTTTTCCTGCGCCTGCTTGGCCGCCGCGACCGCGTCTTCAACCATGTCGTACGAGCTGCCGTAACCAATCAGCCCACCCGGCAGCTCGAACTTTCCTTCCTTCTTGCCATCGAGATACTCGAAACCCATGCCCGCGGGCATCGACAACCCATCGCGGCTGCGGAACTTGCCTGTTGCCTTGTCGATGGCCGAAACCGTCATGGGCGCCCAGATGCGATGGATGTCCTGATCGATATACGAGCCATCGGTCGAAGCGAAATATTTCTGCTCGTTGACCTGGAACAACATCGAGTTGACGAAGTTGGCGCCGGCTTTCATCGCCGCCGCATTGACCCCAAGCAACAGATCGACCTTGTCCTTGATCGGCACCTCCATCGAGTTCTTGACAATTGGTGTGGCCCAGGACACTTCGCCAACGCCCTTCACCGGTGCGAGCTGCACGGGTTCGGTAGTCAGCTTCGAATTGGCCTTGGCAATCTGCACGGCTTGACGTGCCGCCGTGGAAACCGAGTCCGCACTGAGATCGCTCGATGCGGCAAATCCCCAAGTGCCGTTGGCAATGACGCGAATGCCGACGCCGGTCGATTCGGTATTGACGACGTTTTGCACCTTGTCTTCGCGGGTGATGACGAACTGGCGCAGATAGCGACCGATGCGCACATCGCAATAGGTCGCACCGTCGGCCTTGGCGGCCGTCATTGCGGTGTCAGCCAAGCGCTTCTTCAAACCGACATCGAGCTTGCCTAGCAGTTCCTCGGCCGCAATCGACCGGCCATAGGCCGGAAGCAGCAGCACGCCGAGGCCGATACCACTGGCCTTGATGAAATCACGTCTTTGCATGGTGTCCTCCGC
>JBBQTY010000117.1:0-12815 GCA_038234445.1 Lysobacterales bacterium
AGCTCGATGATCGCGGCGGGCGCTTCCTTGCACATGTATTCGATCGCGTCCTGGTCACCGAGCCAGTCGGAACCCTTGATCGTATCGTAGTAGTGGTAGCGCCAGTCATCCTCGCCCATGTTGCCAAGCGCAGCGGAAATGCCGCCTTGCGCAGCGACGGTATGCGAGCGCGTCGGAAAGACCTTGGTGATGCAAACTGTCTTCAGGCCCTTGGCCGCCAGACCAAACGTCGCGCGCAGACCGGAGCCGCCGGCGCCGACGACGACCATGTCGTATTCATGTTCCTGGATTTTGTAGGCAGACATTCTCAGGCCCCCAGTGCGATTCGAACCACGGCGAGTACGCTCGCCAGGGCAGCGAGGACACAGACAAAACGGATGATCAGCTGGCAGGTCAATGCCAGCCAGGGCGTATGTACGTAATCTTCAATGACCACTTGCATGCCGAGTTGGCCATGCCAGAACATGGCGACGAGGAAGGCAATCAGCAAGACGGAATTGCAAGGTTGGGCGACTGCGGCGCGCGCTGTCGCATAGTCCGAGCCGACCAGGCTGACCAGCAACGCGACCAGATAGATCGACAGTAACAGCAGCGCAACCGCAGTGATGCGCTGGATGATGAAGTGGTGGACACCGTCCTTGGCCGAACCAAGTCCGCGAGCATTCTTCAACGGGGAGCGCATCGGATCAAAATCGTTCATGACAGCCCTCCGCAGCTATAGACGATGACCCAGATGACTCCAGTGAGGACGAGGCTCCCGATCATCGAGATCCAGCTGTTGCGAACGAACTGCTCGATCGAATAGCCCCAACCGGCATCCTGCAGGAGGTGTCGGATTCCATTGAGCCAGTGATAGGCGAGCGCCCAGGTCCAGCCGAACAGGATCAGCAGACCGAACCAGGATGCGCTCAGCGAAACGGTTCGCGACCAAGCCTCGGGGCCGCTTGCCAGCGCCAGCAGCGCGCCCGTTATCAGCAGACTGCCAACGGAAAGGATGATGCCGGTCGCGCGATGCACGATCGAGGTGACCATCTGGATCTGCGGCCGATAAACCTGCAGATGCGGAGACAACGGACGTGCTGATGGAGGCATTGGGCTGGCCTTGTGCAGATGGCTGGCGACCCGGAGGTCGTTGTTCGGGCGGATGGATCTAAAAATCGATGCAGCGACCGTTCTTTTCCCAATCCCCATAGCGCACGGGATCAGGACCCTCGCGACCGCCAAACTCCTCGGGTCTGTCGGGTGACTTCAACGAGTCAGAAGTCTTTCCAGAATCTGGCGACAGGTCTTTTTCACTGGGGATGGTTTCAGGATTCGACATTGTCTCGATCGGAGCAGCTCTGGTTCGCGGGATTGAGTTCGCACGCGTCTTGGACATCAGCCGGCGCGTTGCACGCGCCGCGACGTCGTCCGCTCATACGACAATGCGATGCATCTGGATGCAATTGCAATCGCAGCTCGACGAATTTTGCGGAACTGACGGCTGTATAACCCAATGATTTTAATGCTCGGGGCCGATTCTGACAACCTGCGGTGGTGCTTGCGTCTATTCGTCACAGGCGGCATCTTGTTCCCAATCGTCCTACCTGAGAGCCCCGCCCCTTGTCCCAAGCGCTCGCCCGCGTCCAGCTAGTTGAGTTTTCGGGAACGGACGTTCAAGCGTTCGCCCAAGCCCAGTTCAGTAGCGACGTCAACCAATTGATGATTGGCGACTGGCAGTGGAGCGCCTGGCTCGATGCCAGCGGGCGCGTGCGCAATACGTTCGCCCTGTTGCGTGCCGACGCGGATCGCTTGCTTGCCTGGTTGCCACTCGGTGATGCCGACGTCATGGTCAGCGCATTGAAAGCCTTCATCTTTCGATCAAAAGTAACGATTGCTGCAGCACAAGACTATTGGCTGTTTTCCTCGACTGAAACCGCGAATGACCTCCCCGGCAATTCGAGTGCACGCTGGATCCTCGACATGCCCGGTCCGACCCGGCGAGTCGGCGCAATCGTGAAAGACAGCGCGAACCACATTGTCGATGACGAGGGATTTCGCCAATGGCGGCGCGATGACATTGCAGCGGGCCTGCCATGGATTGCCAGTGAGGTATCGAGCGAGTTCACGGCGCAGGCTTTGGGTCTGCAGCAGTTTGGCGCAATCAGCATCGACAAGGGCTGCTATCCGGGTCAGGAAACCGTTGCCCGATTGCATTTTCGTGGCGGCAACAAGCGTGAGCGCGCGCATTTACGCTTCACTGCGGCGAGCGCTCCTGCACCCGGAGAATCCATTCGAATAGACACGGAGATACCCGCAACAGGGAAAATCCTCTATTCCGTTGCCGACTCCTGCGGTCTCTGCGATGCGCTCGCGATCGTGCCGATCGCGCTCGCCGACAATGCACCGCTGTCGTTGCCGACTGTTGCGTCGCTGGCACGCGTGCCATTCAAGGAAATCTGATCCAAGCACGAGTATGGTACGACCCTTGCATGATGACTTGGCGCATTCGATCAAAACCTGAGGAACGAACGCATGAGCAGTCCAATTGGCTTTCAAAGCGCGTCTCGCCTGACAGCAATCTGTTTCGGTGTTTCACTTTGCGTTGCCAGCGCACACGCAGCGCAATATCGATTCACGCCTGAGCCCACCTATACGCCGGATGTTGCCGAGGCAATATACAAACCGCTGCTCGAGTATCTGAGCAAGGCGACCGGCGACACTTTCGTGCTGACACCAGCCGCCAACTATTCAAGCTATTGGCGCAACATCCTGAAACCGGATCAAACTGATTTCACCTACGATGAGGCGCAGTTCGCCGACTATCGCATTACCCATCTTAATTTCGTTCCGCTGGTACGGCGCTCTCAGGGATCCTCCTACACATTGCTGGCGAATCCGGATTTTGAGGGCAAGGACCCCAAATCCCTGCTTTCCTCGCGCATTGCAACGATGCCTGCACCGAGTCTTGGCTATGCGGTCTTGATGCAGATTTTTCCAGATCCGGTCCAGCAACCCGACATCAAGTCGAATGCCACTTCGTGGAAAGACAGTCTCGACATCCTCAACGGCGGCGAATCCGAAGCCGCAATCTTTCCAACCTGGATGCTGGAAACCTTCGGCAATCCCTCCCTCGTGACGCTGTTTACTTCACAAGAATTCCCCGGGCCCGCCATTCTTGCGTCTCCGAATGTTCCCGAAGACGTGCGCAACAAGGTGCGAGACGCATTGCTCAACGTCGATGGCGCGCCGGAGCTCGGCGAATTGATTCTTGAATTGGGCATCAGCAAATTCATACCTACCGAAGCTAAAGACTACGCTGGCGACCAGGTAATGCTAAGTGGTTTTTACGGGTACAAAAAATAGACGTACATTCTATTTACTTAGACAATATCAAGTAAAAGCGGCAAATGCGATTTAGGTGATTTAAATTCAGAATTCACTCGCACACGGAAACCTGAACACGTCGTTCATGTTTCCGTTGTTTTTGGGTGACAACTCGGAATCAAACAAGTAATCTCCGCGTCGAGTCGTATGCGGTGGTGATCGAGCCCACCAGAAATCTCCAGTGTTTTGACGAGCAAGACTGCAATATCGTCAGCGGAGGAATACGCAGCAACGGGCAAGAGCGACCGCCGCGAAAGGCAGACGCCGCAGCCCGATGATCAGGCAGCAAATCATGCGCCGATCTTTTTCCAATATCGCAGTGGGATGATCCGGGAGCGCAATAGCCCCCGAACCAATCCGCCTGCGAATCGTGGTGTCTGAAACAGTATTGTTTGGGCATCGGATGGTCGCATGGAAGTCGAGTCTTTTTCCGGCAGGTTGAAGTCGCTGCCTCGTCTCGAATCCGTCGACTGAGCGTTTGCAGGAGAAACTGGAAGATGAAATTGGCCTGGCTACTTTGGCTGGCATCGGTGTTGCCCCAGCATGACGCTGATCGCACCTGCCTTGCCTCGATGGTCTACCTTGAAGCCCGCAGCGAGACGCAACTCGGCCAAGCCGCCGTTGCCGAAGTTGCGCTGCGTCGTCGTGAAGACGGACGCTGGGGCAAGGACATTTGTGATGTCGTCAATGCGCGCCTTCAGTTTGCGATCTCGACGACGAACAAAAATTATATGCTGCGAAACCCTATCGCCTGGCAGAAAGCCTGGGAAGTTGCAGATCGCACACTTCAGATGTGGGATCTTCCGGTTGAGAAGCGTCAGTTCATCGTACCTGATGCCGACCATTTCGTTGTCGAAGAACAAGCCTCTCCGAAATGGATGAAAGGTCAGCCGCTCGCCGTCATCGGTGCGCACAGCTTTTATCGGGTCAATTAGGTCCCGCCTGCGCCCGCAATTATCGGCACCAACATCGCTGCCGAGGGTCGATGTCGATGAAGGCATGTTGCTTCATCAACGGTAATGTAGCGGCAACCGTGAAGTCGACATCCCGTACCTTGCCAATTCAGGAGAGACGCAGTTGCAGCGGCCTCGTTCGCCTCAACTTTCCATTGGCAAATTCAGCCCCTGCTCCTTTGCACAGGCTTTGGCAATTGCATAGCCCGCGTCTGCGTGGCGCATGACGCCCGTGCCGGGATCATTCCAGAGCACGCGGGCAATGCGCTTGTCAGCCGCTGCCGTTCCATCGCAAACAATAACCACGCCGGAATGTTGCGAATAGCCCATGCCGACGCCACCGCCGTGATGCAATGAAACCCAGGTCGCGCCACTGGCAACGTTTAGCATGGCGTTGAGAAGCGGCCAATCGCTGACTGCGTCACTGCCATCCTGCATCGCCTCGGTTTCGCGATTGGGGCTGGCCACGCTGCCCGAATCGAGATGGTCACGGCCGATCACGATGGGCGCCTTGAGCTCACCGTTGCGCACCATCTCGTTGAAGGCAAGGCCGAGCTTGTCGCGCAGCCCCAAACCAATCCAGCAAATACGCGCCGGAAGCCCCTGGAAGCTGATGCGCTCGCGCGCCATGTCGAGCCAGTTGTGCAGGTTCTGGTCATCCGGAATCAGCTCCTTGACCTTCGCATCAGTCTTGTAGATATCCTCGGGATCACCGCTCAAGGCAACCCAGCGGAACGGACCAATGCCACGACAGAACAGTGGACGCACGTAAGCCGGCACGAAACCCGGGAAGTCAAACGCATTCTTGCAGCCTGCATCCTGGGCCATCTGGCGGATATTGTTGCCATAGTCGAACGTCGGGATGTCCAGTTTTTCGAACTCGAGCATGGCTTCAACGTGCACGCGCATCGATTTTTTCGCCGCGTCGCGAACCTTGTCCGGATTGGCTTTCTGTTGGCTTTGCCATTGCTCGACACTCCAGCCGATTGGCAGGTAGCCGTGCACTGGATCATGCGCGCTGGTCTGGTCTGTTACGGCATCAGGTCGCACGCCACGGCGCACGAGTTCAGGCAGAATCTCGGCGGCATTGCCGAGCAACGCGATCGACTTTGCCTCACCGGCCTTTGTGTACTTATTGATTAGTTCCAACGCATCATCAAGATCGGTCGCCTGCTCATCGACGTAACGCGTACGCAGACGGAAATCGATGCAGCGTTGCTGGCATTCGATATTCAGTGAACTGGCCCCGGCGAGACTTGCCGCCAATGGCTGCGCCCCACCCATGCCGCCGAGTCCTGCGGTGAGAATCCACCTCCCTTTCAGGCTGCCGTTGTAGTGCTGACGACCCATCTCGACAAACGTCTCGTAGGTGCCCTGGACGATCCCTTGCGAGCCGATATAGATCCATGAGCCGGCGGTCATCTGCCCATACATCATCAAGCCCTTGCGATCGAGCTCGTTGAAATGTTCCCACGTAGCCCAGTGTGGAACGAGGTTGGAATTCGCGATCAGAACACGCGGCGCATCGACATGTGTCGGGAAGACGCCGACCGGCTTGCCGGACTGGATCAGCAGGGTCTCATCGTCACCAAGTTCGCGCAGGCTCTTGAGGATCGCGTCATAGCATTCCCAATTGCGCGCCGCGCGACCAATGCCGCCATAAACCACGAGTTCGGCCGGATTCTCGGCAACCTCGGGATCAAGATTGTTCTGCAGCATGCGATACGGTGCTTCACTCAGCCAACTGCGGCAGCTCAAGGTATTGCCACGTGGGGCACGAATGGATCGCCCGGTATCCTTGCGTGACGATTCAGACATGACCGGATCCTGGTAGAGAGAATCGACAAATTCTGCCTGATCCGCGAGCAGCGCATCAGTCCCACGCGTTTCGACCCGGCCAATAGCCAATGGATTCATCGGCGCGGCATCTCGATCACGCCAGTTTGGATTTGCCTGAGCGTTGGCTGGCGGCGAGTGACTCTTCACACGTTTCGACTTGCCGCTCTCCATGTATTTACGTCCAAGCCAGTATCCAAGCCAGAGGCAAACCAGAATTGTCAGGATCTCGCTCAAGTTCATGCGGATGCCACCTCTTCGGAAATCAAACGCGATTGTTCGCAGCGGATCAGTTCCCGATAGGCGCCGGCCTGCTCGTATTCGGGAGTATCGCTGTCCATCATGATGAGCCACGCATCGGCTTGCTGGCCAACGCGATCGAGCACGCTCACCGCCGGGCCCGCATCCAGTCTCGCCGCAACGGCCAGCAGATCCACGTTCATCCGATATCGCAGGGACAGTTTGCGCAGCAGGTTGACAGCGCAAGGTGGGCAGGCAAGGCATTCGAACGCGAGCACAGCGAACTCGCTCATGCTCAGATTGAGCGCGCGGCGACAACCAGCAAATCGAACCAGCAGGACGATCACGACAAACCACGAAAGCGCCGCGCCAGCGAGAAAGCCCAGTGGGCCCCAAAGCAACATCGCGATCGGAAGAATGACGAGAACAACCCAGGCGGTCGCAGCAATACGCGCATCGAGTCGAGCAATCAGCAAGGCGTGTTCCGCCCACTGCGCAAGCGCCGATTCGTCGGCAACCGGCAGACAATCACCGATCGTCCAATGCGTTCGATAGACCGCCACCAATGGGGTGAATGGATTGAGCAGATAGACCCGCTTCCCGGCAACCCAGGTTTGC
Source organism: Lysobacterales bacterium (assembly GCA_038234445.1). Taxonomy (GTDB): domain Bacteria; phylum Pseudomonadota; class Gammaproteobacteria; order Xanthomonadales; family Rhodanobacteraceae; genus Dokdonella. The sequence goes on from JBBQTY010000117.1 coordinate 7,014, forward strand.
CGGGAACCAAAGTCGACCGACCAACCTGGCCCATTCAATCGGGTGACTGCCTCGTTCGCATACAACAGAACGAGGCAATCAAGAATGTAGATCAGGACTATCGCGACCAGCAACAACACATACGGCGGAATCGCGGTGATCAACGATCGCTCTTCTTGGTGAAGAGCTTCTTCACAAAGCCCGCGACTCCGGCTACGCCAAGCACGATCAGCTTCCAGAACTTGGCCAGCAAACCGGATTTCGCCGCGATCGCCGCACCGCCACCAACAACCAAGGCGGCCAGTCCATATTCGGCAACGTGATCGCCCTCACGGAATTCCGCATAGCGCTCGCCGGGATTGAATTCAAATCCGGCCAGCGATGTCTTGAACGATTTCACATCGGCCTGCAGGTTTTCGGGATCAGCCACCAGGGTTGCATTCATCACGCCGGTTCGGCCGAGTATGCGAACGGTGTAGTTGACCACGGGTTGGCCCTCGCTGAGCAGACGCACACCCCACTCCAGTCGCTTGCTCTCGCTGTCATAGTGCGGTGGTACTGCCCAACCGTCGGTATACAAGGCAGAGATGCCGAGGCGTTTGCGCTCTTCGTTGGAGTCTTCGTCGCCGCTCTTGATCGAGGCGAGCAACTCATCAGCGTCGATCTTGTCGTCATCCTTGACGTAACCCATCGGTTCAAAGGTAAAAGTCGCCCACCAGCTATTGTCGCTGGATGACAGCACGTAGAGCCCGTCTTCCGGAATATTGCCGGTCAGTTCGAGAAACTTCCGGCTGCTGGCTTCGTCAAGGAAGGCCAGCTTGGCATCCGTCTTGAGGACCGCTTGTGAGCCGATGTGTTCATTGCCAGGGCCGCTATGCCAAGGAAGCTTGGCAATTGGATTGTCGTTATCTTCGTTGTCCTGAGCATACGACAGCTGACAAAGCAGGGTCACGGCAAGCAACGCAACAGATGGTGCAAATCTCATGTGAACAACTCCTTTTGATCCTGGAAGACGAATGGATGACACGGAGACACCCGACCGGATTGCAAATCCGGACATCTGAATCCCTTGGTTGTCCCCGCTGGCGAGCATAACAACTGGGGCTCTACGGGGACAATTCTCGATTGTCGACACACCAGTGGCGAGCATTGGGGTTTTCCGTGCATTCTTGCGTAGTAGGATGAAACCCAACGGAAATGAGCCATGAGAATCCAGCAGCTACTCGGCATCGCCCTTATCGTGTCGAACATTCCAAACGTCGCCGATGCGGAATTGATGATCGGGGGATATCCGCCTTCAAATTCCAGCAATCATCCGATCAGTCAGTTTTCGGCGTCTGCGCAGGGCAATGACGCTCCGATACGCCAAATTGCGGGTGCGATGACCCAGTTGAATGGTCCGGCCAATATCAGCTACGAGCCGATTGAAGGGCTGCTCTACGTTTCTGATTTCTGGGGTCAGGCCATCCGCGTTTTTCCGGCATTTGCCAGCGGCGATAGCGCGCCCCTTCGGGTAATCAACCCACCCATCCTTGGCCAGCCTCGCGCCAACGTACCCCTTCCAAGCCAGGACGAACTGCTCGTGATCGGCAGCAATTGCTGCATTTTCACCTTTCCACTGCATGCCAGCGGCAACAGTGTCGCGAGGGTCCGAAGCATAAACTGGGGCGGCACACCCGGAAGCGTCACCGAACTCAACAATCCGTCCTTCCTGACCTGGATTCCAGGCAGTGACGAAATGGCCGTCATTGACTATGACTTCAATCCACCCTACGCGTCCAAAGTTGTCTTCCATGCGCGTATCGCGCAAGACAACGCCGCGCCGACACGTGTGCTGAAGAGCGCGGCTACCGCAAACGCCGCTGGACTCGCTCATGACCCCGTCCATCACAAATTGTACGTTGTGACATACTCGACCATGGACGATATCAATTTTCAGGCCCACGTACGCGTGTTCGCGGAAAATGCCAGCGCAACCGACGCGCCTCTCTACGCAATAGAAGGCCCGTCCACACAGCTCGGATTTGTAAACCAAAACTATCCGTCAGGTGTCGGTCTCGATTTGCCACTCCATCGCCTGATGGTTGCTTTCGGTGGCAACAGCGATCCTTCCGGAAACCGGGTGGTCAGCTTCGATCTCGATGCCGCCGGCGATGCCGTACCCGTGCAGGTGCTGACGGGAACGTCTCTCAGTGTGGGAACGGTCGGAGTGCCGTTTGCCGTTCCGGTCGATCCGTTGTTCGCCAACGGTTTCGAAGGCTGAAGAAAGACGTCGCGCCGCAGGCTGGCGAATTCTGAAAGCAGGAAAACCATAAGCATTTCGCCTTCGTATGGCGCAATGTCACATGGCTGGGCGACAATGGGTGATTGTCGCGCTAGCACTTTTCCTGATGATCGCCAGATTTCTCACACTCGTTTGCCTCGGATGGATGCTCGTCGCGTGCAAGGCAGTGCCGCCGAGACCGGTCGAACCTCAACGCGCTCCGCTACTGTTGATATCGATCGACGGATTTCGAGCGGACTATCTCAATCGTGGATTCACGCCAACCCTCAACGCTCTCGCTGAAAGCGGCGTGCGCGCCGAATACATGCGACCGTCATTTCCGTCGCTGACGTTCCCGAATCATTACGCGATGATTACGGGCTTACGCCCGGATCGAAACGGTATCGTCGCCAACACGATGGAGGATGACCGCATTCCGGGGCAAAAATTCACTTTATGGAATCGTGAAGCGATCGAGAATCCGACCTGGTGGGATGAAGGCATTCCACTCTGGACCACGGCGCAACGCTACGGGCTCAACTCCGGCATCATGTTCTGGCCCGGCTCCGAAGCGCCTGTGCATGGCTCGCATCCGGAGTTCTGGTCAACCTACGACAAGAAGATGGCAGGCGTGTCGCGAGTCGACCAGATACTTGCCTGGTTGAGCCTGGCGGACGACCAGCGACCTGCCCTGATGACCCTATATCTCGATACCGTTGACGGCATCGGTCATCGCTATGGACCGGATTCAGAAGAGCTCAATGCGGAGCTACGCGTCGTCGATGCGACGATCAGACGACTGATCGACGGCCTCATCGAGCGCGGACGTGATCAATCATTAAACATCGTCATTGTTTCGGATCACGGCATGGTCTCAACCTCGCCGGAGCGGGTGATTTTTCTCGATGAGATCCTGCCCGATGACTATGCCCGTGTCGTCAGCTACGGCGTGCTCACCGGAATCGCGCCGAAACGCGGACACGGTCGCGATACCGAGTCGATCCTGCTCACTGATCAAGACCACATGCACTGTTGGCGAAAATCCCGTCTGCCCGAGCGATTCCACTACGGAAAAAATCGCCGTGTCCCTTCCTTGCTCTGCCTGGCGGACCATGGCTGGATCATTTCCGATCACGCCACCATGGCGACGAAAGATCATTTTTCCTATGGCGAACACGGCTATGACAATGACGATCCCGCCATGCGTGCAATCTTCATTGCGCATGGCCCGTACTTGCGAAAAAACGTCGTGCTACCTCCGTTCGACAATGTCGACGTGTATCCACTGCTCGCGCGCTTGCTCGGCATTGAGCCTGAGCCCAACGACGGCAAATTCGATGAGGTACGTGCAGCACTGATCAATCCAGACGCACCGATCAGGCATGCAAACGCGCAATGACGGCGCGGTAGCGCGCGGCAATCCGCGCTTCGTCGCGATGCTGGTAATTGCGCACCACCCACTCACCATTGACCATCACATCACGCACAAGATTCGAGTTGCCGGAAAATATCCAGGTGTCAATCAGGTTCGTTGCGTCGCGTCCTGCCAATAGTGGCGAGGTCTCATCGAGGACGAGCAGATCAGCGCGATTGCCTACCGATGGCAGCGCGGGGTTCCCTCCGAGGAAATAGCCGATAGGCATGCTCGAAGCGTTGGCTCCGCCATGCAGGGCACTGCCATACAGCGCCGCGCCGGTGCTCGGCTGATCCTCCGTTGAGCTGATATTGCGATGCCGCGTGACAAGGCGCTGTGCGTATTCGAGCCAGCGCAACTCCTCGACCGGCGACACCGAAATATGGCTGTCCGAACCGATACCGATGATGCCGTCGGCATCGAGCCATTGCTTGAGTGGAAACAGGCCATCGCCGAGATTTGCCTCGGTGGTTGGACACAGCCCCACGGTCGCGCCGGTCGCCGCGAGTCGCCTCAGTTCGTTCTCGTCAATATGCGTGGCATGGACCAGGCACCAGCGTGCATCGACCGGCGCATGGTCCAGTAACCATTCGATCGGACGCGCGTCGCGTATCGCCAGGCAATCCTGCACTTCGCCAATCTGCTCGGCGATATGGATATGGATCGGCATCATCGATCCGGCCAGGCTGGTGCGTGTTTCCGCCATCCCGTTGATGCCTTCGAGCACGGCGCGCATGGCATCCTCAGGGACCGCGCGCAACGAATGCAGGGCGACACCTACGCGCAGATGTGCGTTTTCACGCAGGCGCAGTCGTTCGACCAGATGCAAATAGCTATCCACATCATGCGCAAATCGGCGTTGCCTTTCGCCCAGCACGCGACCGTCAAAACCACCGGTCATGTAAAGCGTGGGTAGCAGGGTCAAACCGATGCCGGCCTCTTGCGCCGCCTCAATCAGGGCCAACGACATGGCTGCCCGGTCGCCATACGGTTTGCCATCCGGTTGATGATGCAAATAGTGGAATTCGCAGACATGCGTGTAGCCGGACTTGAGCATCTCGACATAGAGCTGGGTCGCAATCGCGCGCAAATCATCAGGTCCGATCTTGCCGGCAAAGGCATACATCACCTCGCGCCAGGTCCAGAAGCTGTCTGCAGGGTGACCACGACGTTCCGCCAATCCGGCCATCGCGCGCTGGAACGCATGCGAATGCAGGTTCGGCATGCCAGGCAATACCCACCTCCCGAGCGATTCGGCAGCATCGGCTGCAATGTCGGGCCGCACATCAAGCAAAGCCCCCGGATAGTAGCGTCCGCTATCGATCTCGAATCCGACGTTGCGGCGCCAGCCATCCGGGAACCAGGCATTTTCTGCATGAAACTGTTGACTGCTCATCGTCACACTCCGCGAAATTGATCGTTGATTATCGACGTTGGCGAGAGGACACGATAGCCAGAGGAATGGATCGTGCCGCGTCTGGTCGATCAGCGAGCGACGAGAACGCGTCGTCTGCGATAATCGCGACATGAATATGACCGCTTCGAAACCGCATTGGGACGGACTGCTGATCGACTGCCAGCTGGCCACGATGAACGACACCGGCGTGGCTTTTGGCGCGATTCGCGATGCCGCACTCGGCTGGAAAGACGGCCGCATCGTCTTTGCCGATGCCATGAGCGCCCTACCCGGCTCGCCAGAAGAATTGTCGGGCGTGGTCGAATCAATGGCTGGCGCCTGGATCACGCCCGGGCTGATCGACTGCCACACCCATCTGGTCTTTGGCGGCAATCGCTCGCATGAGTTCGATTTGCGCTTGAACGGTGCCACCTACGAGGACATCGCAATTGCTGGTGGTGGTATCGCCTCGACGGTCAAGGCCACGCGCGCACTCGATGAAAGCGCGCTCCTCGTGGAATCGCTGCCGCGCGCTCGCGCGCTCGTCAGCGATGGCGTAACGACGATCGAGATCAAGTCGGGCTATGGCCTCGATCTGGACAGTGAGCTCAAGATGCTTCGGGTAGCGCGCGCCATCGGAACAACGCTCGGCGTCGGCGTACGCACAACCTTCCTCGGCGCACATGCCTTGCCCGCGGAATTTGCTGGCCGCCAAGCCGACTATGTGGAGCATATCTGTGACGTGATGCT
>JBBQTY010000118.1:0-12770 GCA_038234445.1 Lysobacterales bacterium
GCGGTGCGGGTCGAGTCGAGTCGAGTCGCGGGACAGGATGCTCGTTAGAAAATCGGGTAATGACTGCGAGCGAGTGATGGCCGTTGGCCTATTTGATGGCAGTCGAGCCGGCGCATACATCGAGCCTATGGCGAACAGGGAATGGTCGCGACCGCACGTCGCAGTAGGCGCCTGATTTTTCCAAACGCTCGGGTTTTGCCTGCGGCGCAGTCAATCCGGGACGCGTTTACGCAGGGTCAGGCGGACGCTGGGTGCGGCGTTGCGGACGACGCCTAGTTCGGCGGCGACATCGGCGTAGCCGAGCAATGCGGCGACTTCGCCGGCGGTGCGACCGAGTCCGTCGACTTGATCAATAGGTGCATTATGCACTTTGAGCAATTTCGCTACGCTGAGCAGGCCGTGCATCGCGCAGGCATGCAGTGGACTGACGCCGCGTTGATCGCGACCATCGACCGATGCGCTCTTGTTGATCAGTAGCGTGGCGAGACGTCCGAGATGCTGGGCATCGCAGCGTGCGCCGGGTTCTGCTCGCACGCCGAGAAGCAGCAGTAAGGCATCCTGACCAGCCTGGTTGCGCATGTCGATGCGTGCACCATTGCGCAGAAGCAGTTCGAGCAGTTCTGTGGCGACTGCGGTATCGCGGCTGTCGAAGGCGAATTGCGCGGCGGCTTGCAATGCCGTGTTGCCGCGATCGTCGGCGGCGTTTGCATCAGCGCCGCGTTCGAGCAAAGGTTCGGCCAGACGCGGCAAACCAAGTGCCGCTGCGATCATCAGAGGCGTGCCGCCACCCGGTAGACGCTGGTCGGCATCGACATCCTGTTGCAGCAAGGTACGGACCACCGCTTCGCGTCGCGCTGCGACGGCTGCCGATAAACAGGTCGCACCGGAATACGAAGCCTGTTTTGGATCCGCACCGACATCGAGCAGGCGCACGACCAAGGCCGCGTAGCCCGAGCCCGCCGCGCGGATCAACGCGGTAGCGCCCTGATTGTCGACACTGTCGACGGAAAATCCGAGCGCGAGCAGCTTGTCGACCGCATCAATGTCACCGCTGGCTGCGGCGGTCGGCAGATCCGAGCCGCGCAAGGCGCGACCCGGCAATCGCCAGCGTGGCCAGTTCAGCCAATAGACGAGGTTTCGATCCGCGCGTGACAAAGCCAGACCGAGCGCGGTCTCTCCAGTTTCGGACGCGCGCTCGGGATCGGCACCATGCAAGACCAGGGCGCGCGCAACTGCAACAGCGCGCGCGCCGCTCGCCTTCAAGGCGAAATGCAGTGGCATCAGGCCGCGTGCGTCGCGTGCATTCGGATCGGCACCACAATCGAGCAGATGGGAAATCAATTCGGCGTCACCGAGAGCGCTTGCCAGATGCACACTGCTAGCCTCGCCGGGTCCGCAACCGCACCAGTCCGCTCCTCTTCGAACCAGCGCATTGGCCAGCTCGGACAATTGCTCATGGTTGCCTGCGACCGGGGCCAGGGCGAGCACATGGGCGACGACGGCGCTGCCACCGACAGCAAATCCGCGCCCCACCAATTGCTGCAAGGCGGCGCACGAATCGGGCAGGCTCGCGAGCAGGACATCGGTCAGCAGCTTGCCGTTGTCGAATCGTGCGTCGGCCGAAAGGCCGAGATTGCAGACCCAGTTTCGCGCGCGCTCGTGTTCGGGTTCAAGTAGGCCAAGGTAGGCTTGGGCGAGCTCGCCAGCGGAAAGCGCAGTGGCCGAATCGCGCATCTGCGCGGCGACATCCCAGTGTCCAAAACGCAGCGCATCGAGCAGATGCGCGATGCCACTTTCGGCTGCCGAGGTCGGGTCATTGGAAATACTACTCGGCAACACAAATGATGGATCAAGCTGGGCGACGATCGGCCAGCGGCCGCTGGCCACGGCATGATCGACCGCGCGCCTGCCATCGGTTGCACTGACACCACTATCTGCACCGAGTGCGAGCAAGGCACGCACGACATCCTCGTTTGCCGTGCGCGAACTGCTCGCGATGATCAAGGCCGTACGACCCAGCGCATCGATACGATTGGCATCGACTGATCGCCGACCCAACGCCTGGATAATTGAAACGGCACCGGCGCGTGCTGCTTCCATCAAAGCGGTCGTGCCATTGCGATCAACCAGATCAGCCGCGGCTCCGGCGCCGAGCAAGACTTCCGCGATCTGCACGTGACCGTGCAATGCCGCGATCATCAGCGCCGATCGATCGAGGCGACCGCGCGCATCGACACCGGCTTTGCGCTTGAGCAGCAGCTTGATCCCGGTAGGGTCATCCTCGGTCACCCCCGCGGCCAGAATAAGGGTGGGTTGTGCATGTTCGACGACGGTCGCCGCGCCGCGATCGAGCAGAAATCCGACCAATGCCCAGTTGCCATTCGCGCAGGCCGTGCCGAGCGCCGTCATGCCCTCGCGGTTGACCGCATCAATCGGAACGCCGGCATCGACCAGCAAGGCCGCAACGATCGGCTCGCCGCACAGGGCGGCATGATGAAGCGCGGTATTTCCTTCCGCATCGACGATCGCAGGATCGGCGCCATTGGCGAGCAAGGTCATGATCGCGTCGGGTCGCCCCTGAAAGCTGTCGCGCGTCGACGCGATCAACGGCGGCAAACCCGCATGGCTGCGATTGACGTCAACGCCTTTGGCAATCAGCGTGCGCAGCAAGCGCAGATCCGGCAGGATCACCGCGTGCACAAGGACGCTGCGCTGATCTCGATCGCCGGCAACTGGCGCGAAATCGGGATTCGCGCCATGTTCGAGCGCTTCCAGGGCCAGATCGATCTGACCAGAACGCGCCGCGGCCAGAAGGGTGGCGTCGGGATCGGCCATGGCGCCGTTGGATGGAGGCATCGGCGCGATTGGCGTTGTCTCGGCCGGCAGCTCGGCCAGAGGTTCGTCGCGATCGCCCAGTGCGCGGCGCCAACGCGCATCGGCATACAGCGCGCTGATGCAGCGCGTCACCATCGTCACGCAGGCCAGCGGTACGAGGACCAACGCATAGACTGCAATCGCTGAAACGCGGATTTCGGGTGTCACACTCGAGCCGAATGCGGCCAGCGTGAGGGCTCCGACGCTGACCACCATCACCACCAGGGCGACCGGTAATCCGTGGCTGAAGAACAGTTCGTGTTCGTCAGTGAGGTGGCGCGCGAAAGCCATTGATCGGCGCAAGGCCACGGCCAGCCACGAGCCTTCGGCGAGCTCGGGATAGGCGTCATCCCAGATAAACGGCAAAACGAAAACTGGCCAGATCCGCCACAAGGAAAGCAGCGCGAGGAGCAATGCCGCAGACAGCGCCAATGCGCCAGTGAGCGAGGGTTCGCGCAGCAGCCACCAGGTCGGTGCGGCAAGCAGTACAGCGACGAACACGGTAAACAAGCTCAAGGTAACCAGACCACAGAGTCCGCGGCGCGCAATGCTTCTAGCGAAATGCTGATCCATCAAAAAGCCGATACTCGAGCTGACTGCCGTGAGCATCAACGCATCGCCAACCAACAGGGCGATCAGATTCAACCAACCGGTCGCCGGAATCGACGCGGCAAACACCAGCACGGCCGGCAGGAACTGCAGCACCCCACCAAAAAAAGAAGGAGAAGCAGGGGCGGGTTTGGGCGAGTCTTGCAAGATGATCAGCCGGCGCGCTGCGGAAGCGGAACTTCGACAAGTATATCGACGTGAAGCCTCGCTGCGTTCACAGGTTCAAGCCCGCGAGCGAGGCCGTATTGCCCGACTCAATCCGCCTCAACCACCGTGGGCGGCGGCGGAAACTGCAGGTGGTAACCCTGCCCGTTCAGATTGACCATGACCTCGTCGACATTCTCGCGTGCCAATTTGCGCTGTGGCGAAAGATCAATCTCGATGACAAAAGCCAGATTGCCGAGCTGCTCGACGATCGGCGCAGGCAGCACGTCAAACGTATCCGCGGCGCGCAGGTACACGTAGGTTTCAGCGCGACGCATACTCTTGTAGACGAAACACTGCATCGGCAGGCACTCCTTGGAGGATCGGCTTGCGAGGATAACGCAGGCCGACCTCTCGGTCTCGCTTGCTACGGTTTCGGGCTTCCGAAATCCGTTGGTGCGGGCGGTGCGACCACCTTCTTCAGCGGATGCGCCGCCAACTCAGCGAGCAACTCCGAGACCGCTTTTTCTACGCTCGGGTCGCGACCCGACGCGAGCAGATCGGGGCGATCAACCACTTCGATATCCGGGCTGACGCCTTCATTTTCGACCGCCCAGTTGCCGTCGGCATCCATGAATCGGAAAGTCGCCGCAAGAATGATGCCGCCGTCGGCCAACGAGGGATTGCCCGAGATGCCGATCAAGCCGCCCCAGGTGCGTGTACCAATGAGCTTGCCGAGGCCGAGCTTGTGGAAGTAGTACGGCAAGGCATCACCGCCCGAACTGGCGAGTCCATTGATCAGCATCGCCTTCGGTCCATTGTGCGAAAGTAACGGCGTCGCCTGCGGATCGAGGCCGCGGCGTTTCCAATAGTTGAGCGGCTTGCGCGCGAGCAGCTCGATCATGCGATCGGGAATGAAACCGCCGCCGTTGTAGCGATCATCAATGATCAGCGCATCCTTGTTGGCATAGGCGAGCATGCCGCGGAACAACTCGCGATTGCCGTCGACGGCGGTATTCGGCACATGAATGTAACCGATGCGTCCATCCGACAAGCGATCAACCATTGCGCGACGTGCGGCGACCCAGTCGGCATAACGCAGGTTGAGCTCGGAAGTCAGCGTTTCGACGCGAATCGTGCGCGCGCCATTTGCCTCCGCTCGCGCGTTGATCGCCAGATCGACTTTCTGGCCACCCTTGCCCTGCAACAATTGATAGAAATTCTTTACGGTGCGTGCATCGACGCCATCGACCGCGGTGATGAATTCACTTTCGCGCACCTTGACGCCCGGCGCGGCCAGTGGCGAATGGTTGCGCTCATCCCAATCCTTGCCGGGGAAGATCTTCGCGATGCGGAAATAGCCCGATGCATCGGCGACGATCTCGGCACCGAGCAGACCGCCTGGCGTGCGCTCGATCTTCGGTTGATCGCCTTGCTGCACATAGACATGCCCGGAGCGGACTTCGCCGGCCAGTTCCTGGAACAGATAGTCGAGATCCTGGCGCGTTGCAGCGTAGGCAACCAGCGGTTCATAGCGGGCGCGAACGACGTTCCAACGATCAATGCCGCCGTGCACGCCGGGATCGTAAAACCAGTCGCGCAAGACCCGCCAGCCGTCGACAAATTCCTGATGCCATTCGCGCGGTGGATCAACCAGCAATTTCAATTGCGACAGGTCGAGAGTGAGCTTGCTCAGATCCTGATCGGCCTTCGTTTCCAGTCGTGCAAACTTGCCGCTGAACTGAACGACGACATGCTTGCCGTCCGCAGCCAGTCGGTAGTCGCCGAGGCCAGCGGCAATCGTGACGTCCTTGTCAGCATCGAGTGCAAGCTTGTGCAAGTCGAAGTTGCTATCGCCGCGACCGCCGGCTGACACGCCGTAAAAAACCGCATCCGTGCTTGCCTGAAGTTTTTGATAATTTCCATTAGTTGCTTTAAGCGCCTGCTCGCGACCGATCATGCCGTCGAGATCGACGCGCATGCCGCCCGAAACATCGGTCTTCGGCGCGTTTTCGGGCTTTGGCGTGGCTTTCTCTTCACCGCGATTGAGGAAAGGCCCGTCGGTTGCGAGGCTGACCGCATAAATGCGTGTGGCATTGGCGTACAGATAATTCTGTTCGTAAGCGCTGAATTGCAGTTGGAAATCGCGATTGGAGAGGAAGTACAACCAGCGGCCATCCGGATCGAAAGCCGGGCTGAAGGCGCTCGACGTCGGCTCGGTGACCGCGGTTCGCCTTCCATCCTTGAGCGAGTACATCCAGATTTGCGAGAGGCCCGCATCATTCTCTAGCGTGTACGCCAGCCAGCGACCATCGGGCGACCAGCGGTATTCGGTGATGTCCTCATGACGACTGCTGTCGACCTCGCGCGTATCTCCGTTCTCGGCATCGACAATACGCAGACGCTGACGCTTGTCGGCATACGCGAGGTGATTGCCATCCGGCGAGAAAATCGGCGCAAAACGCCAGATATCGCCATCGCGGGTCAATCGCTTCGGTGCGGCGCCATCGATCGGCTGCGAATAGATCTCGTATTCGCCGCTGGCATCCGAGAGAAAAGCCACGCGCTTTCCATCCGGCGACAGCGTGACACCGAGTTCACGCGCGTCGGGCGTGTGCGAAAGGTTGCGGATGTCGGGATCTTTACCGGTCAGACGAAACAACTCGCCGCGTGCAGCAAAGACAATCGTGCTCGCATCCTCGTTCAGATCGAAGGACTCGACCTGCGCGGCGACGTTTTTCCAGGTCGGCAGTGTCTGCGGAAAATCACCGGTGACACGGATCGGTACTTCGCTGGCTTGCGCGGTTTTCGAATCGAAACGCCAGATCGCGCCGCCATTCTCGAACACGATCGCGTCCTTGCCCGCACTTGGCCAGAGCACATCAAAATCGGTGAAGGTGGTGATCTGTCGCGCCTCGCCGCCGGAAGCCGGCATCGCGAACAGGTTCATGATCGCGTTGCGATCGGAGGTGAAGTAGACCGTGTCGCCGATCCACATCGGCTGGTTGTCGGTGGACGGATTGTCGGTCAGACGCTTGGACGTGTTGTTGACCAGATCGTAGGTCCAGACATCTTGAGCGCGGCCGCCGCGATAGCGCTTCCAGCTACGGAACTCGCGATCGATCGGCGTGTAGACGTAGCTCTTGCCATCCGGCGACAACATGCCGCCGCCGGTTTCCGGCACGGCCAGTGGCGTTTCCATGCCGCCAGCAACCGGCACAAGATACGGGCGACCGCCACGATCATCGGTCGCCACGCGATTCGCGCGGACGAGGATGTTCTTGCCATCCGGGGTCCAATCAAGCACACGATAATCGGTACCACCGCGAACCGGCTGCGGGCCGATGTCGTTGTAGAACGTGAGCTGGCGCGGTTCGCCACCGCTGGCCGGAATCACATAGACCTGACGCGTGCCATCGTACTCCGCCGAAAAACCGATCGATCGGCAATCGGGCGAGAATTTCGGGTACAACTCCTGACCCTCGTGCGAGGTCAAACGCATTGCCGTGCCGCCGCTGGCCGCGACCGTGTAGATATCCCCGGCCTGGACAAACGCGATCGCGTTGTCGCAGATGTCGGGAAAGCGCAGCAAACGGGAATTGCCCGACGGCAGCGCATGAGCCAACGGAGCCGCACCGATCAGGAATGCAGCGATGGCAACAGGAAAACGCATCAGAACACCCCACAACTACAACGGAATTCGCAATTCTAACGGCTGATGCCGTGAATCCCGAGGGTCGGAAGGCATGGGTCGTGGCTCTCTCGTTTTGATTCGGCTAGCGTGAAGTGCGACATTGACTTGACCAACGGGCTGGCGCGGCGGCTCAATCGCTTGCTGTCCCTTCGGAGGCATTAGCCCAGAGCCCTTTGGCTCTTCTGGCGTCGCGCGGCATCCCTCGCCTGCGCAGCCAAGACGAAGCAGTTTCCGGCTTTGGCTTTGCATTTGGCGCGCACGATGCGCGCTATCGGGGCCCCCTCGATCGCGGCGAGCCTGCGAAGGCGACTGCATCGATGCAGGAGGTACGCATTCATGGATGGATGCGGTAGAACCGCGTCGGGAACAAGCGGTCGAGAGCAACGCATGGAGCAGTTGCCGGACAAGTCCGAAGGATGGCCCACACGATGTGGGCCAGTTCGACGCCAGTCCATGGATGGACTGTCGGCGAACCCCGTAGCAGGCTCGCGGACCTGGAGCACAGGGACTGTGCGCAAGGCGCGAGTGTGGGGTGGCCTTCTCTTGGTGCCTTCTCTTTGGCCACGCAAAGAGAAGACACTCGCTCGCCGGAGGCGAGTGAAAAAAGGCAGGGATGCCGCGCGACGTAGGAGCGTGCACAAAAAAAGGATTCACGAGCAGAGGCACTGGGCCCCTGCCTGCGCAGGGGCGACGAGCGGGTTGAGGCGAGTGAAAACGGGAGGGATGCTGCGCGACGAAAACGCGTATTTGGAAACACAAAGCCGCTGGATGCCCAGCAATACGCCTGTTGTAAAACGCTTCCGCTTTGCGCCGGTATGACGAGCCCGAACCGGTTGACAAACCTTGACCAACGAGGAACCCAATCAAAAACAATCAGGCTGCGGCCACCGCCTGTTTCATCGACGCGATTACGCCCGCGTAGTCGGGCTTTCCAAAGATCGCCGAGCCGGCGACAAACGTATCGGCACCCGCGCGTGCGATCTCGGCAATGTTGTCTATCTTCACACCGCCATCGATCTCCAACCGGATGTCGCGACCGCTGCGATCGATTCGCTCGCGCGCAAGACGGAGCTTTTCAAGCGCCGAAGGCAGGAAGCTCTGCCCACCGAAGCCAGGATTGACCGACATGATCAGGATCAGATCGACTTTGTCGAGCACGTAATCGAGGTAGCTCAGCGATGTTGCCGGATTGAACACGAGACCCGCCTTGCAGCCTTCTGCATGGATCAGCTGGATCGTTCGATCAATGTGCTCGGATGCTTCCGGATGAAAGCTGATCAGGCTCGCTCCGGCCTTGGCGAAATCCGGAATGATGCGATCAACCGGCTTGACCATCAGATGCACATCAATGGGTGCGGTCACGCCGTGCTTGCGCAGCGCTTCGCAAACCAGCGGGCCGATCGTCAGGTTCGGCACATAGTGATTGTCCATCACGTCGAAATGTACCCAGTCCGCGCCGGCCGCGATAACCGCGTCGACCTCTTCGCCAAGTCGGGCGAAGTTGGCTGAAAGAATCGAAGGAGCGATGACGCAGGAAGATTTGGACATGGGATTCAACAATAGCCAGCGGGGATGGCGCGATGCTCGGCCAAGTTTGCGGCAAGAACAAGCCCGGTCGCATCCATTGGCGACAATCTGTTCGTGCGAAGCGGCGGCGGCTTGCACATCCGCGTGTGGAACTGACCATCACAACCCGTGTTATCGGATGCGACCGCGGTCATCTCGATCGAAAGTTTCCCGTTCACGTCGAACCAGCGTCACAGCCAAGTGCGCCCACGACACGACGCCTTCACCGAACGCTCGCCTCACTACGAGGCGCAGCGAAAACGGCCGAGAACGCGCGGGCGAAACAATGCACGTCACCGGGCCAGCGCGCCGACAGATAGTTGCCGTCTCGCACGACGAAGGCCGGCGACGCATCATCGTCGCTGTCTCGGGCGAGCCCGTTGGTCTTGCGCCGATAGTCGGTAGCATCGTGTGGCACGTCGACAAAGTCGGCGGAATCCGCAAGGGCGCGCGTCACCTCTTGTTGCACCGACATATAGCCATGTTGCTGGAAGGAATTTTCTCGGTAGGTTCGGTAGTAGCCCGGATCCCAGAAGCGGGTAATCCGTGCGATGGCCCAGGCCTTGTATTCGAGCGACCAGGTCAGCGCCGTTGTGCGCTTTCCATGCAACACCGAATGTCCATCTCGCGCTTGGCTGCGAGCGACAAGCAACACCCCATGGCAAATTGCCGCGACCGGCGCGTCTGACGAGAAGAAGTCCGCGACCAGCGATTGCAGCAATGGACTCTCCAGATACTCGCGCATGCCGCGCGAGCGATGGCCACCAGGCAGGAGCAGGCCATCGAATGCACTCGCATCGAGCTCGTCCCAGCGCAGCGGCTTGCGTAAAGCCTCATCGCCTTGCATCGCGGCATGATCACGACGCGCATTGGCATTCGCGCGTAGCAACAAGCCGATCAAACGCAGTCGCCTCAACCCGGGCATCCAGCCCCAGGGATCGAGTCCGATACCGCTGAGCATGATCTCGTCGGTCTCCGCCGTCTGCCCATCAGGCGTGGCGAATATCGCTTCGTGACCGCACTCCCGAAGCACTCGCCAACTCACCGAGACCTCGGAAGGATCGGCGTCGCGGCGAGGCAAGGGAATCAGGATTCTGGCCATGGCGAACGCTCTATCGAATGGGACGATGCGATCCCAACACCTTCATGCATTATTTACCATATTTGCCGCAATGTTTATAGAGTTTTATCTGTATTTTGTGAAATCAGGTAAACCCGCGCTCGCTCTTGATGCGCTCGTAAGCCGCATTGATTTCGCGCGCACGGGATTCGGCGCGCTGCTTGAGATCGTCAGGGACGTTGCCGAGCTTGTCCGGATGATGCTGACTCATGAGTTTGCGATAGGCGCGCTTGATGTCGCGCGGATCGGCTTCTTGGGTGATGCCGAGGACCACGTAGGGATCGACGGCGGACACTGTGTTTCGTGGACGTTGCTGCTGCTGACCGGCCCAGCCTGGCTGTGGTCCTCGTTGATACTGATACTGCGCGCCATAGCCCTTCATCGCCGTGACCGCAGCGAGTTCGGCATCGCTGACACCGAGTGCCGCGCAGAGTTGACGCACCATTCCGAGCTTGTTGGCGACAATCGTGCCTTCGGCATAGACAAGATCGAGCAGCATGTCGAGCAACAGGAAGGCGAGATCGCGCCTTCCGTGGGTCCATGCGCGCAAGTTCGCCACGGCCAGAGTCGCGTCAAATTCGGGCGCCTTGCCGATATTGAATTGCTCGATTGCCATGCGGCGAAGATCGGCGTCGAGGCGCAGGCGGTTCATCAACGCCTCGGCGGCACGAATCTCGAGTTCCGAAACGCGGCCATCGGATTTCGCCAGCGCGCCGGCGAAAGCGAACAGCGGCTCGATGAACGAGGTTGCGTGTGCCGGGCGTCGCGACTGCGCCGTACTCAGATCGAACATGTGGCCGACGAATACGCCAATCATCATGCCGAAGAAATTGCGGAATACGAGCAGGCCGAGGACGGCGCCAACGATCTTGCCGATGATGCTCACGTCGTCGAACGCCTGCGCATTTGTTGGCCCATGATGATCGCGATGCTGACTTCGCCATGGCCATCGATCATGAAGCTTTGCTGGCTGTCGCCGAGCGCAAGCGCTGCGTTGTCGGACAGTCTGGAGTGAGGCATTCAATAAACCTGAAGCGGCGGGGCCGATGATTTTACATGGCCTGATCGTTGCGCTGCGCTTAACCGGGATATTTCGATGGATTGCGGGGTGGTGCTGGGCGGGCGAACGCCTGGTTGCGAACGTCCGGGTTAAACTTGAGGTTCATCGCCCGTCTGGAACCTGCCTGTGCCTTCCACCCTGCTTCAATCTGACCTTCCCGGACTCGAACTGATTCACCGCGGCAAGGTTCGCGATGTCTACGCGCTGTCTGAGAACCGGTTGTTGATCGTTGCTACCGATCGCCTCAGCGCATTTGATGTGGTGCTGCCTGATCCGGTGCCGGGCAAGGGCGAGATGCTGACCCAGATGTCGAACTTCTGGTTCTCGCAAACCGAACATTTGATTCCGAACCACCTGACCCACGAGGCTCCCGAGACCGCCCTTCCAGCGGGTATCGACACGGCGCTTTATGCGCGTCGAAGCGTTATCAGCAAGCGCCTCAAGCCAGTGCCATTTGAGGCGATCGCGCGTGGTTATTTGATTGGTTCGGGCTGGAAGGACTATCAGGTGAATGGCTCGCTTTGCGGCATTGTTCTGCCCAAAGGCCTGCGCCAAGCGGAACAATTGCCCGAGCCGATCTTCACGCCATCCACCAAGGCCGCGGTCGGCGGCCATGATGAGAATGTCGCTTTCGATGTTGTCGCCAATCAGGTTGGTCGCGAGCTGGCTGAGCAAGTCCGCACGGCGACGCTTGTGATTTATCAGTTTGCCGCCCGGTACGCGGCAGAGCGCAGCATTCTGATCGCCGATACGAAGCTCGAATTCGGGACCGACGCCGATGGCATCCTGTATGTGATGGACGAAATGCTGACGCCTGACTCGTCACGTTTCTGGCCGGCCGATCAGTACCGTATCGGCATCAGCCCGCCGAGTTACGACAAGCAGTTCGTCCGCGATTACCTCGAAACGCTGGACTGGAACAAGCAGGCTCCGGGCCCTTCGATCCCCGCTGATGTCCTCGCCGGAACAGCGGCGAAGTACGCCGAGGCTCTGTATCGCCTTGCGGACGTTCGCCTGGATTGATTGCTTGCACGACAGGCTTTGACTGGAGAATCTGCATGCGTAGTGTCAACGAATGGTTTGGTGAGTACAGCAAGGATCACAAGAACCCGCTCAATCGAATCATCCATTGGATCTGCGTGCCGGCTATCCTGTGGTCGGTGATCGCCACACTCTGGGTGATTCCGGTCCATGCATCGCTCGGCCGTCCGGGTTTCTGGTGTGGCATGGCGATGATTGGCGCATTCGCGTTCTATTGGCGTATGTCCAGGCCCATTGGGGCCGCCATGTTGATCGTCTTCGTGGCTTTCGGATTGCTCACCGAATGGCTTTTTCACAGCATCGGGCCGACCCATTTACTGTGGGTCGCGGTGGGCGTGTTCATTGTCGCCTGGATTGGCCAGTTCATTGGTCACATCATCGAGGGTGCACGCCCCTCGTTCTTCACGGATCTGGCCTATCTTTTGATCGGCCCGGCGTGGCTGGCAGGAAAGCTCATGCGGCAGTTGAATATCCGTTTCTGATGACGAAACGTGCGACAGTGTTTTCCGGTCCGTTTAAGGGGGAGCTTGTGTGCTGAAACATGATCTTGAATCGCATCGATCGGATCGCGTGGGCTGGCTGCGCGCGAGCGTGCTCGGCGCCAACGACGGCATCGTCTCGACAGCCAGCCTGATTGTTGGCATCGCCTCGGCAAATGCCGG